>NZ_JAMXXP010000011.1 GCF_024129355.1 Acinetobacter lwoffii | reverse complement strand
AGTCGTTTAAATTCCCCATCATTAAATCTAGTTAAATTTTCATATTTCATGGGGCTAGTATAAACAATTTTTTACTTTCGCAAGAGATCTAATCTATGCATATTATAAAGAAGTAATGTTTAGGAAAGATTATAGATACTCTTTTCAAAAATCCTTTTTTGATTTTATTGAAAATAATGCAAATAAATTCAGTCCTGAAGTAAATTATATTTTTTCTTTTATAGATAAATTGCCATTTAAACTGTTAAGTAAAGTTTATTCTAATCCAAATTTTCAAAAAATAATTGAAACTTTAACACCTGATCATTTTTCAAAATATATTGAATATTTAGAGTCTAATCACAGAAATATAGAAAAAATTGATGCTTGGACTAGTACATTTGAATCTAAAAAAAGTGAAGTATCAGAATTAGAAAAGCGTCTTGAAAAAAATAAACAAACTTATGATTTCGTTTTGCTCAATAAAGGTTTTAAAGAGCTTTATGATCAGAAAAAAATAGAGTTAGATAATGCAAAAGGTACTTATAGCTTTGTTGCAGCAACAATGTTTTCTATACCTTTTGTGGAATTAGGTGCATTAATTGGAGCATTTTTCTATTTTGATGGAAAGCTACCTACTGGTATGTGGTTTATTTCTATTCCCTTCATTACTTTAATTTTAATTACGTTATATCTTTTAAAAATTTCTTTACAAGACAAAAGAGCAGTCCAATCTCAAATGATGCAGCTAGAACTTCGCATGGCACTGTGTCAGTTCATCCATAACTATGCTGAAGATTCAGAAAAACTGCATAAGAAAAATGCAGCAGGCTTTGAGAAATTTGAAAATATTATCTTTTCACCGCTAGTTTCATCTGATGACAAGATTCCAACCACCTTTGATGGAATGGAGCAACTTGCCAAATTAGTGAGTGAATTTAGAAAGTAATCCAAACTTTCCGCTATCGGCGAGTATCCTATTTTTAATTAGTCAGCGCTTTTACTAAGGCATAGAATTAATTTACTTTTGAGGTAATAGCGATCAGTAGATGGCATTCAGCTGGATTTTCTTCACTTTAATGGCTGCATTTATGCAGGCTTGGCGTAACGCCTTTCAAAAACAGCTTAGTACCACGGTGGATGTGTGGGGAGTCACCCTGGCACGCTTTATTTTTGGCTTGCCATTTGCTGTGCTGTACCTGAGCAGCCTGTATTATTTCAAGCCGGTTGAAAGTGTGGCTCACTTCACCCCAAAGTTTTGGATCTATGTAGTAATTGCGGGTTGCAGTCAGATTTTAGCTACGGCACTGATGGTGCAACTGTTCAAGCAAAAAAATTATGCCGTTGGAGTGGGGTTGGCGAAAAGCGAAGCCATTTTAGCCGCCATTATCGGCGTGACCTTTTTAGCGGATCATTTGTCATTCCTGGCGTGGATTGGTGTGGCACTAGGCGGATATGCGGTATTTTTATTGAGTAAAGGCCAACAGGTCAGTGGGTTTTCAGCCAGAACACTGGCTATTGGCATCGGAAGCGGTTTAAGTTTTGCCATTACCTCACTACTGGTACGCGAAGCCAGTTTAGAATTAACCACTTTACCAACCTTGCATCGTGCGGCCTGGGTGTTGTTAATGGTGATCAGTTTTCAGTGCCTGAGTATGCTGCTTTATCTAAGCCTATTCAGCCGCCAGACTTTAGTGGCCATGTGGCAGCGTCTGGGCTTAACTTTTAAAGTGAGTGTGTGCAGTTTTATGGCATCACTAGGCTGGTTTACTGCCATGAGCATGATGAGTGTGCCGGTCGTGAAAACCTTAGGACAAATTGAGATTCTGTTTAGTATGCTGATTTCGGCATATTTCTTTAAAGAAAAACTGGCACGTACCGAGCATTGGGGTCTGGGCTTAGTAGTGATTGCAGCGATTTTAGTGATCTGGGCCTGATGTAGAACCAGTTTTTTAAATCTAAGCATAAAAAAGCCACTGATCAACAGTGGCTTTTTCTTTGCCTCTAGTATTTAAGCTGCAATAAATTTCTGAACTGCCTGATTAAAGGCTTCAGGTTGCTCCACATTGGAAATGTGCGAGGCATTGATTTCAAACAACTGGCTTTGTGAAATTTCAGCTTGCATGGCTTGACCATCTGCAACCGTCGTCACAGGGTCTTGCTGACCAGCCACAATCAGTACCGGCACTGAAATGGTTTTAATCTGTTCACGTAAATCCGCCTTAGCCAAAGCTTCGCAACAACTTGCATAACCTTCCGGGCTGCCAGCTCCAAGGTCGTTTGAAAGTTCTGCAACTGTCGCTGCGTTGCTCTGGATAAAGGGATCGGTAAACCAGCGTGATGCTGCAGTAGATGCAATCGGTTGTAAACCTTGTTCACGAACGAGGGCGGCACGGTCATTCCAGGCCTGTTCCTGACCGATTTTTGCTGCTGTGTTGCAGATAATCACGTGGCTAAAACGTTCAGGTTTGTTAATCGCTAACCATTGACCGGTTAAACCACCCATAGAAATGCCACAGAATGCCGCTTTCTGGATGTTCAGGTGATCCAGCAGATTCACTACATCCTGTCCTAGCTGGTCCAGGCTATACGGACCTTGCGGTGCAGAGGAAGCTCCATGACCACGGGTGTCATAACACACGACAAAATAGTCCTGCTGGAAAAATTCAATTTGTGGTTGCCACATGCTGAATTTAGTGCCCAATGAGTTAGAAAAAACCAGGGCAGGTTTGCTGGCATCACCAAAAGTCTGGTAATTGATCTGGGCATCGTTGGATGTAAATGTTGGCATTTTTTAAGTCCTTAATCTTATAAATCCTCCTAAATCCCCCTTTATGAAAGGGGGACTTTGAATGAGGATTAAACGCGTTCAATAATCAAAGCGATGCCTTGACCGACACCAATACACATTGAACAAAGACCGTATTTACCGCCAGTTTGTTCCAGCTGGTTGAGTGCGGTTGTGACTAAGCGTGCGCCAGATGCACCAAGTGGATGGCCCAAAGCAATTGCACCACCATTCGGATTGACTTTCTCTGAACCATCTTCAATGCCAAGGTCACGAGTACAAGCCAAAGCTTGTGCTGCAAAAGCTTCATTCAGCTCGATCACATCCATCTGCTCTAAAGTCAGACCGGTTTGCGCCAGTAATTTCTTAATGGCAGGTGCTGGACCAAAGCCCATGATACGTGGTTCAACACCAACGACGGTTGAACCAATAATTTTGGCACGTGGTTTTAAGCCATGTTGAGCAATTGCTTCATCAGACGCGATCAACAGGGCAGCTGCACCATCGTTAATCCCTGAAGCATTACCCGCCGTTACCGTCCCCTCTGCTTTCACCACAGGCTTCAGTTTTGCCAGAGCTTCTGCAGTGGTAGATGCACGCGGATGTTCATCAGTATCGACAACCACCGGATCGCCTTTACGCTGTGGAATCACTACAGGAATAATTTCATTTTTATAGAAACCTTTGGCCTGTGCTGCTGCAGTACGTTGCTGGCTGGTCAAGGCAAACTTGTCCTGGTCTTCACGGTTGATGTTGAACTGTTCCGCCAGATTTTCAGCCGTTTGCGGCATGGTTTCTACGCCGTACATTTCTTTCAGTTTCGGATTGATAAAACGCCATCCCATGGTGGTGTCTTCAATCTTCTGGCTACGGCCATACGCCGTTTCTGACTTGCCCATCACGAATGGGGCGCGTGACATGCTTTCTACACCACCAGCAATAATCAGATTCGCTTCACCGGCTTTAATCGCACGTGCTGCCATTGCGATGGCATCCATCGATGAACCACACAGGCGGTTCACGGTCGTCGCTGGTACCTGATAAGGCAAACCTGCAAGCAGAGAAGACATACGACCGACGTTACGGTTGTCTTCACCGGCCTGATTGGCACAGCCATAGATCACGTCATCGACCTGTTCCCAGTTCACACTTGGATTACGTTCCATCAAAGCTTTAATTGGCAGCGCACCTAAGTCATCTGCACGGACAGGCGCGAGACCACCGGCATAACGGCCGAATGGGGTACGGATGGCATCGATAATATATGCGTTTTTCATTGTGTATTTGCTCACATATTTAAAAGAAGAAAACTCCTCCCTTTTTAAAGGGAGGTTGGGAGGGATTTAATGAAGTAGTTTTATTCCTCAAATCCTCCCTAAATCCCTCCTTTAATAAAGGAGGGACTTCCCCTTAATTTGATTGAGTCGCATCAATCAGTTTGGCACCAGTCAATGACTGCAATTCTTCAAATGACAGACCTTCAACTTTCTCAATCACTTTCATCCCTTCAGGGGTGACATCAATCACGCAGAGGTCGGTATAGATACGGTCGACACATTTCAAGCCAGTAGCCGGATACGTCAGTTCAGCCACGATTTTTGGCTCGCCTTTTTTGGTCACGTGGTCAGTCGTAATAAAGACTTTCTTCGCGCCCACAGCCAGATCCATCGCACCGCCGACTGCTGGAATTGCATCCGGTGCACCGGTATGCCAGTTAGCCAAGTCACCATTTTCAGCGACCTGGAACGCGCCCAGTACGGCGATGTCTAAGTGACCGCCACGCATCATCGCGAAAGAATCACCATGATGGAAGAATGAACCGCCTTCAAGTAAAGTTACGAATTCTTTACCAGCATTAATCAGCTCAGGATCGCGGTCTTCTTCAGCAGGAGGAGGACCGAAAGCCAACAGGCCATTTTCAGAATGCAGGAAGACGTCTTTATCGCTTGGCAGGTAGCTGGAAATCTTGGTCGGTAAACCAATACCGAGGTTCACATAAGCGCCATCAGGAATATCTTGTGCCACACGTTCAGCGATCTGGTCACGGGTCAGTTTGCTATAGCTCATTATTTATCTCCGATGCCAATTATTGTGCAGGTTTAACTTGAACAACGTGTTGAACAAAAATTCCCGGGGTGATGATGTGTTCCGGATCCAGTGCACCCAGTTCAACCACTTCAGAAACTTGAGCAATCGTCACATCCGCAGCCATCGCCATAATCGGGCCGAAGTTACGCGCAGATTTACGGTAGACCAGATTGCCCCAACGGTCGCCTTTAGAAGCTTTAATTAAAGCAAAGTCAGCTTTAATTGGATTTTCTAAAACGTAGTCTTTACCTTCGTAGTTCATGGTCGGTTTGCCTTCAGCCAGCAAAGTACCAAAACCGGTAGGCGTGTAGATTGGACCTAAGCCCATACCTGCTGCCTGAATACGGCAAGCCAGATTACCTTGCGGCACCAGTTCCAGTTCGATCTTGCCTGCACGATAGAGTTCGTCAAATACCCAGGAATCTGACTGACGCGGGAAAGAACAGATAATTTTACGCACAGCGCCCGCTTTAAGCAGTTTCGCCAGACCATAATCGCCATTACCGGCATTATTGTTGACAATAATCAGGTCTTTAATACCCAATTCGATCAGACCATCAATCAGTTCAGCAGGCTGACCCGCTGTACCGAAACCACCGATCATAATGGTAGAACCGTCCTTGATCTGGGAGAGTGCTTCTTTCAATGATAATGAACTTTTATCTATCATAATCTGGTCCTTACATATCCTAAACTGATGGATGTCTTTAAACTCGTTTTGAATCTGATGCTGTAACCGGAACTGCGTTACGGTTTTTCTGTGACAGCAGAAAATGTGCTACCAGGCCAATGCAAATTCCCCAAAAGACTGAACTCAGTCCCAAGAAATGCATGCCGGAAGCAGTCGCTAAAAAGGTGATCAGTGCTGCATCACGTTGCGACTCTTTGCCCATGGCCACGGAAATGTTGGTGGCAATCGCACCCAGTAATGCCAGTCCTGCCAAAGCCGCAATTAATTCTTTGGGCATCAGGCTAAAAAGCATGACAATGCTGCCGGCAAATAAGCCGCCTAAAATGTAAAAAAGCCCATTCGCCACACCAGCGATATAACGCTTTTCTTTCAGCTCGTGGGCATCTTTCCCCAGACACAAAGCAGCTGTGATCGAGGCCAAGACAATCGTGATACCACCTACACAGGCCACTGCAAGCGAGGCAATACTGGTTGCACTAATAATTGGCTTGGCGGGCATGTCATAACCACTGAGTTTGATAATCGCCATTCCCGGTAAAAACTGGCCAGACAGGCTGACCAGAATCAGGGGGAGGGCCAGATTCAGGGTTGAACTCCAGGTCCATTCTGGTGCAATAAATTGCGGAATCGCCAGACTGAAATCTGCTGTGACCGGGTTAATCTTACCCAATAACATGCTTAAAACCACACCGGCAACCAGCACCCAGACCATGGCATAACGTGGACTGAAACGCTTGGCCAGCAAAAATACCGCCAGCATGCCAAAGACGATATAGGGCATGGTATCGGTCGCGGTAAACAACCCTAAACCAAACTGCAGTAAAATCCCCGCCATCATTCCGGCAGCGACTTCCTGGGGAATCCAGGACAGCAATTTGTCGAAATAACCGGTAATCCCAATGAAAAAAATCACCACGGCAGAGGTGATATAGGCAGCAACCGCTTCATTGAGCGAAATATCAGGAAACAGCGTGACTAATAAAGCCGTTCCGGGTGCAGACCAGGCGGTGACGACAGGTATTTTGTATTTAATCGATAAAAAGATACCTGCGAGTGCAGCACCAATAGAAATTCCCCAAATCCATGAAATCATCATGTCCGGGGAAACCTGGGCTTGCTGCGCCGCCTGGAAAAAAATGATCAGTGGCCCTGAATAGGAAATCAGCACTGCTAAAAATCCTGCAACAGTTGCTGAAATTGACCAATCATTTTTTAATGTCTGAAACAGGGTATTCATTGGTGATGTGCCTCCTTGCGTCGAACCATGAGCCTGTTAAAAATCGTGATGATCAGGACTAGCCTTGATCACCACCACCGACTGGTACCACGGTACCTGTCATATAAGATGATTCATCGGAAGCCAGGAATACAATCGCATTCACTTGCTCCTGAATCGTACCGTAGCGTCCCATGAAAGTACGGTCAATGGTCTGATCAACCACTTGCTGCATCCATTCCTTTTCAGATTCAGTCAGTGGATTGGCATTGCGCGGTACTTTACGTGGTGGTGCTTCAGTACCACCTGTCGCGATTGCATTGACACGGATTCCGTCTTTAGCATGTTCAAAGGCAAGGGAAGCGGTCAGGCCGTTCACACCACCTTTCGATGCCGAATATGGCACACGGTTAATGCCGCGTGTCGCAATAGAAGATACGTTTACAATGGTACCTTTCTGATTTTTAATCATTTCCGGAAGTACTGCACGGCAGCACCACAGCGTCGGGAACAATGAACGGTTCACTTCCTTGATAATTTCCTCTTCAGAAAATTCTTCGAAAGGTTTCATCCAGATCGCGCCACCCACGTTGTTGATTAACGCATCGACACGGCCATAGGTTTCTAGGGCTTTTTCAACGACTGACTGGGCACCAGCAAACGTTTCCAGATTGGCTTTCACGGTAATCGCATCACCGCCAGTCGCTTCAATTTCAGCCAGAACTTCTTCCACATAAGGGGAAAGGTCAGCCATGACGACTTGAGCACCTTCGCTCGCCACTTGCAGCGCGACACCACGACCGATGCCTTGCGCGGCACCGGTCACGATTACGACTTTATTTTCAAATCTTTGACGATTAGACATTGAACAAATTCCCTCTATTAGTTGGCAGAGAATTTTTCAAACAGGAAGCTTGCAGGTTTTACGCCTTCAGCATCCAGCCAGCCGCGAACCGCTTCAACCATTGGTACAGGGCCACACAGGTAGACATCTACATCACCGCCATTTAGCCATTCGTTTTCGATATGACCGGTGACATAGCCTTTACGCTCATGTGCAGATTCTGGGTTAGCAACTACTGTACGGTATTCGAACCACGGGAATTTTTCTTGCAGTTCGTTCAGTTTTTCAATCGCTACCAAGTCGAAATCATTGGTCACACCAAATACTAAACGCACTGGATGTTCTGAATTTTTTTCTTCCAGCACTTGCAGCATCGACATGAATGGTGCAATACCTGTACCACCAGCCAGCATCAAGACAGGACGGGTCACAGGGCGCAGGTAGAAGCTACCAAATGGACCGGTAAAAGTCATCTTGTCGCCAGCTTTGGCATTTTTACTTAAGAATTCACTCATTTTGCCGTTCGGTACGTTACGTACTACGAAACCGGTCAAACGGTCACTCGGTTTTGAGCTGAATGAATATGAACGGGTTTCAGTCGTGCCCGGAATACCGACATTGACATATTGACCAGCAAGGAAGTGAATGTCCGGTTGACCTTCATCTAACTGGATGTCAAAAGTAATAGTCGAATCAGACAGGTTTTCGACACGAGCCAGCGTACCCTGGAATTCATGAATTTCAGTTTTGCAAACTTCTGAAGAGGCCTGAATCTGGAACACTGCATCTGAAGTCGGTTTACATTGGCAAGCCAGAATAAAGCCTTCAGCGGCTTCTTCAGGAGTTAAAGCATCTTCAATATAAGTTTCTTCAGGCATGTCATAAGAACCTGATTCACAAAACGCACGACACGTTCCACAAGCACCATCACGGCAGTCCAAAGGAATATTGATCTTTTGACGGTAGGCTGCATCTGACAGTGTTTCACCATCTGAAACAGAAATAAAACGTGTAACGCCATCTTCAAATTGAAGTGCAACATTGTGGTTTGACATGGCTGAATATCCTATATAAATCTTTGTAACTGAGCCTTTCAGCCAATTTTCCATCTGACCGAAAGGCATAACCTAGCTGTATAAACAGTCTTAGAGGTGATAAATGTCGATAACCTGGTTGATGTAATCGTTTTTCAGTACCACGTATTTGCTTAAAATTTGCGGTTTATCGCCTGAGAAATCGATTTCATAACGAGACATACCGAAGTAGCTGTAACTTGTTTTGTAACGGAAGCTCAGAGTATTCCAGTTAAAACGTACAGTCACTTTGTCGCCATCACGTTCTACAATTTCAATATTGCTGAGGTTATGGCAGGTACGTGTGTCCGGCATGGTTGCAGACGAACGTTCAGTCTTGATACGGAACACACGGTCTTCCAGTCCTTGACGATCCGGGTAGTAAATCAACGAGATTTCAGACTGTGGATCTGTGGTCAGCTTGTCATCATCATCCCAAGCTGGCATCCAGAAAGACGCAGTAGGGGCATAACAAGTTAACCAGTCATCCCATTGTTCATCATCTAAAAAGCGGGCTTCTTGATACAGGAACTGAGCAATATTTTCTAAAGTGATGTCGCTCATGCGTTTTCTCCTTCAGTGGATGCTGCAATTTCTTTCTCGGTCGCAATACCTTTTTTGATCAATTCTAACCAGTACTGGTGCTGAGACAGGTATAGACCTTCATCTTCAGTTTTAATACCAGACAGTTTTGGTTTTAAACCGATTTCATTGGCAGCATCATCCGGACCTTGAATCCAGTGTTTAGAACCACGGCACATGTCGTTCCATTCCAGCGCGATACCGGCATAACCTGCCTGACAAGCACGGAATTCTTCAAGATCGTCTGGTGTCGCCATACCTGAAGCGTTAAAGAAATCTTCATACTGACGGATACGACGGGTACGCGCTTCAGGCTCTTCACCCACAGGCGCGATACAGTAAATCGTCACTTCAGTCTTATCGACAGAAATCGGGCGCAGGACACGGATTTGTGAACCGAACTGATCCATGAAGTAAACGTTTGGATAGATACACAGGTTACGTGAACGTTCGATCATCCACTTCGCCATAGCTTCGCCATATTGCGCAGTGTATTCATCTTTCTTGGCAAAGTTAGGACGGTCTTCCGGGTTAGCCCATTGCGTCCAAAGCAGCATGTGACCGTGTTCAAAGCCGTAAGAACCACCGCCTTGTTTGCCCCATGCACCTGCGCTCATGGCACGGATGTTGTCGCCAGCTTCTTTTTCTTTACGTTGCTGAGTCGTTGCAGCATAATTCCAGTGTACAGCAGACACGTGATAACCATCAGCACCGTTTTCAGCAGTCAACTTCCAGTTACCTTCATAGGTATAAGTCGAAGAACCACGTAAAACTTCCAGACCTTGCTCAGACTGATCCACGATCATGTCAATGATTTTAGTCGCTTCACCCAGGTATTCTTCCAGAGCAGGGACATCCGGATTCAAGCTGCCGAACAGGAAACCTTTATAGCTTTCAAAACGCGCAACCTTTTTCAGGTCATGGGAACCGTCTTTGTTAAAGCAGTCTGAATAACCCGCTTCAGCCGGATCTTTAACTTTTAATAACTTGCCGGAGTTATTAAACGTCCAGCCATGGAATGGGCAAGTATAAGTTGCTTTATTGCCTTTCTTGTTACGGCACAATTGTGCACCGCGATGCGAACAGGCATTGATCATGGCATTCAGTTCACCTTGACGGTTACGTGCAATGATGATCGGCTGACGACCCATATAGGTAGTATAGAAGTCGTTATTGTTTGGAATCTGGCTTTCATGTGCTAGATAAACCCAGTTGCCTTCAAAGATGTATTTCATCTCAAGGTCAAACAGGGCCTGGTCTGTAAATACTGAACGGTGTAGTTTAAATTCACCAGATTCATAATCATCAACCAGTAATTCGTCAATGCGGTCTAAATGGCTGGTGTTAATTACGGGAATACGAGGCATGTCCTTTCTCCGACTTTCCAAGGGGGAAGTCAGCGGGATATATCTCACGGCATATCCCGCTTCTTAATGTATTAAGCGCTAGCGCGGCGACGATCAACTTCAGTAGAAGGTGCGTCTTGTTTCTCTTTCACAAGTTCAATATCAAATTGAATGTGTTTGAAAGGACCGTTGAGACCACGTTTTGCAATTTCAGCTTCATCAGTCACGTCAACCGCAGTTGCCACCAAGCCTTCACGAGTCGCAAATGCAAAGTCATCCCACAGGTATTGGTCGCCTTCAATATTGAATTGAGTAGTCAGCTTGCGGTAACCCGGTGCAGATACAAAGTAATGTACGTGCGATGGACGGTTACCGTGACGGCCTAATTTGTCCAGTACAAACTGAGTTGTACCTTCTGGAGGGCAGCCATAACCCACTGGCATTGTAGTCAATGCAGTATATTGACCATCTGCAGCGGTAATGATGCTGCGACGCAAGTTAAAGTCAGATTGCGACTTGTCAAAGAACGAATAGTTGCCCAGGCTGTTGGCATGCCAGACTTCAACTTTTGCACCTTCAATGATGTTGCCGTCAGTATCGGTCACTGTGCCTTCAATAATCAGGGTCGGAATTTTGCCTTCTTCAGAACCGTCATCCATACGCGCAAAACCAACTGACTCAGGTGCACCTGCAACATACAGCGGGCCTTCGATGGTACGTGGTGTACCACCTGTAATGCCTGCTTTGGCATCTGCTTCATCCGCGCGTAAGTCTAAGTAATGTTCCAGACCAAGACCTGCAGCCAGTAAGCCTAATTCATTAGCTTGACCTGCATCAGTAAAGTATTCCAGACCTTTCCAGAGTTCAGTCTGAGAAATATCAAGATCTTCGATAGCCTGGAAAAGGTCACCCAATAAACGCACAACAACTTGTTGTACACGTTCATCTACAGGACCTGTCGCTGTATCAACGTTCATTTGCTTAACTAATGCATCAATTTCTTGGCGATTCATACTATTGCTCCTAAAGTATGTCTTTCATCTTTTAGTGGCGCACTTTTTTAGCTTTCATTGGCTGGCTAAATCTGGCTGGCCACAATCCTTGTTGAGGTACCCTCTGTTTTCGATTTGGAAGGGGAATCCGGTGACTCCCAATCCGCTCATTCAATCAACTGTCGTCATCTCGAACTGAAGATGGGTGACGGTTTAATGCCATTACTTCAATGTTCATATAAGGATAGAGAGGCAAGCCTTGTAACAGGTTGTGCAACTCTTCATTGCTTTCAACATCAAAAATACTGATGTTTGAGTACTGGCCCGTGATGCGCCAGATATGACGCCATTTGCCTTGACGCTGTAATTCCTGTGAATAAGCCTTTTCAACAGCCTTAATTTCGTTTGCCTGTTCAACTGGCAGATCACGTGGAATGTTTACATCCATACGTACGTGAAAAAGCATGGGTTTCTCCTAATTACTGACGACGCAAGTTGTCAATCTTGTTTTCATCCAACTCAATCCCCAGACCTGGTCCTTTCGGAATCTCAAGTTCAAAGTTTTGATAGTTGAGTGGGGTTTTCAAAATATCTTCAGTCAGCAGTAGAGGACCAAACAGCTCGGTACCGAACGCCAGACTTTCAAAAGTAGAGAACACATGTGCCGAAGCAATTGTGCCTACCGGGCCTTCCAGCATGGTGCCGCCATACAGGTCAATACCTGCAAGTTTGGCAATCTTGCCTACTTCGCAACCTTCAATCAGGCCACCCGACTGGGCAACTTTGACTGCAAAAACAGATGAACCGTTTTGTTTGGCAATCTCATACGCTGAGTGCGGGCCCATTAACGATTCGTCTGCCATGATGGCAACATCAAAACGTCGGGTCAGACGGCGCATGGCATCCAGGTTATCAATTGCACATGGCTGTTCAATCAGATCAACACCGCCATCTTGCAATAACTGAATGCCTTTAATCGCTTCCAGTTCTGACCAGGCACGGTTCACATCCACACGGATTGAAACGTCTTTGCCTAAGGCTTTCTTAATTGCCAGCACATGTTCAACATCTTCTTCTACCGGACGCGAACCGATTTTCAGTTTGAAAATGTTGTGACGTTTTGCCGCAACCATTTTCTCTGCTTCCGCAATATCTTTTTCGGTATTGCCAGAAGCCAATACCCAAAGAACTGGAATACTGTCACGTAAGCGGCCACCGAGGACTTCGCTTAATGGCAAACCTAAACGTTGTGCCTGAATGTCTAAAAGTGCAGTCTGAATCGCACATTTGGCAAAACGGTTACCATTAATATTCTTTTTGATTGCTTGTAATGTCTGTGCAACATTTAAACCGGATAATGTTTTTAAAAGAGGCGCAAAATAAGTTTCAATATTAACTTTTACGCTTTCCGGGCTTTCATCACCATAACCTAAGCCACCGATAGTTGTTGCTTCACCCCAACCGATGTAACCATCTTCAGTGGTGATTTTGACCAATACCAGGGTCTGGGTTTGCATCGTCGCCACTGCCATCTTGTGAGGGCGAATGGTTGGAATTTCTACCAGCAAGGTTTCAACTGACTTATACATAATTACGCTTCACATTCTTGCTTTAATGTTTTGACTTGATATACCTTAAAAGAATAATGTTGATTGGTCTAAGATCGATTTAGCATTTTTTTATACTTTAAAGGTATGCAGGAATATGGAACTCAGGCATTTGCGTTACTTTGTCGCAGTCGTCGAAGAACAAAGTTTTACCAAGGCGGCAGAAAAACTGTTTATTGCTCAACCACCTTTGAGCCGACAAATCCAAAATCTAGAGCAAGAGCTCGATATTCAGCTATTTGAGCGTGGTAGCCGCCCGCTAAAAACCACCGAAGCCGGTCAATTTTTCTATCAGCACGCTGTTAAACTTTTGTCTAATGCTGAAGAAATAAAATCGATGACCAAACGGATTGGCATTGCTGATCGCACCATAACCATCGGTTTTGTTGGCTCTTTACTGTTTGGTTTGCTGTCACGGATTTTATTTTTATTTAAGCAGCAGCATCCTTATCTCAAAATCGAGATGATGGAAATGAATACCTATGAACAGATTCAGGCGCTGAAAGAGGGAAGAATTGATGTCGGTTTTGGACGCTTGAGAATTTCAGATCCAGCAGTGAAACGGGTGTTGCTGCGTGAAGAACGCCTAGTAGTGGCGGCTCATTCAAGTCATGTACTGGCTCATCGTGAAAATATACATTTATCTGAACTGGTCGATCAGCATCTGTTCTTATATCCGAATACTGGAAAGGCAAATTTCTCTACCCAAGTTCGTGGCATATTTTCCGAGTATGGTCTGGAACCGAAAAATATCCGGATTGTCCGTGAGTTACAGCTGGCACTGGGCTTTGTCGCTGCCGGAGAAGGCGTCTGCATCGTGCCGGAAAGTGCGCAAAACATTAAATTAGCCCATCTCAACTTTGTACCTCTAGCAGATGCTTTTGCAGTGAGTCCTGTCTTTATGGCCATGCGCAATATGGATGAAAGCGAATACATTCGTTACCTGTTTGATGCGGTATATCAAGTCTATGATCTTGAAGCGCTAAAATACGATCGATCGGTATTTTAATCGCTAAAAATTGTGCGAATGATATAGCGCCAAAACCTATGAGGACGTGATAAAAACAACCTGTTTTAGAAAACTTCATGATTGAATAATATATTTATTAATTAATTGAATAGTTTAATTTTACCCAGACCTTATAGGTATAAAGCCATGCCTATTCAGTTTTAGACATTTTTTCCTATTTTCTGCATTGTGAGCAGCATAAGTTGAACTTCACAATTAGGAGGTGGAGATGTCTACAAATAAAGTGAATATAAATACGCTGATTGATGAAGCGAAATTCACACCCTTTCACTGGGGTATTTTGATCTGGTGTTTGCTGATCATTATTTTTGACGGTTATGACCTGGTCATCTATGGAGTGGCGTTGCCGCTACTGATGCAAGAATGGTCGCTAAGTGCGGTACAAGCGGGAATGCTGGCCAGTACTGCCTTATTCGGGATGATGTTCGGTGCCATGAGTTTCGGAACCTTGTCCGATAAACTTGGCCGTAAAAAAACCATCATGATCTGTGTGGCCATTTTTAGTGGATTTACTTTTATCGGTGCCTTTGCTACATCACCAGTCGAGTTCGGAATTTTACGTTTCCTGGCTGGCCTTGGAATTGGCGGTGTCATGCCTAACGTCGTGGCATTGATGACCGAATATGCGCCTAAACGCATCCGCAGTACATTGGTTGCCCTGATGTTTAGTGGTTATGCCATTGGCGGGATGACTTCTGCGTTATTAGGTGCATGGTTGGTGCCACAATTTGGCTGGAAAATCATGTTCCTGCTTGCAGGCGTTCCATTGCTCATCTTGCCGATTCTATGGAAATATCTGCCAGAATCCCTGATGTACCTGACCAACAAGCAACAGACGGCTCAAGCACACACTATTATTCAGAAAATTTCTCCGACACAGGTCATCAACAGTGACACCCAGTTTGTACTGAATGAAGTACAAAAAGGGGATGAGGCACCATTAAAAGCACTCTTTCAACAAGGCCGTAGTTTCAGTACCTTTATGTTCTGGCTGGCATTCTTTATGTGCCTGTTGATGGTCTACGCCTTGGGTAGCTGGTTGCCAAAACTGATGATTCAGGCAGGATACTCGCTGGGTGCAAGTATGATCTTCCTGTTCGCACTGAATATTGGCGGTATGGTAGGTGCCATTGGTGGTGGATATCTCGCAGATAAATTCCATATCAAAAAAGTGCTGACTATCATGTTCTTATGTGGTGCCATTGCATTGATTCTGCTTGGTTTTAACAGTCCACAATTCGTTCTGTATACCTTGATTGCTGTAGCAGGCGCTGCAACGATTGGCTCACAAATTCTGCTCTATACCTTCGTGGCGCAGTATTATCCATCGACAGTACGTTCTACCGGTATGGGCTGGGCATCAGGTATTGGACGTATTGGTGCAATTGTTGGGCCGGTACTCACTGGTGCTTTATTAACCATGAATTTACCGCATCAAATGAACTTCTTTGCAATTGCGATTCCTGGCGTAATCGCTGCGCTGGCAATTTTCCTGGTGAACTTAAAAACTTCCGTAGATGGCCAAGCCCTTGCAACACCTGATGTGAAGCCGAATCCATTGGCAAAAGAAGCGACACATTAAGTTAGATTTCAATCAATAAAGATAATATTCCCAATGATATAGATCGCCATCGTAACGGGTGGTGATCTGTTGCTAGAATCGAAACGCATAATAAAAAGCGAGTTTAGGATGAACACGACACAATTATTTAATCAACCAACAATCACATTCAAACGCACAGTTCTGATGAGCATGATGGCAATGAGTTTAGGGGGCATCAGCTTGTCGACTCAAGCACAAACCTCAGCTCAGTCGAATCAGCAGGAAATTGAACAACTGCGCCAAGAAGTTCAGGCTCTACGCGCACTAGTTGAGCAACAGCAAAGACAGACGGCCGTGGTCACAGCACATGTTGCAGCAACACCCGCTCCAGCAAGCAAACCTGTCATGAAAATTGCCAGTGGTGCCGAATTTAATCTTTATGGAAATATTCGTGCCGATGCCTCTTATCAGGCTGAAGGTGGTTCAGCAGCACGTATGTATAACCAGATTAATGCGGTACCTTTAGAAGGTGTCGGTGAGCGTAGTGATGAATTTAAATCTACTCTGGCTGCAACCCGTTTAGGCATGGATTTTAAAGCACCAGTCGGTGCTGGAGATAAAGCTTTAAGCGGTAAAGTTGAAGTGGATTTTCTGGGCGGCGCAAGCTTTGATAATTTGCGTATCCGTCATGCTTATATCAGCTATGCCAACTGGTTGATCGGTCAAACCTGGTCGAACTTTGCGGTGCCAGATTATATTCCAGAAACTGTAGATGCATTGGTTTACGCTGGCGGTTCAATTAAACGGACACCACAAGTTCGTTATACCAGCACCATCAGTCCTGAAACCAATCTGGTATTTGCAGTAGAAGATCCTAAAGATGCAACCATTACTGGTATTAAACAACGTCTACCTGCTTTAACAGCACGTTTAAATCATAAATTTGCTGATAATCTTACAGTCAGTGCCCGTGCGATGGGGAATGAAAAGCGTGTCAATGAAGATGAAAAAATGGCATGGGGTGTAGGTTTAGGTGCCAAGTATGATGTTGTGCCGGGTACAACGCTCAAAGCCGACTATTACCATGTGAAAGGCGATAGCAGCTTTGTGTCTTATGCCAATACGGGTGTGATTGCTGCAAATGGCGATTTATTACAAAGCGAATTTGATTCAATTTCAGTCGGCCTAACCCAGCAGTTTAATGACAAATTGCGCGGTACATTGGGTTATGGCTATATGAATTTTGATCAGGATACTGGTTATTTGGCTGCTCCTGGTCTGAATCTAACAGCAGTGAACAAAGACCTTTGGCAGACTTGGGCCAATGTGTTCTATAACCCTACAAAACCGCTGAGTTTCGGCCTGGAATATGTCTATGGCGAACGTGAAGCATTGGGTGCTGCACCAAATGGCAGTACAAAAGGTGAAGACAACCGAATTAATGCGGTTGCTATTTACAACTTCTAAGACTTCTTTCAATGAGAGAGTCTGATCTGTAACAGAAGCGTGGATGAATTAATCCGCGCTTTTGCTATTTTGAAGAATGGTTTCTGCCAGCAGATTGACTGCATCTTCAATCTTGGCTGTCCATTCAAACGAACAATTCAGGCGAATATAATGTTGGCTTGCAGGCTCAGGCTTAAACAGCAGTGCAGGGGCAATTGAAATATGTTGTTGAAGTAATTGTTCATAGAGCTGCTGGGCATCGACTTCTTTAGGTAATTCAATCCAGAGAAAATAACCACTTGAATAATAGTAAATTTCACAGATGCTTCCCAAACGTGCTTTAAGTTCCTGATAAAATTTCTTTTTATATTTTTCCAGATGCTGCCTTAAATGCCGCAAATGTTTTTCATAATGATGATGTGAAATAAATTCGACCAGCGCATTTTGAAGTAAGGGGCTGACCGTTAAAGTGCTCATGAGCTGTAAGTGCTGAATGGCATCGGAAAATGGACCGGCATACACCCAGCCGACACGTGCGCCCATTCCCAGCGTTTTCGAAAATGAGGCACAGTGCAGCACCATCTGATGTTGATCAAAATATTTAACGGGTAACGGCTTGGCTACACCATAATTTAATTCCTGATAAACATCATCTTCGATTAAATACACCTGATATTCATACAAAAGTTCCGCGATTCTCTGTTTGATTTCAGAACTGACGGTAAAACCAATCGGATTATGGGCATTCAGCATCAGCCAGCAAACCTTGATCGGATACTGTTTTAAAGCCTGTTCAAATGATTCCAGATCAAAGCCAAACTGTGGATGTTCTGGAATCGTAATCACCTGTAATCCCAGACGTTCGGCTGCCTGCCAAGCGCCATAAAATATGGTTTGCTGCAACAGAATAAAATCACCGGGTTGAGTTAAGGCCTGTAAAGATAGATTCAGTGCTTCTAGTGCGCCGGACGTAATGACAATGTCATCCGGATTGCAGGTAATCCCTTGCAATTGATAACGGTTGGCAATCAGTTGCCGCAAGTCCTGATTGCCAGGCGGCATATGATTCTGATTGTTGTAACTGCTTTTTCTTTTGGCCTGCTGTGCCAGAATTTGCATAAATTTGGCGTTATATAACAGCTCTGCATTGGGAAAGGCTGAACCAAAAGGTACAATTTCGGCTGACTGAGTCGATTTTAAATAATTAAATACCACCGAATTGATTTGAATTTTAGGATTTAAACCAATCTGGGTGGACTGTTTGCTATTGAGCAGTGCTTGAGTGTGTTCTGCAACGTAATAGCCCGATTTGTCTTTGGCATAGAGCAGCCCTTGCGCTTCAAGTTCCTGATAAGCATTGAGTACAGTCATCAGGCTATAACCAGATAATTGGGTCTGTTCGCGAAGTGAAGGCAATTTTTCATGTGCCTTCCATACGCCATTTTCAATCATCTGACGGATATTCTGTGCCAGTTTTTCAGACTTATACATACACTTTCTTGAACTATAACTGTTCTAATTATTTTGATTTATAGCATATTTTAAGATGCTTAATATAACAAAAGGGAGGACTAGGCTTATTGTCATTCTATTTTTAAGCTTGAGTCTTGATGCACGACAATTAAAGTGAAAATCAGATCTCAGATTTTCTGTGGAAATTTTATCTCTACATAAATTGTATTCCCATTTTTATACGCCTCAGTCACTTGGCTTAATTTGTCACAATTCGATACTTACAAAGTTAGATTTCCTTGCTAAATTCGGTCCACATGATGATAAAAAGTAAGTGACGGTCTAAGACCGAGCCATCATGCAACTATAACAACGATACGCAAATACGGACCAATAACAAGCGCAAAGGAGTGGAGAATGCTCGGAAATATGATGTTTCAGCCTTTACTGATCAGCAGCATGATTGAACATGCAGGACGCTATCATGCCGATACCGAGGTAATTTCCAAAAATACCGATACCAGTATTACAGTGACCAATTGGGGAGAAATTCACCAAAACTCGAAACGTTTT
The DNA here is from genome assembly GCF_024129355.1 of Acinetobacter lwoffii. Taxonomy (GTDB): domain Bacteria; phylum Pseudomonadota; class Gammaproteobacteria; order Pseudomonadales; family Moraxellaceae; genus Acinetobacter; species Acinetobacter lwoffii_I. Next base: position 61,424 of record NZ_JAMXXP010000011.1, on the reverse strand, counting down.
GCCAATGCATTACAACAACTCGGCTTAGCGCAGGGAGATCGGGTCGCGACTATTGCCTGGAATAATCATCGCCATTTAGAGTCCTGGTATGCCATTTCTGGCAGTGGCCTGGTCTGTCATACCATTAACCCGCGCTTATTTCCGGAACAGCTGATTTTTATTATGAATGATGCTGCGGATCGCGTGGTGCTGTTCGATAAAACATTTGTCCCTTTAATTAAAGCCGTGAAAGCGCTGTTGAGCTCAGTCGAGCATTTTATCTGTCTGGATGCAGCTGATCCGGCAGTTAGAGAAGCGATACCAGAAGTACAATTTTATGATGATCTGATTGCCGGCCAAAATGCAGATTTTGAGTGGCCAACACTTGATGAAAACTCGGCAAGCTCTCTGTGTTATACATCAGGAACCACGGGCAATCCCAAAGGTGTGCTGTTTAGCCATCGCTCTACGGTATTACATAGCTATGCCATCATTTTACCTGATTCCTTAAATGTCTCGGCTGCCGACATTATGTTGCCTGTGGTGCCGATGTTCCATGTGAATGCGTGGGGCACACCGTATGCCGCTGCGATGGTGGGATGCACTTTGGTCCTTCCTGGACCGGGCCTGGATGGCGCCAGTCTGGTCAACCTGATTGATAATTATCAGGTTTCGGTAGCACTTGGTGTGCCGACCATCTGGCAGGGTTTGATTGCCGCCGCAAACCAGTCAGGCTCCAAACTGGAAAGCCTAAAACGGAATGTAGTGGGCGGATCGGCATGTCCACCGGCCATGCTAAGAGCTTTCAAAGAACAGTTTAATTGTGAAACGATCCATGCCTGGGGCATGACGGAAATCAGTCCACTGGGTACAGCGAATCAGCTCAAGACCAAACATTTGCATCTGTCTGATGAAGAAAAATTACAGATTCGGCTGTCCCAAGGCCGTCCGCCATTCGGGGTTGACCTACGTTTGACTGATACAGAAAAAGGGACGCACGAAATTGAACGTGATGGACAGACCACAGGAAATTTACAGGTCAAAGGGCATTGGGTCATCAGCCATTATTTCGGCAAGGAAGAATCAGCTTTGACTGCTGACGGCTGGTTTGATACCGGCGATATTGCTACGCTGGATCAGGATGGCTTTATGAAACTCAGTGACCGTTCTAAAGATCTAATCAAGTCTGGCGGAGAATGGATTTCATCGGTGGAGCTGGAAAATATTGCCATGGGGCATCCGGAAATTGCGATGGCTGCCGTAATTGCCGCCCAGCATCCTAAATGGGATGAGCGCCCGGTATTGATTGCCATTAAAAAACCGGATAGCCAGCTAAGTGAAACTGATCTGCTGGAATATTATGCGGACAAGGTAGCCAAATGGCAGATTCCAGACCGAGTCGTATTTGTTGATACGATCCCACTCAGTGGTACTGGTAAAATGCTGAAAAAGGATCTGCGTGAATTATATGGGACTATTCTTTTGGAGCAGGCAGCAGGTTAAAGCGTCATTTAATCTGAAAATCCCAACATGAAGTTAAAAAACTGATCTCGAATAGAGGTCAGTTTTTTTATGTACAGGCTAAGCAGCGTTGTCTATTTAAAAATGCTTTTTCTCAATCCATATCGCCTTGATCGCTACTTTTAGACGATATTGTCCGACAAAAAGTCATATTATATGGCTTAGGCACATAATTTGACCTGTATTGACATGGTCTGAATGTGAAAATTCTTTATCCTGAGCAATATAATAATTAGACAGTTGTACATTAATGAAGCTGTCTGCGGATAAGGGGATAAAAATGACAAGCATGCCAACCTATCAGCCGCATTGGATCCGGGAAGATTTCATTGATTTTATTGGTGAAAAAATCCATCCAACCTGGGCAATCAAAAAAGTTAAGGCTGCCGTTATGGGCATTCAAGCCATCAGCCCTGACTTTTTCAAGATTCACTTACGTCCAAATCATAATTTTAAAGCCAAGTCATTTCAGGCCGGCCAGAATATTGCAGTGACCGTCAGACTTGATGGCGTACGTCATCAGCGACATTATTCTGTAGTGACGGTATTAAAAAATGGCGATCTGATCATTGCGGTTAAACAGCAGGGCAAAGTGTCACGTGCCTTAAGTCTGATGCAAATTGGTGCCGTGATAGAAATTTCACAGCCGCAAGGTGAGTTCACATTGCAAAAATCCACGCAGCCGATTTTATTCCTGGCTTCAGGCAGTGGTATTACCGCCATTTACTCCTTGCTGCAAAAAGCAGTCATTCAATCTCTGGAACAGATCGACCTGATTTATTTCACTCGAGATGATGCCTTTCATGCTGAACTGAAAACATTGGCTCTTATGCATCCAAACTTGAAATATCACCATTTCAATACTGTGGAATACCAGCAGCATCTGACACAGAGCTTATTGCAAAAGCTGGTGCCAGACTTTGCAGAACGAAAAATTTATGCTTGTGGCTCCGCCGGGATGATGAAAGCTGCACTTCGCATCGTCGATAAACTGGATTTGAAATCCAATTTTCATTCAGAATATTTCCAGATTGTGGTCGATGAAAAAATTAAAGCACAGCCGGTACAGTTTTTAAGATCACAGCAGGAATTTCAGGCGCAGTCCAACTTACTGGAAAGTGCCGAAAAGTCTGGCTTGCGACCAGCACATGGTTGCCGGATGGGTATCTGCAATACCTGTTCCTGTACAAAGGTCAGTGGTTCGGTACGAAATGTCCTGACTGGTGAAATTGATCATGGTAATAATACCCAGATCAAACTGTGCATTTCTCAGGCAGTGAGTCCTGTGGTAATTAATTTATAAACTATTGATAAGCCATTAATTAAACTATAAGAAGGTGCTCCCATGAATATGCAAATTGATTTTAAACGACATAGCAAAAGCCAATTTCTCAGTCCGGAACAGATTGAGGAATTCGGTGCCAAAGTCGATGCGATCCGCCGCGAGGTCATGGATGATCTGGGGGAAAAAGACGCCGAATATATTTATAAAATCCGCAACTTTGTCCGCTATAGTGAAATTGCCTCACGTGGCATGCTGATGTTTGCCGGCTGGTTGCCACCAGTATGGCTGGCAGGGACAGGTCTGCTCGGTCTTTCCAAAATCGTGGAAAATATGGAACTCGGCCACAATGTCATGCATGGCCAGTTTGACTGGATGAATGATCCGAGTCTGAATGGGGTGACGTATGATTGGGATACGATTTCAACCGGCGATGACTGGAAATATACGCACAACTATATTCATCATACCTATACCAATATCGTCGGAATGGATCATGATGTCGGTTATGGTCTGATTCGGGTCAGTGAATCGCAAAAGTGGGAACCACGCTTTCTGTTTAATATTCCACTGGGCATTCAGTTAATGGTATTTTTCGAATGGTATGTTGGCTTGCAACGCCTGCATCTGGAAGATGTGATTGCTTATAAAACAAAGACCTGGAAAGAAGTCTGGGAAGAAGCAGCACCTTTGCGCCAAAAAATGCGCCGTCAGGTGTTAAAAGATTATGTATTTTTCCCGATCATTGCCGGGCCAAATGCCATTCCGGTATTTACCGGAAATGCGGTGGCCAATGTGATTCGCAGTCTATGGGCTTCTGCCGTCATTTTTAACGGTCATTTCACTGAAGATGCTGAAACCTTTGAAATGGACAATACCGACAATGAAACCCGTGCCGAGTGGTATTTACGCCAGATTCGTGGTTCGAGCAATTTTAGTGGAACAACCTGGCTACATATCTTGAGTGGCAATTTGAGCCATCAGATTGAGCATCATTTATTCCCAGACATGCCCGCCAATCGCTATGCGCAGGTTGCGCCAAAAATCAAAGCGCTCTGTGCAGAATATGGCATTCATTATAACGAAGCCAGCTTTATGAAACAGTTTTCTACTGTATGGGTAGGTCTCGCTAAATGTTCTCTACCGAATCACTGGACTGAGCAGGTGGTTGAAAAAACCCATGCTGCCAAATCTGTATTCAACTACTTTAAAGCGAAACTATTGTCATAATTTTTTAAGCGTTACTTATTCACCGTTTTGGTAATCCTCAATAGATTTGGATGGTCTATTGAGGAATTTTTTTTGAGTTTTATCAGATTCAATATCATTAGAATGATTCTGTTTATGAATAAAATATGGATACAGATTTCAAAAAATGACGAAAGCAAAACAGATCCAGTACTGCTGAAACGCTTTGCCTACAACAACCTGCTTCAGCCCTAAGTGCTTCTCTCTATAATGGCCGCGTCGTTACACTTAAGGTCTCGGTTTTGAAACATCTTAAATATTTTTCAGCAATTCCATTATTAGTACTTTTAACTGCTTGTAACACCACTGAAGCACCCGCACCAGATTATCAGGGCAACTGGAAAAACACCGTGGAAAATCCAAAACTTGAAAATATTCTGGTTATTTCAAAAAATGGTGAAAATTATCTGATTACCAATACGATCAAAGATAAGGAAACCGGTAAAACCGAGAAAAAGAATCCAATGCCCGCTGCAGTGAACGAAAATGGCATGCTTCAGTTGAACGCAGGTGCAGGTATGGTCGATTTCGCAATCGATGAGAAAACCGGAAATCTGGTTGGTTCTGGCTCAATCTATAAAAAAGCCAAATAGGCAGTAAGATTTTTAAGCCACAAATAGTATTCAAGATGTCATGAATAAGGATATTTCATGGCATCTTTTTTAGTGGATGTTTTTATTGAATGAAACTCAATAATTCAGCAAAATCCTCGACAAAATAATTCGCTTTGGCTTTGATCAAATCTATTTCATGAGCGGAGTGCTGATCATAAATTGCCACCACCTCGATGCCTGCATGATTTGCTGCTTCTACACCGACCAAAGAGTCTTCAATAATTAGACATTCCTCAGGTCGAAGGTTAAACACTTGCAAAACATTCAGGTAAACCTCGGGATGAGGTTTAATGTTCTGGACATTTTCACGGGTGAGAATCAAGGCAAAATTATCCTCAAAGCTGATTTTAGAATTAATATTTCGATTGTTATCCTGATAGCGCTGTACATTGAATAAACTGGTGGTGGTGGTCAAAGCCAGAGATATCTGTTGCTGTTTTAAAGCCTGAATCAGGAGATCTGCCTGAGGTTTTAACTCGACGATATCATCCAGAAAATGTCGGGAAATTGTATAACGGCGATTTTTTACCTCTTCTTTAGCTGGTTTAAAACCGTATTGTTCTTTTAAAAATCCACAATATTCCAGATAAGGATCTGACATATGTCTCAAGGCGGTAAGCTGAAGATCGCGCTGTTGCTGAATCTCATGTAAATCGACTTTTCTGTTGGAGAGCTCATCAATCAGGGCTGCATCGACCTGATTCCAGATGCCCACAGAATCAATCAACGTACCATCCAGATCAAAACAGACCAGTTTTTTACCCTGAAACATAGAAGATTTCTCTGTATTTTTACCATTTATTCAGTGCGGCTGAGTATATCGCATACGATTTAAATGTTTAACTGACCTGAGCAAACCGGGCTGGAAATTTTACACTAAGGTACTTTTTAATGGATTTATTCATCTGGCAAAAGTATTTATTTACGGAAAATTACAGCGAGTTTAATCCTGAAAATAGTTGCGAAGTGTTATATTTTAATCTGAACCTCAATAGACTTATGCGGATGAAAGACCTGTCCGAATGATGAGAAAGTTAAAGGAAATGTATTTCTGTGTTTGAACTTGACTGTAAATTGCTCAGTATTTTTTATTATGTCTATAAATTTAAAAACGTATCCCAGGCAGCCGATCATTTAGATATGAGCCAGCCTGCGGTGAGCAATCTGCTGAATAAAATTCGCCAGCATTATGGTGATCCTTTATTTTTACGTATTGGCAATGAAATGCTGCCGACAGACCTGTCCAAACAGCTCTTTCCCTTGGTCAGTGAAGCACTGAGCAAAGTTGAAGCAATCAATAATTTTACGATCAATTTTGATCAGGTCACTTCACAGCAGCGCTTTACACTGGCGATGACCGATGTATCGCATCTGGTGTTATTGCCAAAAATTTCACAGTATCTGAAGCAGCATGCATCCCATATCCGTCTGAATGTGCGTCCGATTACCTCTGAAACCAGTTATCAGATGGCCAATGGCGAGATTGATCTGGCTTTAGGCTTCTTGCCAAATCTGGAGAATGGCTTTTATCAGCAGAAACTGTTTGAACAGTATTATGTGGTGATCGCGGCGAAAGACCATCCGCGACTAACGGGTGACTGCATCACGACCGAAGAGTATTTACGTGAAACCCATATCGATATTGATGCCGGGATGGGGCATTACCATATTGAAAATGAATTGCTGAATCTGGAACTCAAGCGTGACATTTTGATGCGTCTGCCCAGTTATCTGGGGGTAGGGCTGGTGGTACAAGAAACCGATGCAATTGCGACTGTACCTTATTATTTGAGCGAAGTATTACTATCGCGTGGCAATCTCAAGATTTTTAATGCACCAATTGCGTTCCCGACCTATTCTGTGAAGCAGTACTGGCATATGTCTTGTCATCATAAAACCAGTCATCAATGGTTACGTAATATGCTGCATGAGATTTTAAGTAAATAGCTCTACCGCTTAAATAGTTTGATTGAGTTCTCATCTCTAGATTTTACAATTCCCGGTTCAAGCCGGGATTTTTTTATTTTGGTACATCTTGATGCCTTTTTCAGAGCCTTGCACCTGAATTGATCAGCTCCAACTCAAAAAAAGTATTACGAATATAAAAAATAGTATTACCAGTTTGGCACGTCCTTTGCATCTATCTACTCAATCATAAAGTGATCTAGGGTTCCGATACATGAAGATTCATGTAGGTCTGCGACCGAGAGTTCACGGCGAAAGGAAACACCGCTCGCTACACGGAGGGATAAAAGCCCGGGAGGTAAACCGTAAAGATTGGGATCGATGCATATGAGCACAATAACTTATCACGAAGATCAAGTCCTCTGGACTGAACGTTTACCGGGTGGCCATCACTGGTCAGCACGCATTCAGCGTGGCGCAGTTTTACAACTCAAATCTTTAGGCGCGAATGCCAATGTTTCACTGTTTTGTGTAAATAGCGAAGACAAGCTTGAAGCCTATAACATGCCAGACAGCTTAAAAGCACAACACACGGCATTTTTAAGTACAGGGCATATTTTAGCGTCTGATTTAGGACGTGCGATGATTTCTATTGTTAAAGATGATCATGGTTGGAATGATACGTTTTGTGCGCCAAGTACAGTACAACAAATTGAAGCGCAATTTGGCACCCAAACTTTCCAAGATGCGCGTAATGACATGTACCGCAATGGCAAAGACAGTCTGCTTTTAGAGATGACCAAATTTGGCTTATCTGCGACGGATCTTAGCAATACTTTAAATTTATTCTCTAAAGTTCAGCCAGATGACAACGGCAACTTATCTTATGTGAAGTCTGACAATACCAATCAAGTGATTGAACTACGCTTTGAAATGGATTGTTTGGTGTTTTTATCCAGCGCACCACATGCGCTAGATAACAGTCATGAATATGCGCCTGCCAATATTCAACTCTCACTGTTTAAAGCACTGCCTTTAGCCGACACCGATGTCTGCCGTGATTCATGCCCGCAAAATCAGCGAGCGTTTCAAAATAATAACCGCTACTACGCTTTAACTGCTTAAGGGGAATGATCATGACTGCACTCGTAAATATAGAAAAATCAGTACTTAGCGAAGTTTGTCCTGCCGGTGAAGCATGGATGTGTGAAGTCAAAAAAGGCCAGTATTTCCGTATTGTTGATCTTGAAGGTAATCAAGCGGTGGATACTTTGTTTATTTCCGCACATAACCCTGAAGAGCGTTATAGCGCAACCGATACTTTGGCGATGAACGGTCAAATTTATCTAGAAAAAGGTATGACTTTATATACCAACTTTGGCAATAAAATTGCGAGTATTCATGATGACAACTGCGGTCGCCACGATACTTTAGGCGGTGCATGTTCATGTGAAAGTAACACGGTTCGTTATGCGCATGATAAATATCCAATGCACAGTTGCCGTAACAATTTCATGATTGCATTGTCACAACATCCGATTGCGAAAAAGCATGGTCTGAATGTGCGCCATATCGGTCCAAATATTAATTTTTTTATGAATGTACCTGTAACTTCAGATGGTCACCTGAAATTTGATGATGGGATTTCTGCACCGGGCAAATATGTGGAAATTAAAGCTGAGATGGATTTGATTGTGTTGATCTCAAACTGCCCACAACTAAATAACCCATGTAATGCCTATAACCCAACAAAAATTCAACTGATTGTCCGTGAAGGCGAGGTATAAGACTATGACTTTAAAATATGGGTTTAATAAAGTTCTCATCGCCAACCGTGGTGCAATTGCTTGTCGTGTCATCCGTACCCTTAAAAAATTAGGCATCCAATCGGTTGCGGTGTATTCGGAAGCAGATCGTGATTCCTTGCATGTGACTTTAGCTGATGAAGCGGTCTTTATTGGTGATGCACCTGCAAGCCAAAGCTATCTGAATGTCGATAAAATCTTAGAAGTGGCCAAACATACCGGTGCGCAAGCGATTCATCCGGGCTATGGATTCCTGTCTGAAAATGCCGAATTCTGTAATCTCTGTGAAGCACAAGGCATTGTGTTCTTGGGCCCAAATGCCGAGCAAATGAAAGCATTTGGTCTGAAACACACTGCACGTGAATTGGCGATTCAAGCCAATGTACCGTTATTGCCAGGTAGCCAATTATTGGCTGATGAAGCTGAAGCCCTGCTTGAGGCTGAGCGTATTGGCTATCCTGTGATGCTGAAAAGTACCGCAGGTGGTGGTGGTATTGGCATGCGTTTGGTGTGGAATGCGGAGGAGCTGAAAGAAGCTTATGCAACCGTGTCTTATTTAGCGCAAGCCAACTTTAAAGATGCAGGCCTTTACTTAGAAAAATTCGTACAAAATGCTCGTCATATCGAAGTGCAAATCTTTGGTGATGGCAACGGTTTAGTTCTAGCACTGGGCGAGCGTGATTGTTCGGTGCAACGTCGTAACCAAAAAGTCATTGAGGAAACGCCTGCACCACACTTAAACGATACGCAACGTGCCTACATCCAAAATGTTGCGATTCAATTGATGCAATCGGTGAATTACCGTTCGGCAGGTACGGTTGAATTTGTGATGGATACTGACACACAAGAATTCTACTTTTTGGAAGTGAATACCCGTCTACAAGTGGAACATGGCGTTACTGAACAAGTCTTTGGTGTCGATCTTGTGGAATGGATGGTGACTTTAGGCAGTGGCGATTGGGTTGCACCAACATCAAAATTTGAGTCACAAGGACATTCAATTCAAGTGCGTCTTTATGCCGAAGATCCAATCAAAAACTTCCAACCAAGTGCAGGACTTTTGACGCATGTTGAGTTCGATGCCAATGCGCGTAATGAAACTTGGGTAGAAACAGGTTCAAATGTCTCATCATTCTATGACCCGATGATTGCCAAAATCATTGTCACAGCAGATGATCGTGAATCAGCAATTCAAGCCATGACCGAAACATTGGCTAAAACCCAAGTTGCCGGCATTGAAACCAATCTTGAATATCTACAAAACATTATCGACTGCGATGTATTTAAAGCAGGCACGCAAACTACACGCTTTTTGAATACATTCGAGTGGAAAACCCAAAAAATTGAAGTGTTACAAGCGGGTATTCAAACCGCTGTGCAAGATGTCACAGGTCGTTTGGGCTATTGGGATGTCGGTGTGCCACCATCCGGTGCGATTGATCCACTGTCTTTAAATGTGGCGAACCAATTGCTCGGCAATGCACCCAATACCGCAGGTTTAGAATGTACACTCCAAGGACCAAGTTTAAAATTCCATTGCGATAGCCAAATTGTCTTGGCAGGTGGCGATATGCCATCGACGTTGGATGGTGTTGCTGTCCCAATGTGGCAAACTGTGAATGTGCGTAAAGGTCAGATGCTGAAATGTGGCAAGATCGCCACAGGTTGCCGTACTTATATCGGGATTAAAGGTGGTCTGAATGTGCCTGAATATTTAGGCTCACAAGCGACTTTTACCTTGGGTCAGTTTGGCGGTCATGCGGGGCGTAATTTATTGATTGGCGATATGCTTCCAATCACAGCATTTACATCCAATGAAGTGAACGCATTAAGCGAAGATCAAATCCCGATATTCTCAAATACATGGGAAATTGCGGTGATGTATGGTCCACATGGCGCACCTGATTTCTTTACCAAAAACGATATTGATACTTTCTTTGCCAACGAGTTTGAAATTCACTTTAACTCAAGCCGTACCGGTATCCGTTTGATTGGTCCAAAACCTGAATGGGCACGTCAAGACGGTGGCGAAGCAGGTCTGCATCCATCGAATATTCATGACAATGCCTATGCCATTGGGGCAATTGATTTTACAGGTGATATGCCAATTATCTTGGGGCCAGATGGTCCAAGCCTAGGCGGTTTCGTGTGTCCCGCGGTGGTGATCAATTCTGAGCTTTGGAAATTGGGTCAGCTTAAAGCAGGTGATAAAGTCAAATTTGTGCCTGTCAGCTATCATCAAGCGAAATTGCTGAATGAAAAATATCATGCGCAATTAACTGCTGAAGATACGCAAGCTGTGGCATTTGATGAGTCGTTCTATCCTGAAATCAGCACCTTAAAATCTGCCATTTTAGATACTTTAAAAGGTCAAAATGGTACGCCTGATGTGGTGTATCGTCCTGCCGGTAATAATTATATGTTGGTGGAATATGGCGAACTGGTTTTAGATTTAAACTTGCGTTTCCGTATTCATGCACTGATGCAATGGGTCAAAGAGCAAAATATTCCAGGCATTATTGACCTCACACCGGGTATTCGTTCACTGCAAATCCATTTTGATTCGACCCAGCTCGATCAAATTGATTTATTGCGTATGCTTCAAGTGGCTGAAGAGCAATTGCCTGATGTGACGGAATTGCAAGTGCCATCACGTACTGTGTATTTACCGCTTGCGTGGGAAGATTCACAAACTCAACTTGCCACTGAACGTTATATGCAAACTGTGCGCCCTGATGCACCGTGGTGTCCGGACAATATCGAATTTATCCGTCGTATTAATGGCTTAAAAGATAAACAAGCGGTTAAAGATGTGGTCTATAACGCCAGTTATTTGGTGATGGGCTTGGGCGATGTATATTTGGGTGCGCCTGTGGCAACGCCACTTGATCCGCGTCAGCGTTTGGTGACAACTAAATATAACCCTGCACGTACTTGGACACCTGAAAATGCCGTCGGTATTGGCGGTGCGTATATGTGTGTGTATGGGATGGAAGGTCCGGGTGGTTATCAGTTTGTCGGTCGTACTTCGCAAATGTGGTCACGCTACCGTAAAAACCCAGACTTTGAACAAGGTATGCCGTGGTTACTGCGCTTCTTTGACCAAATTAAGTTTTATGAAGTGTCTGAGTCCGAGTTGATGCACATGCGTGAGGACTTTAAAGCAGGTCGTTTAAAACTACGCATTGAAGACGGTGTACTCAACCTTAAAGAGTACAATGATTTCTTAAATGAAAATCAAGAGTCCATTTCTGCTTTTAAAGCGGTTCAACAAGCCAACTTTGATGCAGAGCGCCGTCGCTGGCATGAAGCAGGTCTTGCGGAATATGTGTCTGAAAGTTTAGATGCTGTGGATGATGGTGAAGGTGTAGAAGTGCCTGAAGGTGGTTGTGCGGTGGAATCACATATGCCGGGTTCGATTTGGAAAATTGAATGTCAGTCAGGCGATATTGTGGAAGAAGGTGCGACCTTAGCTGTGATTGAAGCGATGAAGATTGAGATACCAATTATTGCACCTGAGCGTATGCGTGTGGATGCAATTACCATTGAAAAAGGGCAGACGGTAAAAACGGGGCAGGTGTTGTTTACGTTGGCACCAGTGGCTTGATGAATTAATAATAAAAAAGACCGCTTAGGCGGTCTTTTTTATTTATGAAGCTAGATTATATTTTTGTTCTCGTAATTTAAAGGCTCTATCTCCACCTTCAAGAATTTCACATATATGTGACTTAATTGTTTTCTGATTCAAGGTAGACGTGCATGTTGGATCAAAATCAAGTGACTCAATACTTCCAAATTTATATTGAAACTTATGCTTATTCATATTTGGACTATGAGTCCCATGTTGGTTGGCAACAATAATTAGCTCACTATCTGCATTTACCACGACATTAGCGTTGTGAGTCACAAGAATAATTTGTCTTTCCTTTTTCTTTTGTTTTAGAAAAGCTACCAATTCAGAGTATATTGCACGATTATCTAAGTCATCTTCAGGTTGGTCGATGATAATAGGGCACTTACTTTCACTACAATCTAAAGTCATTTTTAACACTACAAAAGCTTTTTTGCCTTGTGACATTTCATTGTAGTTGTCATCATCATAGATCACGTCAAATTTTATTTTAAACCATGAATTATCAAAGAATTCTTTAGTAAATGTTTCTAAAGTAGTACCACCTCTAAAACGAACTTCTCCTTCTTCTAAGGATTCTACTATTTCATGGTATTTATCTAATAGTTCTATTTGAGAAGTAACTTGCATTTCAGCAAATAGCTTGGCTTTTTCAGGCTGTTGGTTAATTGTTTTTTTGATAAATTCATTGAACTTGAATTTATCAAATATATTCGTTGCAATTATTTGTAGATCTTGGCTGATTGTAATTGATGATATAGCCTGTATTAATTCGGAAGCTACATTGGACATTGATAACCAAATTGTACGTTGAAACTCAGTTGTCAGACTTTCCAAAGATTTTTTTAATTCAGCAATTTTTTCTAAAATATCATCAATTTCTTGAATCTTAGCTTTTTCAATATTTAGCCTTTCTAATAATGGTTTTATAGCGTCAGAAGACCTTAGATAGACTTCGACTTTTTGAAATATGTTAGTACTTTTGATACTTAAAATTTCTTGTTCAACTTTTAGGATCTGATCAGAAATAGTTTTCTGGGATAGCTTTTTGAATTGCTCAAATTGAGTAGCTGTAAATTTTTCTATTTCACTTGCAAAAGATTCAAAGTGTGATTTTACTAGCACATAATTTAAACTAAGTTCAAATGGGTTTAACAGTTGATAGAAATCAGAACTGTGCTTATCTTCAAGTAGTTCTTTAAAAGTAATAAGACCTTCAAGATTTTTATTAAGAATTGTCAAAGTTTCATTCGAAGTATTAAAACTTGCCATTTCTTCTTGAGTTATATTTCCAATATCATTATTTTGGATTTGTATGGATAATTCATTAACTTGATTTTGAATATCATCCTTATTACCTTTCTGTGTCAATTGTGATTGATAGTCAGTTAAAGAGCTTAAAATTGAAAAATAAGTAGATACTTTTCCTGAAATTTCATGTCGTAAAAAATCACTTTGTTCTTTAAATTTAGAGAAAAGCTTATTGTCTTTTTGCTGTATCAAGTCTTTAACTATATCTTCAATACCTTGATCTTTTGACTTTGAATACATATGTCCTTGGTAAAAATATTCAATGGGTCTACTATAATCCTCCTTACCATCTTGCCAAATAATTCTAAAATTTGAACAAAGCTCATCAATATGCTGAGATTGTTCAAGGGAGTTTAGTGCGGTAGGTTTTAATTTATTTGCTAGACATTGTAATAGGGTGGACTTACCTGATGATCGCCCACCGATGATAGAAGTTAAATTACCATTAAAGTAAATTTTTTCGTTTGCAACATTAGTATTATTTAACTCGATATAATCTATTACTTCATATGAGTTTTTTATTTCAGGGCAATGTTGTCCGATATGAACACGACTTTCAGGTTCGTGAATAATTTGCTTTAAACCTTCAAAAGTTGGTTCAGCTTTAATCCAGCAATATTTTTGATCTGTTGGTTCAAATAAAGTATCTAGATCGTGAGCATCACTTCCATGTATACATGGCTTATAAGTACCATAATTATCAAGAAAGATAGATTGATCTGCAGTATTTTTCCCTAGAAAAAAGGGTTTATCAGTCAGAGTTGAAGAAAAAATGATGTCTGAAACTTTATATAGAGATTCTCTTAGTACCTTTAAAGTGGCTCCATCTTGTTGGCTATTCAAGAACTTTTCGTGACCTTGAAATGCAGAGGCGCCATCTTTATTTGAATTAGCTACCGCAACCAAACAATTTTTTCTGAAATTTGGATATTTTTTAAATGCTTTAATAATATCACTAGAATTAAGAACAAAAGAGGAAATACCATTCCTATATGCAGATTCATCACTGATATATTCTATGACTCCTTTCCTTCCTAATCGTTTAAGGTCATAAGGTGTTAGCTTGTATTGTTCTTCTTCAGTAACTGTAAATGTCAATGCATCACAGTACTGGTTTTCAAAATCTTCAATAATTTCTGGATTTAGTAGAAAATGCATATTTATAGCACTGCCTTTATCCGTGCTAGGTATAATTCTTAACTCTATATTCGGGATCAAAAGAATTTCACAAATCCTTTCTTTTTTTATTTTGTCGAAATCTGTTCTAGTATGAATTTGATCTTGAAAGTCTTTTACTTTTTTATAATTTTCAATACTAAAATAATCAGTGATGCCAATAGCTTTGATATTACATTCTACAGCTTTGTTGAAAAGTTGAATGCAGTAATCTTCAAAAGAAATATTGCCAAATTTATCGCTTTTTGCTGTACCTTTTGTATGTACGTGTAGATCCCAACGTCCCCACTCAGAGCCACGGCTCATCACTTTTCCCCTTAATATAGTTTTAAAGAACAATTGTTTAATTATTAGATTAATTGTAGATAAATATTGTTTGGAAAAGAACCTGTATGGAGGGTTTTTCTCAATTTAAATATATTTTCCGCCGAACAGTTAAATTCTCAATACTATGTAGCTAGAAACTATAAGCCTCAAACTAAATTGATATACATCAAAAGTGGTAAACTTATTGGGCAAGTTCAAAAAGCAAATCTAGCCACACTTTGATGCACAATCGAACCCCAATGGTGCAAAATGGCCTATTTTTTAGGCATCCTTAAAAAATAAATCATTGTTGTTTTGCCTTATTTTACATATGTAATTAATTTTCCACGTATTCTGCTTAAATCTATTCTATTTTATATTGTGGCATGCTTTATGCTTTTATTTATATACAACATAAATAGAGGAGAGTAATAAACTTGATCACTCATAATCACAAACATCGGTTAACCATTCATGTATAAAAAGAATAGCAAGGACATGAGCAATCAAAATGGAATAAACCGGTGAAATACAAAACTTACTTTTGCTTTAGAACAAGCCCCATCTCACTGTTATGGGGCTTTTTTTCGCCTTTTTATATCATTTCATTTATCACGTCCAAATAAACAAAACTGGCACGCTTTCTGCATTTTCCTAAGTAATACGAAATTTTGGTTTTGTAATATCCACAGGAGATGCACATGAACAATCCGACATCAAATAAAAAAATGCATCCATGGCTTCACTTTTTGGTTGAGCTGCTCAGCGTACGCGCAGGCTTTCACATTAAACAGTCTTCCCAATACCAACCCAAGGATCAACATCGTGCCTAAACAAAAATTGGCACGGATCAGTATTACCGTGCCAGAAACAACGCTACATGCGATGGATCAAAAAATTGTCGAGCAGCACTATGAAAGCCGTTCGCAGGCTATTGTCGACATGATTAACCGTCACCTGATTGATGATCTGGTGATTCGCGATGAAGTCATGGTTGGCACACTTACCTTGCTCTATGACGTCAGTCTGAAACCGCTGCGCAGTCAACTGGTCGATCTGCAACAGCAGTATCTGGCACAAGTGATCAATTCACTGCATATCCAGCTGGATGATGAAAAAATTCTGCAAGTCATGCTGATGCAGGGCGCGAGCAGTGACCTGAAAGAAATTAGCGAACAATTTATTGCACTGAAAGGCGTGATTAAAGGGCATCTCGAACTGATGGATGCCGTCATGCCGCCTATTCCACAAAATACCGAACACACTTAAGGAGAACAGCTGTGCACAACTTATGGACTGTACAGGACTGGCAACACGCCTACCAGAATAACAATATCCAGCTCAGTGACCTGATTGAGTATGTTGCCGGGTTGAATAATGACGATTATGCCTGGATTTCAATTGCGACGGCAGCCCAATTACAGGCACAAATTGATGCATTGACTGGTGCAGATAGTGCTAGCTTGCCACTTTATGGGGTGCCATTTGCGGTCAAGGACAATATTGATGTTGCAGGGTTCTATACCACAGCAGCATGTAAAGAGGCAGCTTATCTGGCGACTTCCGATGCAACAGCAGTCGCCAAATTAAAAGCTGCCGGCGCGATTGTCGTGGGTAAAACCAATCTGGACCAGTTTGCCACAGGCTTAGTCGGTGTGCGCTCTCCATACGGCGCGGTGAAGAACAGCTTTAATCCTGAATATATCAGTGGTGGTTCGAGTTCCGGTTCAAGTGTTGCTGTGGCAAATGGACAAGTGCCATTCAGTCTGGGTACAGATACTGCAGGTTCAGGACGTGTACCGGCAGGGCACAATAACATTGTCGGACTCAAACCAACCAAAGGCTGGTTCTCGACTTCAGGCCTGATTCCGGCTTGCCGCACCATCGATGTGATTTCGGTTTTTGCTTTGACTGTGGATGACGCCTGGCAGGTAGCGCAAGTTATGCAAGGCTATGATGCCAGCGATGATTATTCCAGAATGCATCCTCAGAATGAACCGAGCCAATTTTCAAAAGGGAAAATTGCCATTCCGGATACACTGGAATTTTATGGCGATGCTGAAACTGAAAAAGCATTCCAGCTGGCGATCGCACGTGTACAAAGCTTGGGTTATACGGTTGAGCCGATTGATTTTGTTCCATTTCAACAGCTGGCGACTGCACTTTACAACCGCTCTTGGGTGGCTGAACGTACCAGTGCCGTGGAAAGAATGGTGCAACGTGAGCAGACCCATCCGGTAATTGGCCAGATTATAGCGCAGGCAGACCGGTTCAGTGCGGTCGATGCCATGCAGGATGAATATGAACGCGCCCGCCTGAGCCGTGTTATTCAAAATACACTGGCAGATTATGATGCCTTGATGGTGCCTACTGCACCCACCATTTATCGCATTGCAGAAGTAGAAGCGGATCCTCTGGTCAAAAACAGCCATATGGGCGCTTATACCAATTTTGTCAATTTTGCCGATCTGTCGGCTTTGGCGCTACCAAATAGCATTCGTGCTGATGGTTTGCCAACGGGCGTGACCTTTCTTGCGTCAGCCTGGATGGATGAAGCACTGGCCAAATTCGGGCAAAAATGGCAGCAAGCAAGCCAGTTAAAGCTAGGTACCTCTGAACTTACTTATGAAAAAACAACTGAAATCTCATCGGGGCACAGCGTCAAACTGGCTGTCGTCGGAGCACATCTGACCGGTATGCCACTGAATTTTCAGCTGACCACACGCAGTGGCACCCTGATCAAGCAGACCCGGACTGCTTCGCATTACAAACTCTATGCTTTAAAAAATACCACACCGCCAAAACCTGGCCTGCAATACAACGCGAAAGGTTTTTCAATTGAAGTAGAGGTCTGGGACATTCCGCGTGCACTGTTCGGAGACATTGTTGCAGAAGTTCCGGCACCTTTGGGGATCGGCAATGTCCAGCTGATTGATGGCACTTGGGTCAAAGGCTTTATCTGTGAAGGCTATGTACTTGAAGATGCAACAGATATCAGTCATTTCGGTGGCTGGCGTGAATTTATGAAATCTAAACAACTTTCAAATACCAAATTTAAATGTGAATGCATAGGGGAAGTCGCAAAATGATCAAAAAAGCACTGATGTCCGTTTCCGTACTGTCTGCAATCCTTTTTAGTGGCTGTGACAATACCGCTAAAGTACCTGAACCAAATGCCAAGGCAGCAGGGAGTGTGAATACTCAGCCCATCCGGATTGGTTATAGTGACTGGCCGGGATTTGTGGCCTGGCAAGTGGCGATTGAAAAAGGCTGGCTAAAAGAAGCAGGGGTAAATGCCAATTTCGAATGGTTTGACTATTCGGCTTCACTCTCTGCTTTTGCCGCCAACCAGCTAGATGCCGTCATGGTCACTAATGGTGATAATCTGGTCACTGGCTCTGGCGGGACCAAGGGTGTGATGATCATGGCGACTGATTATTCAGCTGGAAATGACGTAATTATTGCCAAGAATGGCATTAATTCGATTCAGGATCTGCGCGGTAAAACAGTTGCGACTGAAAAAGGCCTGGTCGATCACTTATTGCTGTCCACTGCACTGGATGATGCCAAGGTTAAACTGAATGAAGTTAAACTGGTTAATACCATGACCAATGAATTGCCACAGGTTTTTGCCACTCCCGATATTGATGCGATTGCAGTATGGCAGCCAGTGGCAAATCAGGCTCTATCTGCAGTGGCCGGTTCCAAGATTATTTTCACCTCTAAAGACAAGCCGGGATTAATCTACGATACCTTGACCGTGAATCCAGCCCATCTGGAAGCCAATAAAGAGCAATGGAAAAAGGTGATTCAGGTTTGGGATAAAACCGTCAAATACATCAATGATCCGGCGACTCGTGAAGATGCTGCACAGATTATGTCCAAACGGGTTGGTGTCGATGCGAAAACCTATATGCAGTTCATTGATGGCACCCATTTACTGGATCTGGCCGCCAACAAGAAAGTCTTTACCAAAGGTAATGGTTTCGACTCGATCTATGGTTCTAGCTATCATGTGAACAAGTTCAATGTGGCTAACGGCATTTATACGACTGAAATGAACGTGGATGGCGTGATTGTTCCAACGCTGGTACAAGAGCTGCAATAAAGCCTGATCTCTTGCATAAAAAATCCCCGGTCTGGGGATTTTTTACTATCAGATGAATATTAAAAAATTAAAGCTGCGTACTTTTGGAAAAGACATTGATAAAAATAATGCCAATAATCATAAATGCCAGACCGATCAGTGCGGGAAGATCCAGTTGCTGTTTAAACACCAAGAGGCCAACCGTTGAAATCAGGATAATGCCGGCACCAGACCAGATTGCATAGGCAATGCCCATCGGAATGGTTTTCATGGTCAGTGACAGGAAAAACAGGGCAACGGCATAACCGGCAATTGTGGCAAGTGAAGGCCAGAGCACGCTAAAACCATTGGAAGCTTTCAATGCAGAAGTGGCAATGACTTCTGCAATAATGGCAATCGAAAGATATAAAAAAGACATATTTCTCCCTATAACACCCGTTCTGCATGCTGCATCAGGTGATCCTGTTCTGACTTCAGCCAGCTTTCAGCTTGTATAGTCGTGGGGGTCGCATATTGAAATTGGTAATCCGGCTGGTATATATCCAGCTCAAAAATCAGGTCGATTTCATGGTCATCGAGAACCACGTGCTGAACCAGACTGTTTTCATTGAGAACTTCAAAATTTTCCAGATTAAAGGTTTTGCCTGTCTCACTGCTGCGCGTGCTGTAAGTTTTAGCTTGACCATCAGCCCCGATAGAAACCTCAAAACTTTCCACCAAGGCAAACACGGTCAGATCGACAGCTTTCAAATCCATTTGAGCTACTGCACTTTGCACTTTCGGCAAACGCGTTAGGGCATAAGCAATATGATCAGCACAAATAATCAGACCACCATCCATTTCCAGTGTCTGACCAGATTGAACATCAATCGCAGATTGCAGTCGCAGCCCTAAAAATAAACCGTGTTGTACCTGCTGGCGCCAGTCTTCGACATAGACATTGCTTGGAGAAAATTCCAGAATGCAGTTGCCAATCGCATGTAACCTGGCTGGTTCCGGCCACTGCACATGATTCTGGTAATTGGCGTAGTCTTTCACGTCCCAGGACAATAGATGGTTGTCGTTATCCCAAAGTGTATTGCCAATCCAGCCTTGGCGTTCCTGAACAGCAGTTCCTGTCTGGCTTTTTAGACGAAGATCAATGGTAAAACTGCGCGACTGGAACCAGTACACAATGGTATTTTCATCGGTCAGGCCATTATAAAAACTGATACTTTTACGCCGGAAAGCACCGTATAAAAAGCCTGGAATAATCTCTGGCTGAGGGATAGTGGGCTTTAAAGTCTTAATCACTTCAAACAGATTCATGATGCTGTCTCCGCCTGTTCTTCAAGTCCAAAAGAGGAAAGTGGTACAGCATTTTTTAAGACCAGCTTACCGCTAGCGACGCGCTGTTTTAAATATTGAAAGGTCTGGGCGGTCTGATTAAACAGATGCTCACCCCCGATCAGGGCAGAATATTTGGAATTTTCAGTGTGAATAACCGGTTCAATAACGGTGTCATAATTGCAGGCGCAAAACAGCGGGAATGAATAACGTTCTTCCGAGACCTTTTTCACGCGGTGCTTGGTGGCGAGATATTTACCATTCGACAGAATTTCCATCATGTCACCGATATTCATCACCAGGGTATTTTCAATCAGAGGAATGTCGATCCATTCGCCGGTTTTATTTAAAACCTGTAAGCCGGGCGCGGTTGGTAACAGCAAGGTAAAGCATTCGTAATCGGTATGTGCGCCAATGCCTTCGGCATCTTGCACTTCCGGATTATAGGGATAATGAATCAAGCGTAGCTGACTTGGTGCATCAGTAATTTTGCTTTCAAAAAAGTCCTCACGAACGCCCAACGCCAGTGCAAAGGCAGAAAAAATCTGCCGGCTGATCTCACGCAGATGACTATAGTATTGGCTGACAATAGACTTGAAATCCGGATGGTCTGGCCATAAGGTGGGCCCAAGTAAAGGACAGTCTTTTCTTACCCCCTGATAATCATAATTGACATCATAGGCTTCTTTTAAGTCATAACTGTTACCGGCAAACTGTTCTTCGCCAATCGGCACATAGCCACTATGGTTTTTTGATTTACCAATATAGTGCTGCATTTTGGTGTCCAGATCCTGAGAAAAATAGGACTGGGCCATTTCAATCAGGGCTTTGGCGTAATCAAAATTAAACTGGCTACCTTGTAGATAGAGAAATCCGACTTCTTTACAAGCCTGATCCAGAGCATTTGCTACTTCAATACGATCGGCTAAATCCGGACTTTGCAGTTTAGAAATATCAACAAGGGGTAGTACATATTGCGCTTGCATGGCAATCACCTCTAATGTTGGTCGTCCAACACAGCGATTCAAACCTTCGGGTCGTCCCAAAGGTATTTTGGATAAGATTATTTATTGCTGCTAACCTTGGTCATACGCGGAATGACCGGTAGTTCTGCCAGTGCCGGATCCAATTCATCTTCTTCAGCATGCACCAGATAATCGACACGCTGTCTTAACTGCTTAAATTCAGGGCTAAGCATGACGTCTGGATGGCGTGGACGAGGTAAATCGACCTCGATGATTTCCTTGATTTCACCCGGATTGGCTTTCAGTGCCACAATCCGGTCGGCCAAAAGAATGGCTTCATCCATATCGTGGGTGACAAAAATGATGGTGATGTCGATATTTTGCCAAAGATCCATCAGATGACGCTGCATTTTTTGCCGGGTATGCGGATCGAGTGCTCCAAAGGGTTCATCCATCAACAGGATCTTCGGTTCATTGACCAAAGCCCGGGCAATCGCGACACGCTGTTTCATCCCGCCAGACAGCTCATGCGGATACTGGTTTTCATACTTTTCCAGACCAATGATATTGATCCATTCACGTGCCTGCGCTTCGGCCGCTGCACTACTTTGGCCTTTCATGCACGGGCCAAACATGACATTTTCCTTGACGGTTTTCCATGGAAACAGGGTATAGCCCTGGAACACCATGCCACGCTCTGGACTTGGGCCGGTAATCGGCTGGCCATCCACCAGAATCTCACCACTGCTATAAGGATCCAGACCGGCGACTACACGGCTAAAGGTTGACTTGCCGCAACCGGAAGGCCCAATCACACAGATGAACTCCCGCTTATGAATTTTCAAATCAAGGGCATTTAAAACCGTACGCTCGGTTTTGCCATGACTGAATGATTGGGTCAGCTGTTTGGCTTCCAGAATCACCGGACGGCTATAAATCTTGTCAAAGTATTCGCGGGTATTAAATTCAGTGTTTTGCATCAGTTAGCTCCCGGTTTCCATTTAAATAAGCGTTGTCCCAGTTTCATTAAGATCACATCACACAGCAGACCAATCACCCCGATAATCAGGATGGCGGCAAAGACATTATCAAAGTTCTGATAGCGGGCTTGCTGGGTAATAAACCATGTGATTCCTGAGGTACTGCCGATTAGTTCTGCTACGATCAGGTAAGTCCATGCCCAGCCCAGCAACACACGCAGATTGCGGTAAATTTCAGGCAGGGCGGCAGGAATCACCACATGTAACAGACTTTTGAGTTTATTTGTGCCCAGAGTAAAACCGGCTTCAATCAGGCTGCGATCCACCAGACGTGTGGTATTGGCAATAATCAGGATTTGCTGGAACAGGGTTCCAATCACAATAATGGCAATTTTGGGTGCATCATTGATTCCGAGAATTGCGACTGCCAGTGCACCAAAGGCCGGAGCAGGCAAATAACGAAAAAATTCGACAAAGGGCTCGGTCAGCTGGGAAATTTTATTGGAAAACCCGCATAAAATACCGAGTGGAATACCAACCAAGGAAGAAATAAAGAACGCAGTAAATACCAGTTTGATACTGTGCCACAGGCTTTCATGAAACCAGGGCGCATTGGCCTGAGCCGGCTCCGTGGTAAAAGCTGTGATCAGTGCAATTGCCACTTGATGCGGTGCAGGCAGATAAATCGGGTTGACCAGAATACCCTGCGGGGGAGCCAGACCTTGATCTACTGCAGATTGCGCAGCAGAAAAAAACTGGTCTTTATCAATACGACTCTCGACCTGTAAATAGGCAACACTACCGGAATCAGTAATCTGGACTTGTGGATGCCAAATAAATGGCAAGTAGCTGACTGCACACCAAATTAAAATTGGTATTAAAAAAGACCCCAAGCCAAACAGTAATTTATTTCTTTGACTGAGTTCACGTGCAACGTAACTCATAGTGTTGCCCCTCAATATTACAAATTTTATAAAACGTAATACTGAATAAGCAAAATGGATGCCATTTCATACCAAATCATGAAATGACTCTTAAAAGGATTTATTTTTTAGAAAAAATTAGCAGACAACTCTTAATCATATTTAAGAAGTTAGATCAGAATGCAGAGATTTTTAATCATTTTCTGGAAAATAGACTCAATAAAAAAGACCCGAAAAATCAGGCCTCTTTTTTCAGTAGCATCATTTAGCCAATAATGTCTGCATGCTGGTTTTGCAAGCTATAGATGCACTGCTGCGCAAGCTGTTTTTTCTCGGCTGCGGTCATTTCAATATCTTCCCATTTCTGCATCTGCTGCAGGAGCCAGATAAAATCATCGACTTTCGGTTCGGCACTTTCCCCAACAAAATTCCGGATGATATTCTTGATCTTGTAAAAGTCATAGACATGCCGCTGGGCGGAACATTCAAACTGAATAATCTGATAGTCTACCAGCATGTCCCATACTTCTGATAAATCACTGCGCTGCTTTAAATCATCCTGCGCTTTTTGTACTGCCTTGACCACTGCCTCTACAGTAAATGGATGCTGTTCTGCCCATTCCTGGGTCATGGCCAAGACTTTATCGGCAACTTTTGGAATGACATTCTGGCTTGCCGCGACGATAAAACTATAGCCTTCAAGTTTGGCCTGAATATTCCAGGGTTCTCCCACGCAAAAGCCATCGAATACCTGTTCCGCGATTCCTTTTACCATGGAAGGCGGTGGAGAGGTCATCAGCTGGATATTCTTGGCCAGTTGTGGATCAGTCAGCGCCAGCCATTCTTTTAAACAGTAATGGTGAATCGAATATTTATAAACATAGGCCAGATTGATGGAATGATTCTGTTGTAAAGCCTGTACCAGTTTCTTTGAGGTATTCTGTTCATCATCCCCAGGCTGGATGCCGAGTTCATAGCACAAATCCTGGCGCAGGCTAATAAAAGCCTGATTCACGCTCAGTACTAGAGGGGTTTGCAAAGCCACCTGTAACTGGTCTGTACCCAGGGCAGCAGCGGGCAGCATGGCAGACAAGCAATGTGCAGCATCCAGAAAGCCATAGGCCAGACGGTCACGCAAACTAGACCAGGAGGCTTCATGGATTAAATTGATGGTTAATCCTTGCTCAGCAAAATACCCCTGTTTTTCGGCCCAGAGAATGGCAACACAATCAAGTAAAGGAATATAGCCAATATTGAGTTCAGTTTTTTCTAATGTGGACATATGCTTTTCCTTATTGGCCCAATAACAGCTTCTGTGCATCCAGTAAGCGTCTGGCCATTTCACCAATGGTAATCCGGTGACTCATGGCATTTTTACGCAATAAAGCAAAAGCTTGCTCTTCCGTTAATGCATGCAGCTGGATGAGCAACGCTTTGGCTTTATCGATATCTTTACGGTCAATCAGTTTGTCCTGGGTTTCTTTTAAATCATTCAGCAGCTTTTTATGCTTGCGAAACTGTTCAATTGAAATTTCCAGAATGCTTTCTAGTTTGGTGGGATCAATACCATCGACAATATAAGCCGTGATTCCGGCATCAATCGCACTTTTGATGGTGTCTTTATTGGAGTTCTGGGTAAACAGCACGGTCGGAAGTTCATATTGGCTGACACAGCTTTCAATAATATCCCGATGCGGATGATCCATATTCAGCAGGATCACATCTGCATGAATACCCTTAACATGTACCATATTCAGGTCATTCAGGATTAAACAGGCCACCACCTGAAAATCATGTGAAAGTAAGGATTCCTGGATGAATTGGGCGCGCTCCAGATCATCATCAATAAGAGCAATTCGTAATTTGGACATGGAATATTTTCAAGTAAGGCCTAAGGAATATTCAAACAGGAGTAAAGCAAAAAACATGCCATTAAATTGGTGCATAAAATTCTATTTTTCTGTTCAATTTAGTGCATAGCTTTAGGGATTTCAGCTGATGGCTGATCAAAATGAAGCGTTTAGGTAGATCATCTGCCTGAAATAAGGCGTTTTCTTATTGGAAAAGTTGGCACGATTTCTGCATTTATTAAATCGTCAAAGATGACTTTCAATACTAACAACGGCCAACGATGTCCGTTCTGATCGTAATTGCACTTTCAAGGAGTGTGATTGGTATTTCGTTCAGCACAGGATAAATGACATGGTCAGTTGTTCAGCAATACAAAACGCACAAGCGTTTCAACCCTTCCTCCAGCATTACAAAGCGCTGGGTTGCGGTATTTACAACATATTCAATCAGCAGACATATCAATGCCTAGACGTGATATGCGGCTTTTTATCATCTTTAAAAAAACAATAGTTGGAGTGCAGATATGAAAATTCTCATGATTGGGCATGGCATGGTGGGGCATAAATTCATCGAATCTGTACTGGAACAGGCCGGTGATGACATTGAGCTGACCATTTTGGCAGAAGAGCCACATTTAGCTTATGACCGGGTACATTTGACTGAATATTTCAGCGGCAAGTCGGTCAAGGATCTGAGTCTGTGTCGTAGTGATTTTGCCGATGCCTATGGCATTGATTTGCGTCTTAATACCAAAGCAGTTGAAATTGATCAGCTCAATAAAACCGTCACCACCAACCAGGGTGATGTGCTGAGTTTTGACAAGTTGATTCTTGCTACCGGCTCTTATGCCTTTGTACCGCCAATCCCGGGTAATGACCGTCAGAATTGCTTTGTTTATCGTACCATTGAAGATCTGGATGCCATTCGCGCAGCCAGTCTGAATGCAAAAACTGGCGTGGTGATTGGCGGCGGCTTGCTAGGACTGGAAGCAGCGAAAGCCCTGCGAGATCTGAATCTGGAAACCCATGTTGTAGAATTTGCTCCGCGCTTGATGGCGGTGCAGATTGATGATCTGGGCGGCCGGGTACTGCGCTCTAAAATTGAAGACCTGGGTGTCAAGGTGCATACTCAAAAGGCCACGTCGAGTATTGAAGATGGTGACAGCGCTCAGCATGTAATGAAGTTCGGAGATGGTTCGGTGCTTGAAACCGATATCATCCTGTTCTCGGCCGGCATTCGTCCGCGTGATGAACTGGCGCGCCAAAGTGGTTTACTGATTGGTGAGCGTGGCGGCATCATCATTAATGATTATTGCCAGACCTCACATCCGGACATTTATGCCATTGGTGAATGTGCACTTTGGGACAATAAAATTTATGGTCTGGTTGCACCAGGCTATGACATGGCGCGGATCGCGGCAAAACATGTCCTAGGCCAAGAAAGTCATGCATTCGCTGGTGCGGACATGAGTACCAAGCTCAAACTGATGGGCGTGGATGTTGCTTCTATTGGTGATGCACATGCCATGTCCCCAGGTGCTTTGAGCTATTTCTATGCTGATGAAGCCGCGCAGGTTTATAAAAAAATCGTGGTGTCAGCAGATAAGACCAAGCTGCTGGGCGCGGTGCTGGTGGGCTGTGCCAAAGAATATAGCGATCTTCTACAAATGATGCTGAATGGTCTGGCTGTACCGGAACAACCGGAAAGCCTGATCATGCCGGGCTTTGATCAGTCGACCTCCAAATCGGGTGGCAGTGGCATCGATTTGTTGCCTGACAGTGCGACCATCTGTTCCTGTAATAATGTTTCCAAAGCTGATATCTGTTCAGCCATTGATGGCGGTGCAACTTCATTGGGTGCACTGAAAAAATGCACGCAGGCTGCAACAGCGTGCGGTGGCTGTGCGCCATTGGTGACGCAGGTTCTCAAATCTGAATTACAGCGTCAGGGTGTCACGGTGAACAATCACCTGTGCGAACATTTTGCCTATTCACGTCAGGAACTATATCACCTGGTTCGTGTGCATGAAATCAAGACTTTCTCTGACCTGATCCAGCAACATGGTCATGGGATGGGCTGTGATATCTGCAAACCGACTGTAGCCAATATTCTGGCATCCTGCTGGAATGACTTTGTCCTAAAACCTAGCCATGCCGGTTTGCAGGATAGCAACGACTACTACCTCGGCAATATCCAGAAAGATGGTTCCTATTCGATTGTGCCACGTGTGGCAGGCGGCGAGATTACTCCGGATGGTCTGATTACCATCGGTCAGATTGCCAAAGATTATGGCCTATATACCAAAATCACAGGCGGACAACGAATTGACATGTTTGGTGCGCAGGTACATCAACTGCCTGAAATCTGGGAAAAGCTGATTAATGCCGGTTTCGAGTCCGGACATGCTTACGGCAAATCCTTACGTACGGTGAAATCTTGTGTGGGTAGTACCTGGTGCCGTTTTGGAGTCGATGATTCTGTCGGCTTGGCGATTTTCCTGGAAAATCGTTATAAAGGCCTGCGTTCACCCCATAAAACCAAAATGGCAGTATCCGGCTGTACCCGTGAATGTGCAGAAGCACAGAGCAAGGATGTCGGTGTCATTGCCACGGAAAAAGGCTGGAATCTATATGTATGCGGCAATGGCGGCATGAAACCGCGCCATGCTGAACTGCTCGCCTCGGATCTGGATACTCCCACACTCATCAAATATATCGACCGCTTCTTTATGTTCTATATCCAGACAGCAGACCGTCTGCAGCGCACCAGTGTGTGGCGTGACAATATGGAAGGTGGACTGGACTATCTGAAAGATGTCATTGTGCATGATTCGCTCGGCATTGCCGCTGAACTGGAAAGCCGTATGCAGCATGTGATTGGCACTTATCAGGATGAATGGCGCACTGCGATTGAAGATCCTGAAGTGCGCAAACGCTTTAAGACTTTTATTAATGCCAAAGTAGCCGAGCAGAATGACCCGCATATTCAGTTTGCGCCTGTACGTGGCCAGATTCGTCCAAAGACAGAAGCTGAACGTGATTTAAACCGTATTCCAGTGGTTGAAGCCTAAATACCACAGTCAGGGAGAATGAAAATGACAATTTTAAAAGACATGAACGAACTGAACTGGTACGAAGTCTGCAATCTGGATGAGATCACTCCGAATACCGGTGTGGCAGCCCTGATTGAAGATCAGCAGATTGCAATTTTTCGCGTGGGTCAGGAACAGCGGGTTTATGCACTCAGCAATCAGGATCCGTTTAGTCTGGCCAATGTCATGGCACGTGGCATTCTGGGTGATCTGCAAGGTGAGCGTGTAGTCGCATCCCCAATTTACAAGCAGCATTTCAGTCTGGTGACCGGTCGTTGTCTGGAAGAACAAGAGCAGAAATTACTGGTATTTCCAACCCGAATTGAAAATGGCAAAGTTCTGGTGAGTCCGACTCCACAAAAAACTTATATTTCCAGTAATGGTCAAAACACAGAGCGCTTAAAACTGGTACTGATCGGGAATGGACTGGCGGGTATGCGTTGTCTGGAAGACTTGCTGGATATGGCGCCAGATCGTTATGACATTACCGTGATTGGGGAAGAGCCATGGGGCAATTACAACCGGATCATGTTGTCACCGGTATTGTCTGGTGAGAAAAGCTTTGCCGAAATTATGCTGCATTCAGCCGACTGGTATGCTGAAAAAGGCATTCGATTCATTGCTGGAGATGCTGCGATCGCTATCGACCGTTCGCGTAAACAGGTCCACACCCAAAAAGGCGAAGTCGTTGCTTATGATCGTCTGATTCTCGCCACTGGTTCCAAACCCTTCATGCCACCTATTCCGGGTGCTGAACTTGAAGGCGTGATTAGCTTCCGGGATATTCAGGATGTTAACCGCATGCTGGATTACTGCAAAACCAAGCAAAATGCCGTCGTGATTGGAGGTGGGTTGCTGGGTCTAGAAGCAGCTTATGGACTGAAGCAGCAGGGGATGAATGTAACTGTGCTGCATCTGATGGACCGTATTATGGATCGTCAACTGGATATGAAAGCCAGTCAAATGCTGAAAAAATCAATTGAAGATAAAGGCATCCGAATCATCACTGAAGCCAACACCGAAGAGCTGCTCGGTATTGATGGTCACGTGACTCAACTGCGACTAAAAGACGGGACAGTGCTGGATGCCGATTTGGTGGTCTTCGCCGTCGGGATTCGACCAAATAAAACCCTGGCTGAACAGGCTGGTCTGCGCTGCAATCGTGGGGTGCTGGTGAATGACACCATGCAAACCTATGACCCGAGTATTTATGCAGTGGGTGAATGCATTGAGCATCGTGGCCAGACCTTTGGACTGGTTGAGCCATTATGGGGACAGGCCTTTATCTGCGCGACGCATCTGGCTGAACATGGCCGACTGACCTTTAAGGCACCGACTGTTCCGACCCAACTCAAGGTTAGCGGATGTGATGTCTTCTCAGCCGGAAATTTTGAACCTCAGGATGATTTTGAAGATATCGTGCTGAATGATGAAAAACGTCAAATCTATAAACGCATCATCATTCAGCAGGACAAGGTCATTGGTGCGGTGCTATTTGGCGATACCGAAGATGGAGCTTGGTATGCAGAACTGATTGCAGATCAGACACCGATTAGTAATATCCGCAGCAAACTGCTTTTTGGTCGGGATTTTGCATTAAAAAAGGCAGGGTAATCGGATCAATCTCCCAACCCCTCTTTAAACAAGAGGGGAACCTCTCTCCTTTATTAAAGGAGGGTTGGTGAGGATTAAAACTTTTGAGACATAGAAAAAATTTAAATCAAACCTGTAAAAGCTAGATATCAGAGATTTGGTGAAACAAGTGAATTTGGATGATTAAGGAGCGCAGCAGCAATGAATAGTATTCCGGTTATGGAACTACATAGCTCTACTGAATCCCAAATAAAAACCACTCAGACGACCTGTCCTTATTGTGGAGTAGGCTGTGGTGTCATCGCGCACGTAAGCCAAACCTCGATGGGTGAAAAGGTTCAGATTGAAGGCGATGTTCAGCATCCTGCGAACTTGGGCAAGTTGTGTATTAAAGGCAGTCATCTTGCCGATACACTTGGCTTAAAAACCCGGCTTCTGCATCCGATGACAGGTCGAAAAGAGCAGCGGCAAATAAGCACTTGGGATCATGCCATTTCAAGTATTGCCAATAAATTTCAGCAATGTATTGATCAGTATGGACGTGACAGCATCGCCTTTTATGTCTCCGGCCAGCTTTTGACTGAAGACTATTATGTGGTGAACAAGTTTGTAAAAGGCTATCTGGGTACTGCCAATATTGATACCAATTCAAGACTGTGTATGTCTTCTGCTGTGGCGGCACATAAACGGGCTTTCGGCGAAGATCTGGTGCCGGCCAGCTATACAGATTTTGAGCAGACAGAAATGGTGGTCTTGGTCGGATCCAATACCGCCTGGTGCCATCCGGTGCTTTATCAGCGCATCATGCAAGCTAAAGAAGAGCGGGATTTATTTGTGGTAGTGATTGATCCACGCTTTACTGCAACCTGTGAAGCGGCAGATTTACACTTGCCGATTTTACCAGGTCAGGATGTCGCGCTGTTTAATGGCTTGTTGCAATATCTTCAGCAACATGGCCATGCTGATCTGGATTTTGTTACCCAACATACTCAAGGTCTGGAGCAGGCACTTGCCAGCAGTTTGACAGAGTCATCACTTGAAAGCGTGGCAAAGCGTACTGGTATTGCTATTAAAAAATTAACCTTATTTTTTGAGAAATTTGCCCAGACCGAAAAAATCATGAGCCTGTTTTCCATGGGCGTAAACCAATCCTCTCAAGGAGTAGACAAGGCCAACAGCATTATCAACTGTCATTTATTAACAGGAAAAATAGGCAAACCCGGTTCAGCACCTTTTTCCATGACCGGACAGCCGAATGCGATGGGCGGACGGGAAGTCGGTGGGCTGGCCAATATGCTGGCCAGTCATCTGGATTTGGATAATCCGCAACATCAGCAACTGGTGCAGGATTTCTGGCAAAGCCCGGTCATCGCGCGGCAGCCCGGATTAAAAGCAGTCGATTTATTTCAAGCGGTGGAAAGCGGGAAAATCAAAGCCATCTGGATTATGGCCACCAATCCGATCGTGAGTTTGCCCGATGCAGATCAGGTTAAACGCGCTCTGGAGAAGTGTGAATTTGTGGTGGTCTCCGATATTTGTCTCAACACCGATACCACGCAATATGCCGATGTACTGTTACCGGCACTGGGTTGGGGCGAAAAAGATGGCACAGTCACCAATTCGGAGCGCTGTATTTCCCGGCAAAAGGCTTTTTTGCCGGCTCCGGGTGAAGCTAAAGCAGACTGGTGGGCCATTTCCCGGGTGGCTCAGGTCTTAGGTTTTCGCGGTTTTGACTTTAACAACAGTCATGACATTTTTCTGGAACATGCCCGTTTATCTGCCTATCAGAATAGTTCGCTTTCGCAACGTGAAGATACACCGAATTTTCGCTATTTCAACCTGCAAGGTTTAACTCATCTCGGTTTTGCGGAATATCAGAATCTAACACCGATTCAGTGGCCAGTCTGGGATAAGCAAGAAGTTTATCAGGTTGATCAACTATTTAGTCAAGGCCAGTTTAGCCATGCAGATGGCAAAGCCAGATTGGTGCCAACAGTTGCAGCCGATCCGCTACATGCTATTTCTGCTGAATATCCTCTGATCCTGAATACTGGACGCATTCGCGATCAATGGCACACCATGAGCCGTACCGGATTATCTGCCAGTTTGTCCCAGCATCGTGCCGAGCCTTATTGCGAGCTGCATCCGCAAGATGCACTGAAGTATGGCCTGAAAGATGCCGAGCTGGTCGAGGTGAAATCCGCTTGGGGAAGTTGTGTACTCCGTGTGCAATTTTCACAAAATATACGACGTGGCCAGATTTTTGCACCGATTCACTGGAACGACCAGTTTGCATCCGATGCGCGGATTGGCAAAGTGGTGAATCCGGTGGTTGACCCGATTTCCGGCGAGCCAGAATTTAAGCATACTCCGGTGATGATCCAGCCATTTTATACCCAGTGGCAGGGCGTGCTGTATGTACGGGAAGGCTTTGAGCAGAAAATCCAGACCATGATTAAAAATACGGTGTGGTGGAGCAAAACTCAAACCACTCAGGCCATCCGGTATGAACTGGCAGACCGGCGCAGGTTTTCTGACATCACCGGGCAGATCAAGAGTCTCTTAAACTTTAATGATGCAAGCTTTGAATGGCTGAATCTCGAAGATCAAACGGCGCACATCAGTCATATTGTGGTTCTTCAGGATGGCCAGTTAATTGCCAGTTTTTATATCGCACCGGCGGCACTATTGCCAGATCGTGACTGGGTGGCAAGCCTGTTTAGACGTGAACGTCTGAGTGCATTGCATCGTAAAGCATTGCTGGCAGGTCAGGCCATGTCGATGGGAAATAGTGAAGGTCCATTGGTCTGTAGCTGTTTTAAAGTTGGCAAGAACCGAATTATCCAAACCATTAAAGATAAAAATATCACGCATGAAAAACAGGTGACTGCATGTCTAAAAGCCGGAGGAAATTGCGGTTCGTGTTTGCCAGAAATTAGAGGCCTGATTAAAGCCTGCCAGACGGAGTGCATAGAATGAAAAGAAGAGTGATGAAAACGGTGTCTTATCCGGAAACCGATGTGGTGATCCTGGCCGGCGGTTTAGCGCGGCGCATGAATGGCATCAATAAATTGCTGCACAAATTTGATGATGAAATCCAGCTCATTAAAATCCATCATCAATTGAAGTCCCGGGCAAGCAAAGTTTGGGTCAATAGTCATCGGGATCATTCCATTTATAAACGGATGATTCCTTCGATTGATTTTTATCAGGACGATGAACCCGGCTTTCAGGGACCATTGATGGGCATGAAGAGTGCCTGGTCACATGTGGAATCTGATTATGTGCTGTTCGTGCCTTGTGATGTGACCTATATCCCCAAAAAGGTCATTTCACGTTTACATCAGGCCTTGCAACGACATCCTTTATCTGAAGTGGCGGTAGTTGAAATCAATGAAAAGGCATTGTTTCCATTCTGTCTGATGAAACGCAGCAGCTTCCCCACGCTTATCCAACACCTTGAAAATGATCAGCACAGTTTAAAACTCTGTTTTGCTAACATGCACATGCAGCGGGCAAGTTTTAAAAATCGTGCCCTGTTTTTCCACAGCATTAATTCATTTGACGAGCTACAGCAGCATCAACAGCTTAACTTTCTTTAGCATTTAAAATGCTAAAAGCCGAATCATCATATTCTGGCTCACCAAAATATTGCTTTTTTTATTTTTCGAACAAAATTTCGGACTAAAAAAGAACAAATATTATCCATTAATATTATTTAAAAATAAATTTGTGCAAAGTTGGAACACTTATTGCTCATTCATTGTGAAGAAATAGGGCAGTAAATCAAGACTGTTAAATAACCGTGCAGATCTCATCATGGACCGCAGCAATGAACAGCATGAAAGTTTTAGCATCTCGCAGTATCTTTCAGGATCAGTTTGGACGCCAGAAACGTAAGTTGCGAATATCAGTGACTGACCGCTGTAATTTCAAATGCAGCTATTGCATGCCTGAACATCCGGAATGGATGAATAAAAAAGATTTGCTCAGTTTTGAAGCCCTGTATGCTTTTTGCGAGTTTATGGTGCGACACGGGATTGAGCAGATCCGGGTGACGGGGGGCGAACCGTTGATGCGCCAAGGCATCGTTCATTTTATTGCCCGCTTACAGACGCTGAAAGCCTTTGGCCTTAAACGTATTTCCATGACCAGCAATGGCCATTATTTAAAAGATTATGCCCAGCCGCTTAAACAGGCAGGACTGGACGACCTGAATATCAGTCTGGACAGTCTTGATCCAAAGCAGTTTCAGCAACTGACCCAAAAACAGTTACAGCCTGTACTTCAAGGTATTTCTGCCGCGCAGCAGGCAGGGTTGTCCGTCAAGATAAATAGTGTGCTCATCAAAGGCATCAATGACAATCAGATTATTCCTCTCGTAAAATGGGCACAGCATCAGGCTGTAGAACTGCGTTTTATTGAGTTTATGCCCCTCGATGGCGATCAGAAATGGAATCCGTATGATGTCATCAGTGAGCAAGATATCTTGGATCAACTGAAAACCGAATTTGATGTCCGGGTATCTCAAGGTCAAGGTGCTAATCCGGCACGCTGTTATCTGGTCAATGGGCAGCCTTTGGGGATTATTTCCACCATTACCCATTCATTTTGCGGTGATTGTGATCGTCTACGCCTCAATGCCCAAGGCGAATTTTATAACTGTTTATTTGCCAGACAAGGCCTGAACCTTAAGGCAGATATCGAACAACTGGCGCTGGATCATTTCGCCACACAGACATTCCAGCACAAGCTTCACGCTTATATCTGGCATAAAGAAGCCGGCTTCCATGCGATCCAGCAATCACCAATACAAAAGCCGATCCGAAAAATCAGTATGCACAGCATTGGAGGATAAATATGTCACTCACTCAGCAAAAATTAATTCATATCAAAATAGAAGCCTTCGGTGCGATTGAACGACAAATTCCCGCAGATTTAAATTTGCAATGCGAGTCTGAAATTCATGTTTCTGAAGTCCTGAACCAGTTGCTATCCCTCTATCCCGATATACAGCCCATGCTGGAACGTTGTGCCTGTGCAATCGGTGAAGACATTATTTCCAGACAGAATGTTTTAAATCGGGACAGTACGCTGGTGCTGTTATCGCCGGTAGCAGGAGGCTGAGATGCAACTCAAGTCACTAAAACAATTTGCCCGAATCCAGCAGACTGCTTTTAGTCTGGAGGATTTTGATGGTATTCAGCACTTTCCGGAATGTGGTGGAATCGGCATCTTTGTCGGAACAGTACGTAACCATCATCAGGGGAAAGCTGTGCGTGCCCTGAAATATACCGCCTATGCGCCTGTGGCTGAAAAAATGATTCGTGAAATTGAACAGCAGATCCAGATCAAATACCAGGTGTCTTATGTGCGGGTAGTACACCGTATTGGTGAGCTGGAGGTTGGGGAAACAGCCATTATTGCTATGGCTTATGCGGCCCATCGTCGTGAGGCCTTCGCTGCCTGTGAGGAGGCTGTGGAACGGGTGAAGCATGAGGTTCCGGTCTGGAAAGAAGAGTTTTATCTGGATGGTAGCAGCCAGTATGTGGAAGGCTGTTGTATCCGAAAAGATCATGGACCTGAAACGGATCATTCTCATCATACAGAAGATCTGCATTGTCAGCATCACCATGTAGCACCACATGCTTGCCAATCACCATCTAATTAAATGCGTCCAATGAGGATGAATAAGGTGAATCACTTTAAACAGATTTTAAAAATTAGCCTGGGATGAATCATGAAAAATGTAGGGATGAAAGCAGAAAGTTACCGTACAGCAATTGCCACTGGAATCCTGCATGCACCGCCACATTGCATTGAGTTGCTGCGTAATGGCAATACCGAAAAAGGGGATGCCCTGAAAACAGCACGTATTGCAGGCATTCTGGGTGCCAAACGGACCGATGAGCTGATTCCACTCTGCCATCCATTGCCGATTTATCGTGCCGATGTGGAATATGAACTGTTTGACGCGCATGTCGAAATTATTGCTACCGTGGAAACCATTGGACCCACTGGTGTGGAAATGGAAGCTTTGACAGCGGTCAGTCTGGCGGGTCTGACCTTGTATGACATGCTGAAACCGCATTGTGAACCGGAAGATTTGTCGCTGGATCAATGCAGGTTGCAGCAGAAAAAAGGTGGAAAATCACATTTTACCCGCGTACTTAAAGAGAGTCTTTCCGCTTCAGTTATTGTGCTGTCCGATACTGTTGCATCAAGCAAAAAGCCGGACACTGCCGGACAAAACGTACTGGAAATTTTGCAAGAGGCCAATTTTGATTCTATTAGTTATCAGGTCATTCCCGATAACCCAGAACAGCTCTTGACCCTGATTGAACAGCAGAAAAATCAGTATCCGCTGATTCTAACTGTGGGCGGTACTGGATTGGGTCCTAAAGACCTGACGGTCGAAACCCTGCAACCTTTGCTGCAACGGGAAATTCCCGGTTTGATGGAAGCTTCACGAAGTTTTGGGCAAAAACGTACCCCTTATGCGGCATTAAGCCGTGGCGTGGCTGGCTATATTGAGAACAGTCTGGTGATGACCCTGCCAGGAAGTCGGCAGGGTGCAAAAGAATCCCTGATCGCGGTACTTCCAGCGTTGGTGCACTTGTTTGATGTGCAAAAAAATATCCCACATACGGGAGGTTATCAATGAATCAGACACTATCGCATTCAGCCTGCGGTGCTGAGCCGGGACTGATTTCTGTTGATCAGGCACTACAGATGATACTTGAGCAGACGCATATGTTGGCAACTGAAAGCCTGCCGCTGGCTCAGGCTCTGAATCGCTATCTGGCAGAAGCGATTGATTCGGCCATTCCATTGCCGCTGTTTTCACAAAGTGCTGTAGATGGCTATGCGCTCTGCAGTGCAGAAAATGTTAGTGCTCACAGCACTTTTGAACTCATTGGAGAGATTCGGGCAGGGCAAAGTACTGAAATTGAACTGCGGCCAGGTCAGGCGGTCCGGATTTTTACCGGTGCCAGGATTCCAGCAGGAACTACAACGGTCGCCCGTCAGGAAATTGTCAAATGCCATGCCAATCAAATCATTATTACAACAGACCTAAAGCCTCATACGGATATACGTGATGCAGGCGAGGAAATCGCACAAGGGCAGCGTCTGGCAGATGCAGGTCAAAAACTGCATGTAGGTGCAATTGCAGCTTTGAGCATGGCAGGCGTAAAGCAGGTTTCAGTCTATCGTTATCCTAAAATTGCTGTTGTGATTACTGGAGATGAAGTCGCTTCCAGCATTGAAGACCTGAATTCCGGAAAAATCTTTGACGCCAATGCTCCACTGATTCAGGCCTGGTTTCAATCACAGGGTCAAAACGTAGATATTCTGCATGTTTCAGATAATGAGTATGAGCTGCAAACGTTAATACATCGTCTTAAAAACCAATACGACTTCATATTGACCACAGGCGGGGTTTCGGTGGGTGATTATGATTTCATTCGTCCTGTTGCCCTGGAGCAGGGTTTTGAGCAGATTTTCTGGAAAGTGAAGCAGAAGCCCGGAAAACCGATGTTATTTGCCAAGTATCGTCGAGATGATCAAGGTTACTGTTATCTCTTGGGTTTGCCGGGAAATCCGGCTGCTGTGTATGTCGGGATGCAAATCTATACGGCAACTTTACTGAATGCCTTACAAGGGCAAAAGCAGTCACCTGCATGGCTTAGTGCGGTAATGACACATGATTTGAAAGCGGATGCACGTGAACGTTTTTTAAGAATGGCTGCAGAATTTGATCAGGGTACTTTAAAGCTCAAAAGCCTGGCGAAACAGCAGTCGCATATGTTGAGTAATCTGATGCAGGCCAATTGTCTGGTACGTATTCCGGCAGCAACAGAAATCCAAGCCGGGCATGTGGTACAAGGTTTACTGATTTGAAATGCCTGTCGCAATTCTCAATATTCGAATCACATAGAATGAGAAAGATGGATTTATTCAAAGTTCTACTCACTGGCGTGCTGTTGACTAGCCCCATGCTGTATGCCGAAACAGTTAAAATATATGCCGCAGCCAGCCTGACCAATGCGATTACTGATATTTCCAGACTATATGAGCAACAGCATCGGGACATCCAGATCGTTCCGGTTTTTGCTGCGTCTTCGGTATTGGCGAAACAAATTGCGGCGGGAGCGAGCAGTGATCTATTTTTCTCTGCAGACCTAGACTGGATGAATGATCTGATCAAGAAACAAAAAATTCAGATCGGTCAGATTCGACCTATGCTTTTGAATGAACTCGTATTGATTAGTTCTATTCAGCAAAAAAATCATTTTAAAATGTCAGCTGACTTTAATTTTGCTAAAGCCTTTCAGGGTTATTTATGTACCGGACAAATGGAATCGGTGCCTGCTGGAAAATATGCCAAACAAAGCTTAACCGGGCTGGGCTGGTTGAATCAGCTTCGAGGCAGAATTGTCGGTACGGATAGCGTCCGTTCAACTCTCGCATTTGTAGAACGTGGCGAATGTCAGGTCGGTATTGTGTATAGAACTGATGCCTTGATGAGTAAAAAAGTTAAAATTTCGGGGGTGTTTCCAGCCAGAACACATCGTCCGATTGTGTATCCGATTGCTTTAACCCGGCAGGGCCAGAAAAATCAGGCAGCAGTCCAATTTTCTGAATTTATCCAGACGAGTCCAAGGGCCAGGCAGATTTTCCAGAAATATGGTTTTAAGCTTAAGGTAGGCTAACTGCTCATGCTTACACCAGAAGAACTGAGTGCCTTAGCGCTTTCAGCCAAAGTAGCGGGCTTTGCCACAGCGGTGTGTCTGCCATTTGCGATCGCCGTAGCATGGTTACTGGCGCGTTATGAATTCAGGGCCAAATTTCTCGTAGAGGCAATATTGCAGATGCCTATGGTGCTACCGCCGGTAGTACTGGGCTATCTTCTGCTCCTGCTATTTGGTCATCAGGGTATGCTGGGGCAATATCTACATAAATGGGGAATTCAGCTGATATTTAACTGGAAAGGTGCGGTACTGGCAGCAATGATTGTGGCATTTTCTTTAATGGTTCAACCAATTCGCTTGTCTTTTCAAATGATCAACCGGCAGTTAGAACAGGTGGCAGGATCTTTGGGCGCCACACCATGGCGGGTATTCTGTAGCATTAGCCTGCCTCTGGCTTTGCCTGGAATTTTAATCGGCAGCATTTTATGTTTCAGCCGCAGTCTGGGAGAATTTGGTGCCACGATTACCTTTGTTGGCAATATTCCAGAAGAAACCCGTACCATTCCCATCGCCATTTATAGCCTGTTACAACAGCCTGATGGAGAAAGTATGGCTATGCGTTTGGTCATTTTATCTTTGATTCTGGCTTTTTCAGCCTTGATTGCAAATTACTGGATCATGCAGAAGTATCAACGTAAATTGGAGGGCTAAGATGCTGAAGTGTGATTTTCAGTTTAATTACGCAAATTTCCAGCTACAGGCCAGTCTGGATATGCAGACACAATTGATTGGTATTGTGGGAGCCTCAGGAAGTGGGAAAAGCACCTTTTTAAAAAATATTGCAGGGCTATTAAAACCATCACAAGGCTTTATTCATTTTCAGCAAAAAATATTATTTGATCATCAGCAGAAACTGAATATTCCTGTTCATCAAAGAAAAATTGCCCTGATTTTTCAGCAAGCCCTACTGTTTCCGCATCTGAATGTCATGCAGAATTTGAAATATGCAGAACAGCTAAATATAAAAAATAAAGGTCAGCAGAAATTTACGTTTGAAGACATTGTGGAGTTACTCGAATTAAAGCCACTACTTCGGCATCGGGCGCATCAGCTTTCTGGTGGACAGGCACAGCGCGTTTCTATCGGTCGTGCACTTTTATCTTCTCCCGACCTATTACTTTTGGATGAGCCTTTAAATGGACTGGATCAAAAGCTGAAAAACCAGATTTTACCTTTTCTGAAAATTGTGATTCATCAAACAGATTTACCCATGATTTATGTGACTCATCATGTAGATGAAGTGGCGTATTTACAGGCACAACTGCTGCATTTTGAAAAGGGAAAAATTATTTGATTCAGCCCTGCACCGATTTAAACCAGCAATGACTCCGGGCAGGTCATCCTATCGCTGTTTTGCTCATAATTTCTCAGAAGATATCTATTTTTCTCTCTATTTTTAAGAAAGAAAAGTCTAAATTTGAAAGTGAAATAAAAATTATTTTATATAAAAGAATAGTTTATTTTATGTTAAAAATAATCTGGCATGACCTATGCATATATCTAATTAAAGTCAAAGAAGACTCTACATTTGTATGACGGCCAATGACGTCCGTTCTGATCGTTACTGATATGCCTTGTGCATCACAGTGACTTAAATACGTTCAGTTCTGGTAAGGAAATGGCTATGTCTTCAAATACAAGTCTCAATAAAGCAACAAAAATAAGTCTATTTAACTTCAGTAGTTCAGCGATGCGGGCCTTCCATATGAGTTGGCTCGCTTTTTTTGTCTGTTTCTTTGCGTGGTTTGCCTGTGCACCGTTAATGCCAGTGATTGCCGGTGAATTCAGCCTGACCAAAGAGCAGATCGCCAATATCAATATTGCCGCAGTCGCCATTACCATTCTGGTGCGTCTGATCGTAGGGCCATTGTGTGATAAATACGGTCCGCGTAAAACCTATACCGCCTTACTGATTATTGGCAGTATTCCGGTGTTTGGTGTGGCGTCGGCCAACAGTTATGAATCTTTCTTGTTTTTCCGTTTATTGATTGGCGCCATCGGTGCCAGTTTTGTCATCACTCAATATCATACCAGTATCATGTTTGCGCCGAATGTCGTGGGAACGGCAAATGCGACTACAGCAGGCTGGGGGAATGCCGGTGGCGGTGCGACTCAAGCCCTGATGCCTTTAATGCTGGCTGCTTTGGTAATGTTCGGTGTAGAACAGGCGATGGGATGGAGAATTGCGCTTCTGGTGCCGGGCATTCTGATGATAATTGTCGGTGTACTGTACTGGAAATTCACCCAAGACTGTCCACAAGGCAATTTTAAAGAACTTCGTGCGCAAGGTATTTCTGTCGGTAGCGATAAAAAAGGCGGCCTTGCCATCTTAATGCATGCCGCACGTAACTACCGTGTCTGGATTCTATTTGGGGCTTATGCTGCCTGTTTTGGTATTGAAATTTTTATCCATAATATTATTGCCTTGTACTTTGTCGACAACTTTCAGTTTGGCCTAAAAGAAGCAGGCATGGCAGCCGGGATTTTTGGTTTACTGGCATTGTTTGCCCGTGCCTTGGGAGGTATTGTTTCAGACAAAGTCGCGATTCAAAAAGGTCTGGATGGTCGAACCAAAGTCCTGTT
Organism: Acinetobacter lwoffii; assembly: GCF_024129355.1. Lineage (GTDB taxonomy): Bacteria > Pseudomonadota > Gammaproteobacteria > Pseudomonadales > Moraxellaceae > Acinetobacter > Acinetobacter lwoffii_I. The sequence goes on along the minus strand of NZ_JAMXXP010000011.1, from coordinate 20,494 downwards.
TGCCTTGATCATGCTGGAAGGTCTGTTTCTTATTCTATTTTCGCAAATGAACAGCGCGACCTTGGCGATCATGGCGATGACTATATTTGCCTTGTTTACTCATATGGCATGTGGTGCAACCTATGCACTAGTACCCTTTATCGACCGTGATGCCTTGGGTGGTGTGGCTGGTATTATTGGAGCAGGTGGCAATGTCGGCGCGGTGGCTGCGGGGTTCCTGTTAAAAGGGATGCTGGATATTCAAACCACTTTGATGGTACTGGGTGGCTTGGTGGTGATTGCTGCAAGTTGTGTGTTGATGATCCGCTTCTCTGTCGAACATAAAGAAAAAGAACAGCTGTTATATGAACAGGCCGTGACTGAACGTCATCTGGCGGAAGTACAGCAATAACATACACGCCCTGATATAAAATGAATTGACAAAAAGGGTAGCAATATCCTTTTTGTTGTTTTTACTAACTCAATAATAAAATGATGAACTCAATATTCAGGATGGGAAAGTATTATTTAAAAAGTACAGGGTGATTGAATTCATCGAATAAAAATAAAAGTATTTATAGTTTATAAATTTAATTTTAGATGAAAAAATTATATGTCTTTTAATAATCATTCTAAATAAATTTAATAAGTGCAGATAAAATAAAAGCCATTTTAATAATGGCTTTTATGCTTATAGTGGGGGATTAATAAGTTTTATAAGGTAAAAACTTTCCGGATAATACGACATTCACCCGATCTCCGTTTGGATTATTCTCACGTTGAATATCCATACTGAAATCAATTGCACTCATAATCCCATCTCCGAATTCTTCATGGATGAGTTCTTTAATGGTCATACCATAGACGCTGACCACCTCATACCAGCGATAAATCAGCGGATCTGTCGGCACGCTAGTTGGCAGAGAACCTTTATAGGGTACGATTTGCAGCCAGGCGATGGCTTCATCAGTCAATCCAAATATTTCACCAATTTTTTCTGCCTGTTCTTTATTAAAAGCCATCTGACCCAAACATGCGGCTGTCACCCATTCTTTAGAAAGGCCTATAGCTTCAGCGACATCTGCCCATTTGATAGACTTTAAAACTTTCGCTGAAATAATCATGTCTGTCACTTGTTGACGATGGCTAATCATAATCTTCTCCAATAGCTATATTTAAAAAATGACCGTTATAGATAATGCAGAGATTGTGCCAATATAATTATTAGGATTAAATTTTAAAATAATTTATATGATTTTCATTAGACATTTAAAATATATGGCATGCTATTTGCTTTTATCTATATTAAATATGGCAACGGCGCCATGACACAATTGATCTGTTTGAATAATGCAAGGCAAAGACGCCTAGGGTTGAAATAGACCTTAGGCGTCTTTTATTTGCAAACAGGCAAGTAATTTATATAAAGGGGATAAAAATATGGCTTATCTTGCTCCTGCAGAGTTTGCAAAAAAAGTGGTCGATGCCGGTGAGGCAAAACTTCATATGGCCACGCGTGATGTTTTAATTCGTGCGTTTATGGCAGGCGCAATTCTGGCACTGGCAGCAGTATTTGCCGTGACGATTGCGGTACAAACAGGGGTGCCACTGATCGGTGCGCTGCTATTTCCAGTCGGTTTCTGCATGTTGTATCTCTTGGGCTATGACCTGCTCACTGGGGTATTTGTATTGACTCCATTAGCCTGGCTAGATAAACGTCCTGGGGTAACGTGGTCACGTATTTTAAAAAACTGGGGACTGGTTTTTTTAGGTAACTTTGCCGGATGTTTAACCGTGGCAGTGTTGATGGCCGCAGTCTATACCATGGGCTTCGCAGCTGAACCGAACGCGGTCGGGGTGAAAATTGCCCATATTGGGGAAGACCGGACTTTGGGCTATGCCGAATATGGCTTTGCTGGCTGGATGACAATTTTTATCCGCGGCATGCTGTGTAACTGGATGGTATCACTCGGGGTAATTGGTGCCATGATGTCGACCACGGTCAGCGGCAAATTCATTGCGATGTGGATGCCAATCATGCTGTTTTTCGCCATGGGCTTTGAACATTCAGTGGTGAATATGTTCCTGTTCCCATTTGCCATGATGATGGGCGGTGATTTCTCGATTACAGACTATTTCTTGTGGAATGAATTACCGGTGGCACAGGGGAATCTGGTGGGTGGTCTGGCACTGACAGGTCTGGCGCTCTATACCACGCATGTACGTACTGGCGATAAAAAAGAATTCTAATCTGAGCATGATGATTTATGCCTTGAGATTAAAGGGATCAATTCGATCCCTTTTTGAGTATTTAAAATGAATAAAAAATTAAAGATCAGCATTGGGCAATATTCTTCCGCTGGAATCAAAGCACAGAATCAGGACTTTCATGGGGTCTATATTCCGGAAGGCCATGCGCTTAGCAGTAAGGGCATTGCCTGTGCAATTGCAGACGGAATCAGCAGCAGCAATGTCAGTCATATTGCAGCAGAAACTGCTGTCAGCAGTTTTCTATCGGATTATTATTCGACTTCAGATGCATGGAGTACCCAAACTTCAGCGGCACGGGTCATTCGTGCGACCAACTCCTGGCTCTATGCACAAACCCAGCAGAGCCGCGGGCGTTTTGATAAAGACCAGGGTTATGTCTGCACCTTTAGTGCACTGATTTTGAAACAAAATAGGGCACATATCTTTCATGCTGGCGACAGCCGGATTTATCGCATTCAGGCACAAGTCATTGAACAGTTGACGGCTGATCACCGTATTTGCCTGTCATCAACAGAACATTATTTAAGTCGTGCACTGGGTGCCGACCATCGTATCGACGTCGATTATCAGCAGCTTGAATTATGTGAAGATGATTTCTTTATCTTGATGACAGATGGAGTCTATGAGTTTATTGATATGCAGCTCATATCGGAGATGCTGCAACAGCAACAACATCTGGATATCATTGCCAAGTCTATAGTCGAGCTAGCCTTTAAACGGGGCAGTGATGACAATCTCACCATTCAAATCATTAAAGTGGAACAGTTGCCTGATGAGGAATCCTTTCATATCAAGAGCCATGTTTTATTTCCGCAACAGCTGAGTCATGGCGACCTGTTTGAAGGTTATCGAATTGATAAAATCCTGCACCAAAATCATCGCAGCAGCCTCTATTTGGCGCATGATGAAGCAACACAAAATCAGCTGGTCATTAAAACCTTGTCTGTCGATGTGCAGGATGACCTGCAAGCGATGGAACAATTTCAGCTGGAAGACTGGGTATCGAAACGCTTAAAACATGAAAATCTGCTGCAATGCTATCCACATAAGGGCAGCAAGAAGTTTTTATTTCAAAGTTATGAATATTTACAAGGGGAAAGCCTAAACCGATGGCTGCACCGTCATAAAACTGCTTTAACTTTACAGCAGTTGCTTCCGATCATTGAGCAGGTGGCCAAAGCATTAAATGCCATGCACCGTCTTGAAATGCTGCACCAGGATGTACGACCAGAAAATGTCATGCTGCTCGAACCAGCCGATACCTTGAAAGTGAAACTGATTGATTATGGATCGACTGCGGTCAGAGGTCTGGTTGAACTGAATCCCAAACATGCAGATGTTCCTTTGGGAACCTTGGCCTTTATGGCACCTGAATATTTTATTGGATGCTCCCCATCAGTAAAATCAGATCAGTTCTCGCTGGCGGTGATGAGTTATTATTTATTAACCCGACAGTTGCCTTATGGGACGGACCTCGCGCGCTGCAAGACCGAAAAGGCCTTAAAGCAGGTTCGATATCATCCTCTCTATGAGTATCGACCGGATCTGCCACATGGCTTGGACGCAATCTTTAAAAAAGCGCTTTCCATTCGCCCGGAGCAGCGCTATGAAGCACTTTCAGCCTTTATATATGATCTGAAACACCCAGATATCAAATTTAAAAAATCAGTTTCACGCCCTATGCTTGAAAAGCATCCAGTCACTTTCTGGAAATCCTGCACAGCGATTCTGTTTTTGTTATTGCTCTGGGTATTTGCACTGTATTTTAGCCAATGAAAATAATCCAAATAAGCTGTTGAACGATTTTTTTGATTTAAATAAAAAATCAATAGTGATTTAAGTTGAGATGTAGTCAAAATATCTATTTATTCTTATTGCAGATTTTTATATTTTTACGATGATTGACTTTGTATTTTTGAAGATTATCCCTATAAAATAGCAAGTGCAGTTAATATCTAAATAAGCATAAAAACATTGGAATAATAATTGCTTATTTTTAATACCATTAGAATAAAAAGGCAGATGAGACATGAAAATTCAATTTTTTAAGCTGATTTTAATCTTGAGCAGCAGCATGGTGATGAGCCAAACCAGTCTCGCCGGAGATGGTGGCTTGCGTTTTGCTGAGAAAAATCAGGAAATAGCGGCACAAATTCAGGCCAAGAAAAAAACGGCAGAAATACAAGCGCAGTCCCTACAAGCAAAAGCCTCTACAGAAACGAAATAGTAAAATAGCACTCATCCAAGAAGGTGAGCTGTTCAGATTAGATCAGATGTATAAGATGTGGTGATGCGAAAAACTAGTCCCTAACTTTTTAATACTGAAAAAAAACTCCCCATCCATTTCTAAGAACGGGGAGTTTTTGTATTTTTGAATCCTTGAAAAATTTATTGATTCTGTTCTTCGTCCTGTCTTTCCTGACGCAGTTGATCACGTTGTCGCTGTGGATCATGAAGACCTAATTGACCTCGCTGGATCTCGCGATCCTGTTTTTCTTGCGGATCAAGTTGCTCTTCAGTGAGTTCATCATCATTTCGGTCGGTTGGATTGGACATAGTCTTTCATCCTCTAAAATATTTTCTACTTTTTATTGTATGAATTGAGCAAAATTATTCTGTGACTTTTATACCGAAGTTAGTTTTCTATCTTGTTGCTGCTGTAAATTTAAGCGCTATTTTATAGACAAATTTAATAAAATTAATTTAATCAATAAAATTAAATTAATAAAAATTAAGGGAATAGCAATTCAAACCTACAAACCCAATAGGTGAATATATCTCATTATTATGATTTAAAAATGAGAAAAACTAAATAAAATAAGAGAAATAGGTTATGCTTAAGACAGATCAAGTGTCATCCATCTTTTGAAATTTCCGGTATTTTCCATGATAGAACTCCGCCATTTAAGAACTTTAACTGCTCTGCGGGAGCATGGTTCTCTGGTTGCAGCAGCAAGTGATTTATGTTTAACCCCATCAGCCTTATCACATCAGCTACGTGAACTCGACCAATGGTTCGGGGTTGAAGTAGTGAATCGGCGTAGTCGTCCCGTAAGTTTTTCAAATGTTGGGGAGCGGTTGTTAAAACTGGCAGATGAAATATTACCGCAAGTTCAAATTGCACAGAGCGATATCAGCCGTATTCTGCATGGCCAGACCGGGCGAATAGTTTTCTCCTCTGAATGTCATAGCTGTTTTGACTGGTTGATGCCACTACTCAATCAATACCGGATGCAATATCCGGATGTAGACCTGGATTTTGCCTCAGGTTTTGAATCGAATCCGCATGAATTATTGCAAACTGGAGAGTTTGATCTGCTGATTACGGCTGATCCGATTGCGCTTAAAGGCATTGAATATTTTTCGATTTTTGAATACGAATCACGCTTGGTTTTATCCAACACTCATCCACTGGTACGTGCGAAAGAGATTACTGTTCAGGAACTTGCTGAAGAAACGCTGGTGACTTATCCGGTGGATAAACATCGTTTGGACATTATGTCGCGCTTGTTTATTCCCGCTAATATTTTACCCAAAGCCATTCGTACCACCGACTTGACCCAAATGCTGATTCAGCTGGTGGCAAGTGGTCGCGGGATTGGTGCATTACCTGATTGGGTGGTAAATGAATATGAGCAGAAAGGCTGGGTCACTTCACGCCGCCTCGACTGTGTGGCGCCTGAAGGCTTACGTCGAACTTTATACGCCGGCTATCGCACAGAAGAAAAACAGAAAGATTATTTTGAAGGCTTCTTGAAACAGCTGGATCGGTTTTCCAAAAAAAGACAGGTCTACTATAACTGATCAATCAATAGTTGAATGTCTATAAGCCCGTGATTCTTAAAAATCCTGCATCGTCAGGATTTTTAAAAATTGATTGTTTTTCTCTCAAGGATTTCAATTTTTCTATAAGGTGATGAGGTTAATCTTGTCTACTTTAAATCAGAAAATATACAACTTCGGCCAACTTTCGAAATTAAAGAACTGGTTTGGTCGATTATAAATTTTTCTACTTATCACATTTTGCCAAGTGGAAATACATCTGTGCAGAATTAAATTACATATTATTAAATATCAGTTACTTAAAAATTAAGTTCTTGGAACTTGTGAGGATGTGGTTTTGATCTTGCAAGTTGATTTTTAATAAAAAGATTAAATAAAATGAAAAAACATACGCTGATCAGTCAATTTTTTGGCAGAAAATAACTCCTGAAAATAACAATGTTGATCTATGCTACAGCATAATTTTTAAACTGATTTCCTCTCATAAAACGGAATCACTTATACAGGACTGTATAAAATCGCCATGCACATGACAAAAATTCCTCTCAAGAAAAGCCCGCTGAGCCTCATGATTCTGTCGATTGTCTCAGGTCATCTTTATGCTGAAACTGCCGTAGAACCGGACAATGTTCAACAGCTGAATACTATTGTGATCAGCGCTGAGCAAAATGCCAATCCGCAGCAGCAATATCAGAAAGAGCTGGCTCAGGTTTCAGGAGGAACGAATTTCATTGGTGAGCAGCTATTAGAACAGCAGCGACTTGCAACCACAGCCGATGTGTTCCGTTTACAGCCAGGAATTTATGCCCAGTCTGCAGGGAATGAAGGTGCAAAAATATCGATCCGTGGCTCAGGAATCAACCGGACTTCAGGTGCACACGCATCCGGTACGCACGTCCTGATTGACGATATTCCATTTACCGGGCCGGGCGGTACAGCGTATGAACTGCTAGAACCCTGGTGGATTGATCATGTCGGGGTTTATCGCGGAGCCAATGGCTTTAAGCAAGGCGGACTGGCCTTAGGTGGAACAATCAACTATAGAACCAAGACCGGCGCAGATCAGGATGGCTCTGAACTCAAATATGAAATGGGCAGCCATGGTTATCAAAAATATCAGTTTAGTACCGGCCGAAAGCTGGATCAGATGGATTATTATCTGGCGCTGACGAGTACCCAGTTTGATGGAATTCAGGATCATGCTGAAGGCGATGGTAAGGGTCTGGCTTTTAATTTGGGCTATCAGATCAGTCCGGATATCGAAACCCGTTTTTATGCTCGTTACCGTGAGAGCAAGCATTTAACTCCAGGACGGATTACACAAGAACAGCTCAAAAATGATCCTGAAGCAGCGAATAGCTTTAATTTAGCGGTAGATGCCAAACGGATTCAGCCGGGCAGTACTTGGCTGGCCAATACCACGACCTGGAATTTACAGGATGATGCAAAACTGACTGGCAGTCTGGCTTATCATCATTATCCGCTGGATTTACGTGAAAGCAGTTATCGTACCAATGTCGATTATGAAGATATTACAGCGCGCTTCCAGTATGAAAAACCTTACCAGTTTCTAGGTCTGGAGCATCAGGGGCGTATTGCCTTGCGCAGCACGACTCATCGTCCGGACAGTGGTGTAACGGAAACCATCCGACGTGATACGACTATTGATGGAACTTTGTATCCGGCAGATACCGTTACCCGCCGTTATACCTATCGCGGTTCAGACAACGTCCTGCAATTTGATCAGGAAACCACATTAAATGATCAGTTCAAATTAGATTTGGGACTGGCAGCGGTGTATACCCATCGGGAAAGTGAAGTAACTTATCCTGTGGCGAGTCCTGAAGTCAGCCGTTATGAATGGAATTTTGCACCACGACTTGGTTTGACCTATCAGCCGAATGAGTCTGTGCAATGGTTTGCCAATTTAAGCCGCAGCATTGAGCCAGCACATCCTTGGGCGATGGCTTGGTCTTCACCGTATTATTTTGACAGTGGTGTCGCTTCAGGCCGGGTGCGCGCGCCCATCTATTTGGACACGCAAACCGCCAATAGCTTTGAACTGGGTGGACGTGGACAATCAGTCTTTGGAGACTGGGCACTGAGCTACTATTATTCCAAAGTGAAAAATGAACTGTTAACCTCTGAAATGATTAAAACCTATGAAGATGGATCGAATCGACCTTCAGAGCCCATTGCTGTTGAATCAAATGCCACGCCAACGATTCATCAAGGGGTGGAGCTAAGTCTGGATACGCCATTGCATGAATCCGAATATGGCGAACTGCGTCTGCAACAGGCTTATACACTTAGCGATTTTCAGTACAAAAATGATCGATTGTTTGGCAAAAACCAGTTGCCGGGAATCCCTAAACATCTTTATCAGGCTCAACTGAGTTATGCCTTGAATAATGGCCTCTATATTGGTCTGAATACTGAATATGTATCCAAAATGGCGCATGATTATGCCAATAGCCGATTTAGTGACGACTATCAGATCTGGGGCATTGACCTGGGTTATGCGCCAGAGCATCAATCATGGAAAACCTGGATCAACTTTAAAAATATCACCGATGAAAAATATGCTGCGGTCGTGATTCCTGGTTTAAATGATCAAGGTGCTGATGTAGCGCGATCTTCGCCAGGTGAAGGTTTTTCTACTTATGCCGGTGTGTCATTTAAATTTTAATTATTTAAAATCAAAAAAAGAGCGGTAAAAACCGCTCTTTTTATTTATTGATAGAAAGGATTTATCAGGTTTCCAAAATTCCGGTAACGCCTGTCACAATCATATCAATGGCAATCGTACCAATCAGAAGCGCTGCAACACGACCGACAATATCGACATACAGGTCAATGTAGTTGGAATATTTATGCTGTAAATGATCATGCAGGTATTTCATCAGAATTAGCAAGCTACAGGTCAGAAACAGGGTAAAGAAAATCACCAGAATGGTTTGCATTAAACTGAGCTGAATCCCGGTAATCACGGAAGCCGAAATGGTGCCGGGACCGATCATAAACGGCATGGCAATTGTACCCGCCAGATGACTGGGCGCTCCACGCATCACACCAATCGTATCAGCACCTTGAAAGACATAACGATAGCCAATCACCAGAAAAATAATACCGCCAAAAATCTGGAAGGACTCAAACCGTACATGCAAGACTTCATTAAAGAAGGCTTCACCGGTTTTTGCAAAAATGATGAACACAATAAAGCTGATCAGACTGCCCTGAATCAATGCCATGTTGAATACTTTTGCGTCGGAATTACGGATAATTCCGAGCATATAAATACTCATCAGAAAAGGGTTGAGCAGGGAGAAAAACAGGGCAAATGCATTCAAACTTTCTGACATCATTCAGTCCTTCCGTAGTTGAGATATCCTAGATTTCACGGTCCGGGAACAGCGGACGTTTACCTGGGCTGATCCGGTTAATATGCAGATACATCATATGGCGTTCATATTTATCCAGGATGTCATTGATCACCTGTTCCTTACTATAACCGACCAGATCGTTGCCCTGAGAGCCTTCAAACAGATAACTTTCCAGACGATAGTAATAACGTTTGGTTCGTTTACCACGTGAACTGAAATTTGGCGTGTCATAGCGTACCGGCCATATTTCATAGACAAAGTTTTCTTCTTCATCGAGCTGAATGGTCAGATCCAGGTGATACAGTTCAGGTTCTTCCTCAAGCGATTTTTCCTGAATATTTACTTGAATGCCTTTGTCAATTAACTCGGTTGCAACGGCCTCAATGGCTGGTTTGCAAACATTATCCAGCATGGTCCGGGTCTGGGACAGGCTTGGATGCAGCATGACCCGGCTCAGACGCTTCTTCCAGTTCAGGATATCCACATTACCGACCACAGGCGCAGCATTCAGACTGGTACTGGCCTGCCGAAAATCCTCCAGACGCAAGGACTTATACAGTCCGGCCATCACAAAGAAAATCACGAAACTAAAAGGCAGGCCCATAATAATCGTGGTGTTCTGTAATGCTGTTACGCCATTCGCCATGAGCATTGCCAAAGTCAGCAAACCGATGGCAATGGCCCAGAACACACTCAGCCAGCGCGGTGAATCATGTTCAATATTAGTGAATTTGGTCGTGAAATTTCCCAATACCAATGCCCCTGAGTCCGCTGAGGTCACATAGAACAGTAAGCCGGTAATGGTGGCGACACCTGCAGTAAACATAAAGCCTGGATACTGCGCCAGCAGATCATAAAAACCATGTGCCGGATTTTCTAAAACTGTCGTAGCAAGTTGAGTATTACCATCAAAAATCACGCTGTATAAAGCACTGTTACCGAAAATAGACAACCAGGTCAGGGTAAATAACAGAGGAATAACCAAAGTCCCGGTGACAAATTCACGAATGGTACGACCACGGGAAATACGGGCCAGGAACAGACCGACAAAAGGTGACCAGGCGATCCACCATGCCCAGAAGAACAGGGTCCAGCTATTCATCCACTCTTTCGGTTGTTCAAAAGGAAAACTGGTTAAAGAAAGCTTCGGGAACTGGCTGATATAGTCACCAAAATTCTGAATCAAGGCGGCTAATAAAAACTCGGTATTGCCTACAAACAGAATGAATAGCAGCAGCCCAATTGATACATAGATATTAATTTCAGACAGGATCCGGATGCCTTTATTGACACCGGCAGTGACTGAAATAATAGTAATAATCACGGCAACGGCGATGAGTGCGGTTTGAATCCAGATATTTTCTGGTAAATCAAACAATACATGCAGGCCGTAATTTAATTGCACAACGCCAATCCCGCAGGTGGTGGCAATCCCGAAAATCGTGCCGAGTACTGCAGCCGTATCCACAGTATGGCCAATTGGACCATTAATTTTTTTTCCAAAAATAGGATAGAGTGCTGATCGGATGGTGAGCGGTAAATTATAGCGATAGCTGAAATAACCTAGCGCGACCCCAATCAGTGCATACATACTCCAGCCGGTTAAACCGTAGTGAAACAGGGTCCATACCATGGACTGGCGCGCAGCTTCGAAGGTTTCACCTTCGCCTACAGGCGGATTTATATAATGCGAAAGCGGTTCCGCCACTGAGAAAAACATCAGGTCAATCCCGATTCCGGCAGAAAATAGCATCGCCGACCAACTCAACAGGCTAAATTCTGGCTTGGAATGTTTGGGGCCTAATTTAATCTCGCCATAACGGGAACAGGCGATAAAGACGATAAAAACCAGATACAGCGTTGCCGCTAGCAGGTAATACCAGCTAAAGGTACGACTGACCCAGTTTAAAATATTGATAATGACTTGATTGGCTTGTTCATTAAATAAAATGGTAATGATAGAAAACAGCAGAATAAGTGTCGCCGAAAAATAAAAAACTACTTTATTCAGACCATCTTGCATCTCTTCATTTTTCTTTTGCATAAATCCATGACCATCGTTTTGTTGCCGGATGATCTACAGTGCAGTGTGATTTAAAAGCAAAAGCCTGCGGTAAAGCTTCCTTGTTTTCGTGAATTACAAACTTTTGCAAATCCAAAACAAACTGCGCTGTACATCAAGGGTGAGCTGGCACTATAATTTTTATTAATTGAACGTTCAATTAAAAAAGCGTTTATGAATTGTTACCTCATTCTGCTAATTTTTTAGCAGAGTGGCTTTCTATTGTTATATCCGTTATTCAGGTTAGTCCTATGCCAAAAGTTGGTATGCAACCGATCCGTCGTCAGCAACTGATCGATGCCACCTTAGCTGCAGTGAATGAGCTAGGTTTTGCAGAAGCGTCAATTAGTCAGATTGCTCAGAGGGCAGGTGTTTCAACTGGTATCATAAGTCATTATTTTCAAGGTAAAAATGGGCTGATTGAAGCCACAATGCGTTACTTATTGCAGCAATTGGGTAAATCTGTTGCACAGATAAAGATACAGGTTGATGACTTACCGGAGCAGCGCCTGCTGGCGATCGTACGCGGTAATTTTGCTGCTCCACAAACGGACAAAGCAGCCATGAAAGTCTGGTTGGCGTTCTGGGCTAGCAGTTTGCACCAACCTGAATTACACCGTTTACAGCAAATCAATCATTACCGTTTACATTCCAATCTCAAATATGAATTCATGAAAAAGTTGAGTAAAGACCAGGCAGAGAAATCCGCTCAAGGTCTGGCAGCATTGATTGACGGATTCTGGCTAAGAGGTGCTTTGGTAAATGGCGAAATTGACCCGGAACTGCCGATTGAACTGTGTAGTGAATATATCCGGCAACAACTCAAATAACCCACCTGCGAGGAAATTCCATTGACAACATTCAAACTGCAACGTCCTTATATTCATGGACAATATGTCGATGCAACGTCCAATAGCACGTTTCAAACGATTAATCCTGCAACAGGCGAAGTTCTGGCAGACGTGCAAGTGTGTACGCGAAAAGATATCGATCGCGCTGTTGAATCGGCACAGAAAGGACAAAAAGTCTGGGCAGAAATGACGGCGATTCAACGTTCGCGTATTTTGAACAAGGCTGTTGCCATCCTCCGTGAACGTAATGATGAGCTGGCGCGTTTAGAAAGTCTCGACAGTGGTAAAGCTTTCAGTGAAACATCCACCGTCGATATTGCGACAGGTGCAGATGTACTTGAATACTATGCAGGTATTTTGCCAGCATTAGAAGGTCAGCAAATCCCACTCAGAAGCAGTTCATTTGTCTATACCCGACGTGAACCTTTGGGTGTGGTCGCCGGGATTGGTGCATGGAATTACCCGATTCAGATCGCATTATGGAAATCTGCACCTGCACTGGCAGCAGGCAATGCCATGATCTTTAAAGCCAGTGAAATCACGCCATTAACTGCATTAAAACTGGCAGAAATTTATACAGAAGCCGGTGTGCCACATGGTGTATTTAATGTGGTGACCGGTAGTGGTGACATTGGTGGCTATCTGACTTCACATCCGGACATAGCCAAAGTTTCATTTACCGGTGGTGTCGCAACCGGCAAAAAAGTCATGGCCCAAGCTGCAAATTCCAGCCTGAAAGAAGTCACCATGGAGCTGGGCGGAAAATCCCCGCTGATTATCTGTGAAGATGCCGATCTGGATCTGGCGGCAGATATAGCCATGATGGCTAACTTCTACAGTTCTGGTCAGGTCTGTACCAATGGAACCCGGGTATTTATCCCTTTGGCCTTGAAAGCAGAATTTGAAGACAAGATTTTGCAGCGTATTCCTTATATCCGTATGGGGGATCCACTTGATCCTGAGACCAATTTTGGTCCAATGTCCAGCTTCTCTCATATGGAAAAAGTGCTGGGCTATATTGAACAGGGCAAGATCGAAGGTGCACGCTTATTGTGTGGTGGCGGCCGTGCTGAAGATGAGCAGTTTGCCCAAGGCGCTTATGTGCTACCAACGGTATTTACCGATTGCCGTGACGACATGACGATTGTCCGTGAAGAAATTTTTGGTCCAGTCATGAGTATTCTGAGTTATGACTCAGAAGAAGAGGCGATTCGTCGTGCCAATGATACCGAATATGGTTTGGCAGCTGGTGTCGTGACACCGAATCTGGCACGTGCGCATCGTATTATTCATCAAATCGAAGCCGGCATTTGCTGGATTAATACCTGGGGCGAATCACCGGCAGAAATGCCTGTCGGTGGCTATAAACATTCAGGTGTCGGTCGCGAAAACGGTATTGTCACGCTACAGCAATATACCCAGACCAAGTCGGTGCAAGTTGAACTTAGTCCTTTCCAGTCTGTATTTAGCGCATAAGGGAGGATTGGATGAATTACGACTATATTATTATCGGTGCAGGTTCGGCAGGGAATGTACTCGCAGCGCGTTTAACTGAAGATCCGGATGTGAAAGTCCTATTGCTGGAAGCAGGTGGGCCGGATTACCGTCTAGACTTCAGAACACAAATGCCTGCTGCATTGGCTTATCCATTGCAGGGACGCCGTTATAACTGGGCCTACCTGACCGACCCCGAACCACATATGAATAACCGTCGGATGGAATGCGGGCGCGGGAAAGGCCTGGGCGGTTCTTCATTAATTAACGGCATGTGCTACATTCGCGGTAATGCCATGGATCTGGAACAGTGGGCCAGCCTGAAGGGGCTTGAGCACTGGAGCTATGCCGAATGTCTGCCATATTATAAAAAAGCGGAAAGCCGTGATATTGGTGGCAATGATTATCATGGCGATTCTGGTCCGGTTTCGGTGGCAACGCCTAAACAGGGCAATAATGAACTGTTTCATGCCATGATCGAAGCAGGCGTACAGGCTGGTTATCCACGTACCGATGATCTGAACGGTTACCAGCAGGAAGGCTTCGGTCCGATGGATCGAACTGTGACGCCGCAAGGTCGCCGATCCAGTACTGCACGCGGTTATCTGGACATGGCCAAAGGTCGCGACAACCTGACGATTATTACCCATGCCATGACCAATAGAATTCTGTTTAACCAGAAACAGGCGATAGGTGTAGAGTATTTCGAGGGGCAAAATACCTTACAGCCGATTCAGGTCTTTGCGGATCGTGAAGTTTTATTATGTGGTGGTGCGATTGCCTCACCGCAAATCCTGCAACGCTCCGGTGTGGGTTCGGCTGAACTGTTAAAAAGTCTGGATATTCCTTTGGTTCAGGATTTGCCAGGCGTGGGTGAAAACCTGCAAGACCATCTGGAAATGTACCTGCAATATAAGTGCAAAAAACCGGTTAGCTTATATCCAGCACTCAAGTGGTATAACCAGCCGATGATTGGCGCTGAATGGTTGTTTTTAGGTAAAGGTATTGGAGCCAGTAACCAGTTTGAAGCTGGTGGTTTTATCCGCTCTTCAGACGAATTTGAATGGCCCAATATCCAGTATCATTTCCTGCCTGTGGCGATTAATTATAATGGCACCAATGCCATTCATGAACATGGCTTTCAGGCTCATGTGGGCTCTATGCGTTCACCGTCACGTGGCCGTGTCCGTCTGAAATCCAAAGACCCCTTTGAGCATCCAAGTATTCTGTTCAACTATATGAGTACCGAGCAGGACTGGTGTGAATTCCGCGATGCCATCCGGATTACCCGGGAAATTATGCATCAGCCGGCATTGGATCCCTATCGTGGTGAAGAAATCAGTCCGGGAAAACATCTACAAACAGATGCTGAAATTGATGAATTTGTTCGTAATCATGCAGAAACCGCGTATCATCCATCATGTAGCTGTAAAATGGGTGAGGATGACATGGCGGTTGTCGATGGTTATGGACGCGTACATGAAATGCAGGGGTTGCGTGTGATTGACGCCTCGATTATGCCTTTGATCATTACCGGTAACCTCAATGCAACTACGATTATGATCGCTGAAAAACTGGCAGACCATATTCGTGGCAAACCTGCTCTTGCGCCTTCATCTGCACCTTTTTACAAGGCGCCTCGCGCTTAAATTATGGTTTTATTCCTGCCGCCTAGCAAAGCAGGAGTAAAGCGAATTTCAATTTTGTCCCAAAGCGGAGATAAAACCTCGACTGCTTTCGGTTTTATCTCCGCTTTACTTAATACATTTATATTTTATGAAAATATTCAATCAAACAGTGCTGTTTGGCTGTGCTGCTGTTTCAAGTTTTTACTGTTATGCCGATGATGCGGAAGTAAAACAAATAGAAGCAAGCGGAAACTTGAGTGTGGTCTCCAAATACGTCTCCCGCGGTTTGACCAATGCGCCTGAAAATGACGACGTTGCTGTACAGGCTGCATTGAATCTGGCTTATGGTAATTTTTATGTCGGATATTGGGGATCTACGCTTGGATACTCTTATGCCGAAGTACAGGGGCGTCCGGGACATCGTTCAGACAAATTCGAGCATGACTTTCTGCTGGGTTATACCCATAGCAGCGAAAATTATGATTGGGATCTATGGAACGCAACCTATTATTATCCGGGCGGCAAGCATTCTACCGGAAATGAGCTGGGTTTAAATGTAAGTCGTGCGCTGAATAATCAGACCAGTATCGGGGCCAGCATATCGACCTATCTGTATGATGTGGCTTATGCCAATCAGGGCGATACTTTTTATACACTTAACCTGAGCCATCAATTGAATGATCGCCTGAATGCCAGCGTTACGGCAGCAGGGAGCTATTTTAATGATGAAGGCAAATACGAAGGCGGTGAACTGGGCGATACCGAAAAGCAGTTTGCCTTTCGTTATGCTTCTGCCGGACTCAGTTATGCGCTTTTACCTCAGGTAAGTTTGTCGGGTGAATATATCTTTGGCGGTTATGACCGCTATGATGACAAGCAGCGTAATCTTGCAGTAGTTGCACTGAGTTATGATTTTTAAAATTATGAAATCATTCAGACTAGGCGGGTGAAAATCTGCCTTATCTGCAACTTTGATTAATAGCTTAAGCCATGACTTGAAGTTGATTCATGCTCCGGCAGCTCAGGAAAGACTGAGGGTCTGGTTTAATCTGCCAGAATTTCAGACAAATATTATCAATTTCATAAAATAATTCTATAATAGCGCCCATTCTCGGCAGCGTTATCCAGACACTTAGTCAAACGGCATAACCTGACCATTTTCTATTTTTCATTCAAGTTCTCCTCCGTGAACCGGCTTGTATATTCAGATTCAGCATCTTATCTGTCCGTGACGGCACATAAGAATATTTAGGTATCCACATGGAAATTAAGGTCAATTATCTCGATAATCTTCGTCAGGAAGCCAAGTTCGATGACTTCACGGTAATCGCCGATCAGCCGATCCGCTATAAAGGTGATGGTTCAGCACCCGGCCCATTCGATTATTTTCTGGCGTCGTCGGCACTTTGTGCGGCTTATTTTGTCAAAGTCTATTGCGCAGCACGTGACATTCCGACCGATAATATCCGCCTTTCGCAAAACAATATTGTTGATCCTGAAAACCGTTATAAACAGATTTTTAAAATTCAGGTTGAACTGCCAGCTGATATTTCTGAAAAAGATCGCCAAGGCATTTTACGTTCGATCGACCGTTGTACTGTAAAAAAAGTGATTCAAACCGGTCCTGAATTTGTCATTGAGGAAGTGGAAAGTATTGATGCCGATGCTCAAGCTTTATTAATGCCAAGTCTGGCTTCTGAACATACCACGTTCATTCCGGGTAAAGACCTTCCGCTGGAAGAAACCATTGCCAATATGTCAGCCATTCTGGCAGGCCTTGGCATGAAGATTGAAATTGCGTCTTGGCGTAATATCGTGCCGAATGTCTGGTCATTGCATATTCGTGATGCCCAGTCACCAATGTGCTTTACCAACGGTAAAGGTTCGACCAAGGAAAGTGCGCTGGCATCTGCTTTGGGTGAGTTTATTGAGCGTCTGAACTGTAACTTCTTCTATAACGACCAGTTCTGGGGTGAAGATATTGCCAATGCAGAATTTGTACATTATCCAGATGAAAAATGGTTCCAGCCGGGTCCAAATGGCGAATTACCTGCAGAAGTTCTAGATGAACATACCCGTGAAATTTATGATCCTGAAGATGAGTTGTTAGGTACCCATCTTTATGATACCAACTCGGGAAACAAGGCTCGTGGTATCTGCTCACTCCCATTTGTACGTCAGTCTGATGGTGAAACCGTTTATTTTCCGTCGAATCTGATCGAAAACCTGTACTTAAGTAATGGTATGAGCGCCGGTAATACGCTGGCTGAAGCACAAGTACAGTGTCTGTCTGAAATTTTTGAGCGTGCTGTTAAACGTGAAATTCTGGAAGGTGAGCTCGCACTTCCGGATGTGCCTGAACAGGTTCTGGCAAAATATCCAAAAATTGTTGAAGGCATTAAGGGTCTGGAAGAACAGGGCTTCCCGGTTCTGGTCAAAGATGCTTCACTAGGCGGTCAGTTCCCGGTCATGTGCGTTACCTTGATGAACCCGCGTACCGGCGGTGTATTTGCCTCATTCGGTGCCCATCCTAACTTTGAAGTAGCATTAGAACGCAGTCTGACTGAACTTTTACAAGGCCGTAGTTTTGAAGGTCTGAATGATCTGCCAAAACCAACTTTTAGCAGCAATGCAGTAACTGAACCGAATAACTTCGTCGAACATTTTATTGACTCAAGCGGTGTGGTGTCTTGGCGTTTCTTCAGCGCGAAATCAGATTATGATTTTGTCGAGTGGGATTTCACCAATAACGGTCAAAACTCGAATGCGGATGAAGCTCAGGAATTATTCACAATTCTGAAAGACATGGGCCATGAAGTTTATATGGCGGTGTATCAGCATCTAGGTGCAACAGCTTGCCGTATTCTGGTACCGGGTTATTCAGAAATTTATCTGGTAGAAGATCTGGTTTGGGACAATACCAACAAGGCTTTGTTATACCGTGAAGATATCCTGAATCTGCACCGTCTGGATGATGAACAACTGGAAGCACTGGTTGAGCGTCTGGAAGAAGCAGATGAGGATGACTATACCGAGATCAAAACCTTGATCGGTATCGAATTCGATGAAAATACTGAATGGGGCCAACTGACGATTCTGGAACTGAAACTTCTGATTTATGTGGCTTTGCAGCAATTTGAAGAAGCCAAAGATCTGGTTGAGCAGTTCCTGCAGTTCAATACCAATACCGTTGAACGTGGCCTGTTCTACCAGTGCATGAATGTCGTTCTGGAAGTCATTCTGGATGATGAAATGGAACTGGATGATTATGAGCACAACTTCCGCCGTATGTTTGGTGATGCCCGTATGGATGCCGTTCTAGGTTCAATCGAAGGCACAGTTCGTTTCTATGGTTTGACCGAAACCAATATGCAGCTTGAAGGACTGGACCGTCATTTACGCCTGATTGACAGCTATAAAAAACTGCATGCAGCACGCGCCAAGTTTGTAGCAAATCAAAAATCTTAATGAATGACTAAAATTTTTCGTCATTGGTTTTAAATTTTAAAGATGGCTTAGCTCATTTTGGTTAAGCCATTTTTATATCCAGTACGCTATAAAATCTTTTCTATTATTTCTATTCTAACTTATTAATTCCAGCTCCCGAGGGAGCTGGGATTACCTAAAAAATTAAAGTGAAGTGTTAATACTAACTGCTTCAAGAGTGGGTATATGAATGTGAGAAATAGATGTATTTTTCTCATTCACAGGAATTACCTTACATATTCGGGTAATTCGGACCACCACCACCTTCCGGTGTCACCCAGGTGATGTTCTGGGACGGATCCTTGATGTCACAGGTCTTGCAGTGTACACAGTTGGCTGCATTGATCTGGAAGCGTTTTGAACCGTCATTATTTTCCATAATCTCATAGACCCCCGCCGGGCAGTAACGCTGTGCAGGCTCATCCCATGTCGGCAGGTTGACTTCCACGGGAATTGAAGCATCGGTGAGTTTCAAATGTGCTGGCTGGTTCTCTTCATGCACGGTATTCGATACAAACACTGAAGACAGACGGTCAAAGGTTAGCTTGCCATCCGGTTTTGGATAGGTCGGCTTGAAGCTTTCAGCTGCCTGGGTTTTTAGCGCAGCATGATCCTGAACCAGATCATGCAAGGTAAAAGGCACTTTAAACACGTTCTGGTCGATAAAGTTGAATGCACCCCCGATCCATTGACCGAACTTGTGCATTGCCGGGCCAAAGTTACGCGAGTTGTATAACTCTTCTTTTAGCCAGCTATGGTTGAACTTGTCGGTATAAGCAGTCAGTTCTTTGACAAAGAAATCTTCGCCTTCCACTACACGTGCCACCGCCAGATCACCGCCTTTTTCTACACCGGCAGCTATCGCTTCAAAGACCGCTTCACCGCAGAGCATGCCGGATTTCATTGCCGTATGAGAACCCTTGATCTTGGCAAAGTTCAGGAAGCCGGCATCATCACCAATCAAAGAACCACCCGGGAAGGTGAATTTTGGTAATGAGTTAAAACCACCTTTGGTCACAGCACGCGCACCATAAGAAATACGCTTACCACCTTCCAGATACTGCTTGATCAATGGATGGGTTTTCCAGCGCTGCATTTCCATGAAGGGATACATATGCGGGTTGGTGTAAGACAGATCTACGATCATGCCCAGAGTCACCTGGTTATTCTCAGCATGGTATAACCACCAGCCACCTGAAGAACCAGTTTCATTTAGTGGCCAGCCGGCACCGTGCATCACCAGACCCGGTTTATGCTTGGCAGGATCGATTTCCCAAAGCTCTTTAATGCCGATACCGTAATGTTGCGGATCCGCGTCCTTGTCCAGGTTGAACTTCTGGATCAGACGTTTACCGAGGTGACCACGGCAGCCTTCAGCAAAAATCGTGTATTTGGCATGCAGTTCATAACCCGGGGTAAAGTTATGCGTTGGTTCGCCATCTTTACCAATGCCCATGTCACCGGTTTGGATGCCTTTGACTGTGCCATCGGCATGATACAGAATTTCCGAGGCTGCAAAGCCTGGGAAGATCGACACTTCCAGTTCTTCGGCTTTCT
>NZ_JAMXXP010000010.1 GCF_024129355.1 Acinetobacter lwoffii | reverse complement strand
AATCCTGGTCGTTAAAGTGTTTGTTTGCACTCATATTTTAACTGTTAGGACTCAGGTTTTTTTATTTAAAGCAAACTATGGGACAGCAGTGAGGTAAAGTCCCTCTTTTCAAAAGAGGGATTTAGGGAGATTATTAGAGATGCTAAAACGTCGACCAGCCGCTCCATTCCATAAAGCGGTACAGCCAATATTTAAAGAACGAGTTTTCTGCATATTGAGTGTAATCTACGCTCATCGAACGGCCATTCAGATTTGACCATGCACCCTCAAAATATTGCTGAGCATCCCTAAAGACTTCGGCCTGAGGCTGCCCCACCACGCGCATATTGGTTTCCAGATTATAGTTTTTCAAATTCCGTACTGTAAAATTGGCCGAGCCTAAAATCATTTCAGCCTGCTGAGCATTACGCTTCATCAATATTTTGCTATGACATTGCTCACCCTGGGTATTGCACCAACGTACATCAATGCCTGCCTTGTGCAGTTCCGAAGCCACCTGTCGGTTTGGAATCCCGTTTTTCTCACGGCCAAAGGCATCTTTATTGGGATCGAGTAAAACCCGAACCTTAACCTTGCGTTCATGCGCCGCGATCAGACTTTTAATAATCTTGCGCTCGGACAGATAAAACATGGCCAGATCAATCTGTTCATTTTCTTTCGCCGTCTGAATCAGATTTAAAGTCGCATCATAAATGGCTTTTTCCGTCAGGACCTGCACCTGTGGCTGGGTATTTTCTGCCTGAAAATCGCCCGCGATAATGGCTGGCATATTGGCCTGTGACATGATACCAACCGATTGTTCTGTTCTCAGAATATCCACGGCTGTGGTTCCCCAGACCAATAAACCGATATTGGAATGCCGCGAACTCCCATCATGCGGATTCATGGAGGTGACCAGCGCTTTCCAGCCCTGATCGGTGTCTACCACCAAGGTTTTACGATGATTGGCTTTAAAGTTAAATAAATCAAAATAACTGCGCAGAGTAATTTTTTCTGGGCCAAATGGATTCGGTAACCAGCCTGTTTCCGGATTATTACCAATGCCCTGGCAACATAAATACCAGAACCCCGACCAGCTCGGATTGGACGCCCGCAACGGCGTCAGATTGGTTTCAATCACATCAATACCGTGCTGACGTAATTCCCGATACTGCTCGGATCTAATCCCGCCATAAACTGAATTGATCGGATCGGTAATAAATTTGATTTCTACCTCAGGCTGCAGCAGGCGCTTACTGATTAAAGCATCACTCAGCTGTTGACTCAATGCCTGATGCTGCTGCGTAGATGCACCGGTTTGCTGATTAAATAAAAACATATCCAGCACAATCAGCGATTTGGCCTCTTCAATCATTTTCAGCATTTCATTAAAAATACGATGATCTAAATGCTGTTTTCCTTCGGCATCCAGATAAGTCTGATCGGCTAGAAACTTGACTTCGGCATGGCGCAGCTTGCCCGTATAATTCAGACCTTCCGGCAAAGGCTTATACGTGTGGTAGATCGCCGAAGCCAGATAACCCACGGCCAGCATACTAATGATCAAAGCCACATAACGGCGATTCGACCAGTTTAATTTATTGTGAATTCGTTGAAAGATACGCATAAGAAAAAACCTAACCCAATATACTCAGGCTAGGTTTTATCTTATGATTTTTCAAGTAGATTTCAGTGAGATCTAGATGATTTAGTCGATTATTTCAGTAGACCTGTTAGAAATCATACTGCACACCGACGCTAAAGTTGCGACCCACCTGCGGAATATTCGACAGGAAGGAAGTATGTGAATACACCTGATCATCAAGCAAGTTATTGGCCTTGAAATAAACCCGATAAGCATTGTTATCTGCAAGGCTATTGGCATAGCTTAAGCCAACATTCACCATATTGTAGCCCTGGGTTTCATCTTCATAGCTGGCGATCTTGTCCTGATTAAAGACATGATAATATTCAGCCAGACCTGACCAGCCATCGGCAAAGTCTGCTTCAACTTTTGTTCCTAAACGACCTGCAGGTACACGTGGTGCATTCTCAGCTTCAATTTTGCCACGCACATAATCGCCAAAGACACTCAGCTTGTACATATCATTGATCTGATAACCGGCTTGAGCCTCAGTGCCATAGAATCTGGCCTGGTCTTGGGTATATTGCACGCCGCGCAAATTACCTTTCTGCGCTACCGTTTCGCCATAAATATAATCATCAAACCAGTTGTGATAGACATGCACATGGTAATCCAGTTTATCCCCTGCATAGTGCAGACCTAATTCAAGATTATTTGACCTTTCTTTATCAAGATCAGGATTCCCCACTTCATAGGTATTGGTCGCAAAATGCAGACCATCAGCATACAGCTCTTGCGCTAGAGGCAAACGCTGTTGATGTGATCCCACTACAGACAGTTTGTAATTCGGTGCAAACTCCCAATTCGCAGCGGCAGAGGCAGAAACACCCGTACCGGAATAATCTTTTTGCTCCGAATCCACTTTTACTTTTTGATGATCGACACGTGCTCCAAGTTCAACATGAACATCGCCGAACTGCTTATGTTCTAAAGCAAAAAGGCTGTATTTTTGGGTTTTGGTATCTGCCATCAACACATCATGATTATGATCCGCATGCTCACTATGATCGTGCTCATGTCCTTCATGATCGTGTTCTGCATGACTATGCGATTCTGGAGCCGATAAATTAATTTTCTGCTGTGAAAGCTGGGTTCCAATCACCCCCTCCCAACCTGCGACAGGAACATGCACCAGTTCTAAACGTGCATCATAGCCCTTGCTTTTAAAGTTACTGATGACTGCATTTTCTTCCAGTTCATCATGTTCATAATCGGTAAAGCTGGCATGCGCACGTAACTTTTCAAAACCGGCAAAAGGCTGTTCAAGTTCGGTACGGACATCATAACGCTCAGACTTTAAATCTACCCAAGGACCCGCGGTTTCTTCATGATCGTGCTCATCTTCACCCGGTTTTGGACAGTGAAAATGATCGCCATGAATTTCACAGCCATGATATTCATGACTATGACCTGGCAAACCATACTGATCCTGACGGTTACTATAAGACAAACCAACAAAACCACGATCATGAATCCATGATCCGCCAATATTGACTGTTTGCCCTTCAGCAAAAGTATTGCCCACACGACGTTCTTTTTCTAATTCGTCATCATGCTCATGAAAATAATCCGGTGCAATATAATCATTGGCTTTACGTTTTGAGCCTTCTACACGCAAAGCAAAGTTTTCACCAATACCCGCTGTCACACCAGCACTTGCCAGTTTTTCATCACTGCCTGAGTTATAACGCAGGCCGACTGTACCTTCCAAACCATCTTCAGGCATCTGGGTCGGAATTTTTTGATCAGTGACATTCACCAGACCACCGACTGTACCGGCACCATAAAGCAAGGTTGATGGACCGCGAATTACTTCCACCTGTTTTGCCAGAATCGGATCAACGGTGACAGCATGGTCAGGAGACAAAGTGGATACATCCGCTGTTTCAGACGCATGCTGCAACACTTTCACACGTGGACCATCTTGACCACGAATCACAGGACGGCTTGAGCCTGAACCATATTGATTAGAATAAACACCCAGCTCATCTGCCAAGGCATCACCAATGGTGGTGGCACGTTCAGACAGCGCTTTCTGATTCACGACCTGATCCGCAACCGCGAAATCCGCCGCAGTCTGCACCAATGGATGAGCTTGCACCTGAATCGTGTCCATGGTCTGAACCGGGATAGAAGATGAGGATTGCTCTGCAAATACTGTAGGTGCAACTACAGCAAAAATTGACAATGTTATTAGATTCTTAGGAAAGGACATGACCGAAGCTCAAATTCAGTATTTTGGATGAATGTTATAATATAACATTTCATTATTTTTGCAATCCTTTACGATAATCAGTGCTATATTTTATTAGAATGTCCTTTGAATATTTTTTTATTACATTAAAAACACTATTTTTATGCCCTTTACCTTATCGCATGCTGTGCTTGCTCCACCTATTTCATATTTGACTGGGAATAGACTACCTGTTGCTGCGCTGGCCATTGGCAGCATGGTTCCAGATCTGCATCGTCTATTTACTCATACTAATTCTAATATCACCCATTTATGGTCTTCTCTGATTCATCCAGATCTCTGGATCGGTCTGGCTTTTTGTGCGGTCTGGTACCTGATTTACCGGCCCGTGATTTACCGTTTCATCGGTATTCAGCATGATTTAAAGATTCACAATATCCTTTCAGCACTAAAATTTATCCTGGTGATGTGTCTGGCAGTCATCATTGGTACAGCCACCCATTTAATCTGGGATGGACTGACCCACGTCGATTTTCGAACTTTTGCCTTTCATGAAGTCTTAGCCCAACATTCTCAGTTGTTTGGAAAAAGTTATCCGCTGCACCGGATTTTACAGATTGGCACCTCCGTGATTGTCTTGCCTTTTATCCTGTGGATGAGCCTGCATTATTATAAAACTCATCAGCAATATCTTGCAGTCAGTGTGAAAATCAAATCGTTTGCCTGGGGCTTATTGCTCTTTTCTATATTTACCGGCCTATTTTCGGTCTGGGATTATGCACGCTATATCTCTACAGAAGTCTGGCAATCGGACCTCTATTATTTTACTGGTCGCTCTATCAATGAATTTAGTCAAGGCTTTTTGATCACCTTCAGTCTGGGCTGTTTATTGTTTTTATTTTTAGACAGAGATCGCAGGATGGGTTAAACAAAGCACTGGCTTTGCGCCTATTCACTTTAAAATGATATTGTTTTTGACCCAAGTTCTTGTGACAACATGCCCAAAGAGGCATAATCCTACTTTTACTCAAAGCGGTACGCTGTTTACGTATTCGCTGACCTTAACCCATATAGTTGGATTTCTAACGCTATGATGCGAACTCATTACTGCGGTTCTTTAACCGAAGCTCAAATTGACCAAACCGTAACATTATGCGGTTGGGTACACCGTCGCCGTGACCACGGTGGTGTAATCTTCCTTGACATGCGTGACCGTGATGGTCTTGTTCAAGTGGTTATTGACCCAGATACTCCTGAAGCATTCGCAACTGCTGATAAAGTACGTTCAGAATTTGTATTAAAAATTACAGGCCGTGTGCGTCGCCGTTATGAAGGTACAGAAAATGCCAATATGGTGAGCGGTCAAATCGAAGTCTTGGGTAAAGAAATTGAAGTTCTTGCTCAGTCTGAAACTCCGCCATTCCCTTTGAATGACGAAAACACCAATATTTCTGAAGAAATTCGTTTGAAATACCGTTTCCTGGACATCCGTCGTCCAGAAATGCTAGATCGTTTACGTTTTCGTTCTAAATTAACCAACCTGATTCGTAACTACTTCGAAGACAATGGCTTCCTAGACGTTGAAACTCCGATCTTAACTCGTGCAACGCCTGAAGGTGCGCGTGACTATTTAGTGCCAAGCCGCGTATCTAACGGTAGCTTCTACGCACTTCCACAATCGCCACAGCTATTCAAACAGTTGTTGATGGTCGGCGGTATTGATCGTTACTACCAAATCGCGAAATGTTTCCGTGACGAAGACTTACGTGCTGACCGTCAGCCTGAATTCACCCAAATCGACGTTGAAACATCGTTCATGAGTGACGATGACATTATGGATTTAATGGAAACTTTAACCGTGAAGATGTTCAAAGAACTTCTAAACGTAGAGTTTGATAAATTCCCACGCATGACCTACAACGATGCAATGCGTGACTATGCATCTGACAAACCAGATATGCGTATTCCGTTGAAACTGGTTGACGTTGCAGACTTGATGCAAGACGTTGAGTTCAAAGTATTCGCAGGTCCTGCTAAAGATCCTAAAGGTCGTATCGTTGCGCTTCGCGTACCGGGTGCGGGTTCACTGCCACGTAGCGCGATTGATGAATATACGAAGTTTGTAGGCATCTACGGTGCACGCGGTTTGGCTTACATCAAAGTCAACGAACTTGAAAAAGGTATCGAAGGTCTTCAATCTCCAATCGTGAAATTCATCGAGCCAATCGTGCTTGATCTATTGAAACGTGTTGGCGCTGAAAATGGCGACATCGTATTCTTCGGTGCAGACAAAGCCAAAGTTGTAAACGATGCCATGGGCGCGCTTCGTGTGAAGATCGGTCATGACATGAAACTTGCAACTTGCGAGTGGGCGCCGCTTTGGGTCGTTGACTTCCCGATGTTCGAAGAAACTGATGATGGCAAATGGACCTCTGTGCATCACCCATTCACGCTGCCTAAATCAAGCGTTGAAGACGTGAAAAACAACCCGGGCGCTGCGCTTTCAGTTGCTTATGACATGGTATTGAATGGTACTGAAGTCGGTGGTGGCTCGCTGCGTATTCATAACCTTGAAATGCAAAAAGCAATTTTTGAAGCACTTGGTATTGGTGAAGAAGAAGCCGAAGAGAAATTCAGCTTCCTGTTGAACGCTTTACGTTATGGCGCGCCTCCGCATGGTGGTTTGGCATTCGGTCTTGACCGCCTGGTGATGCTCATGACTGGTGCATCTTCGATTCGTGATGTGATTGCATTCCCGAAAACCAAGACTGCTGAATGTCCATTGACGCAAGCACCGGCACCAGTTGAATCAAACCAACTGCGTGACCTTGGTATTCGTTTACGTGAAAAACCAAAAGCTGAATCTCAAGAATAATTCTTGAAGATTTAAGTGAAAAAGCCCTGCCTCGTGTGGGGCTTTTTTTGTGTGATTGAGTCACATCTGGAACAGTGGCATAATAGCCACAGTTTTTAATCTAAGGTAATTAGCAATGGCTATGCGTCCTGCAGTTCGTAATCGCAGCATTATGCTTATTGTATTTTCAGTGGTTCAATGGCTGTTCATGCGCTATATCCTTGCCAACAATCTGTTCAACCTCGATACCAATGACCGTATTGTGTATTTTTGCCTGAGCAGTATTTTAGGTGCCCTGCTGATTTTTGTGGGTTTGATTTATATGGTGCTGAAAGGCAATCCGGACAAAGACCTATAATCTGACCATCTGGATAGCATGTACACCCTACTTAAAAATTTCTCCAAGCTTCCATTAAGATTCATTCAAAATCTTGCGCAATTGGCTGGATCTCTTTTGTATTTCAGCCATTCTTCTGCACGCCGAGTGACCGAGATTAATCTGGCCTCTGCTTATCCTGAGCTTTCTGAATCTGAACGGGCTGATTTGACCAAACGCAGCCTGAAAAGTCAGTGTATGACTTATGCGGAATCAGTCAAGATTTGGGGATCATCTTCTGAATATGCACTGTCTTTAATTCGAGATGTGCAGAGTGAAGATATTTTCCTGCAAGCTCTGCAAAATCCTCATGGCTGTTTGGCGGTGGTGCCTCATTTTGGTACATGGGAGCTATTGAATGTCTGGGTAAATCAACACACCTCCCCTGTGATTATGTATAAGCCCAGCAAGAATCAGGATGTTGACCGCTTTATGCTTGAAGCCCGGCAACGTCTGAATGCCACACTGGTCCCTACAGATGATTCTGGTGTACGTGCTTTGTTTAAGCATTTAAAACAGGGTGGCTTTTCTGCAATTTTACCGGATCATGTACCTAAAGAAAGTGGTGGTATCTACTCACTTTTCTACAATCAGAATGCGCTATCTTCTACCTTAGTTTCCAAACTGGCAGCTAAAACACAATGTTCTGTAATTGGGCTTAGTTGTTTAAGACGAGAGGATTTGTCTGGCTACGATATTTACGTGACTAAATTATCAAATGATATTGTATCTAAAGATTTACAACTGTCGGTTGATACCTTAAATAAAGAAATGGAGCGCATGATTAATGTCGCTCCAGAACAATATTTGTGGGGGTATAAACGGTTTAGGAAGTTGGAAAATGACAAAAGTTTATATTACTCATAGTAAAAATTAGCTACTTAAATTAAAACTTAAAAATTAGGTTTAAAATGAAAGATCAGAAAAAAATTCTTTTTATTATTGATCATCTTAAAGGTGGTGGTGCAGAAATTATGACTCTTAATCTTGCAAAAAAACTGCAAGAGAGAGGCTATGAAATAAACATCATAACCTTAATTGATATAAATAATTATAAAGAAAAGACTAAGAGTTTCAATATTCAATCTATTGATTTTCCTATTAAATTTGTTGGTGGGAAGTTATTAATAGACAAAAAATTAGAATCTAGTAAGAAAGAACAACTCCAGTCTCTTATTGATGAAATAAAACCTGAAGCTGTTATATTAACTATTTGGTATGCATATTTAAGCATATCATTTATTAATCATCCAAATATATGGATATGGTCACAAGCAGATATTCTTCCTGAATTTAATAAAACTTCAAATCCGATTAAAATATTAAGAAATATATATAAGAAGATAAAATTTATTAATAAATTTAAGGAAGTGTTTTCAAACAAAAATTTTATCGTACTTAATAAAGATTTAAAATTGAAATATTCTCAAATTTTAGAGAATTCTAATATAAATGTTATTTATAATGGATTAAATTTAAAAGATACAATACAATCTGAAAAGAAAGAAAAAGTATGGGATATTTGCTATGTTGGTCGTTTATCACCTTCCAAACAAATTGAACATGCTTTATTTGCTCTAAAAAATTCTCATATTATTAAAAATATGATTATTATTGGTGATGGAGCAAGAAAAGACAAACTTTTAAAATTAGTCAATCAACTAAATATTAGCGATCGTGTTCATTTTACTGGCTGGGTGGATGAACCTATCGAATATATTAAAAAAAGTAAAATATTAGTTCTCCCTTCTCAGACAGAAGGCTTCGGTCTTGTTATTGGAGAAGCTCTATTAAATGGCACTCATGTCGTTGCATATAATTGCAGCGAAGGAGTATCACATCAATTTTTTACCCCTGATATGCAACGCGGTCTAGTACAACCAAATAATCGTGCAGAATTAAAAAATTCTATCGAAGATATATTAGAAAATCCATATCAAATTCCCCCAAACTTATCAAAACGTTACGATATTAAAGAGATGGCTGATAAATTTATTAAGTTAATCGATTAACCGTATATATTCCGCAACAGCATAAGTTTGGGTAAAAGATGGATTCAAATTTGTTGAATAATTATCTACCTCTTTTAATGCTTGATTGATTTTAAGCGAAAGTTCAAAAATATTGCCTACAGCAACGAGATTATTAGCTTGTAAAATTTCATTGGGACCCGAAGGGCAATCAGTACTTATAACGGGAATACCCAAAGCTAAAGCTTCTAAAATTACTAAACCCAACCCTTCAAAATCAGACGACAAAACCATAAATTTTGCATGCTTAATATATGGATAGGGATTTTTTTTGAAGCCTGTAAAAATAACCTTGCCTTCTATCCCTAAATCTTTAACCAATTTTTTAGAAGTTTCTAATAGTTCACCAGTCCCGACCAAAACCAGCTTTTCTTGAACATTGGCTTTTGCATAAGCTTTAATTAAAATATCATGTCGTTTCTGTTGCTTAAACTTCCCAACATTTACAATATATGGTTTTTCAATATCAGGAATATATTCATTTGCTGTTGAAACCACTTGTTCCACATCAATCGGATTATAAATTGTAGTAATCCGACTTTTTGAGCCAAATACTTTAATAAAGTCTTTTTCGACACCCTTACTTACTGCTACACAAGGCTTGGCTAAATAAACTTTATCCAACTGTTTTTTCATTCCCTCTAATCTTTCACCATATTCCAAACTCGTCGTGTTATGAATGACTAAATGAACATTCGGTAACTGACTTTTTGATAATATAAAATCAACAGGAAATAAGTTTGATAGGACAAGATCAGGGATCCCAATATTTTTAATAACAAACCGATCAAATGCTTTTGCTGCAAAACTGGCACGCATAAATTTAGGAATTGCACGATACTTTTGATAATCAAAAAAGTGAAGTTTTACGCCCTCAGGAATCGGTAAATCAATAATATTTTTAAAATAAACAATATGTGCTTCATGACCTGCATCAATTAGGCCCTTTGCCAAGGTTAAAGCAAAACGTTCAGCGCCATTTCCCTGTAAAGTAAAAATGGCTAATACGATTGTTTTTTTCATGAAGCACTAATCCTGAATAAATTTTTCTTGATCTAGATTGATCAATCTTTTTTCTGCCTTTCCCATGACCTGCAAATATCGTATCGCCATTGCAATTTGTCCTACTAAACGTCTTTTTTTAAACTTATATTTTTCTTTGATAGAGCTGAATTCAGGTTTAAAGTGTTCAGAGCGCCCAATGGTCGAATCAAAACGCCCTTGTTGTAAGAGACCATAAGCACCAAGCTGATCTTCTTGAATAATCACTGCCGGTTCAGCTTGCAAACAATGTAATTCATAAGCAGAGAATATAAATCCATCTGCAATTGCCGGTGTGGTTTTTGCCAAACGTTTTAATAATTTTTGCGCGCCACTCGGGTAGAGGATATAACCTGCTGCTCCAGTACGATCTTGATATAATTCATATAATTCGACCTGAGTAGAACCTAAGATACACACGGGTGTTCGACTAATAATTTTTTTACGACTTCTTACTTCTAGATTAATTAAGTCCACATCTAAAAATTGATGCTGTTCAATTTCGTTTAAAATTTCTTTTGTATTGGAAGCCAATACGGCATCATCTTCAAGAATTAAACAGGGCTGATTCCTTTTTATTACTTCTTCCCAGGCTTTTTGGTGACTGAGAAAGCACGCTACCTCAACTTTACGCAAAGGCCTTTGCCAGCCAAAACCGAATTTTTGGTATTGTTCTTCACTCAGATCAGCAACTGAAAATGCTTCTAATATTTCAAAATCCAGTCCTAATTTCCCAAATTGTCTTTTTTGAAAATCACGACGATCCTGTGAACTTTTTAAATTGATAATTAAAGTATTCACAATTACCACCATCTCGTCTTTTCACGAGTATGACGCTGTTTAAAACGTGAATAAACATTCTCATTCTGCTCAAGTTGAAGACGGTCAAAAATTTCTATCACGATTTGACCAAGCTCATGAGCTTTACACACTTGTTCTAGTCGCCAGCGCATATTACGTAAAGTATCATCTGTTCCAACTGCAAATGCAGAAGTACCATCAAATAAGGCATAGCGCTGTTGTTGTAATAACTGCTGATGCTCCTGATTTACAGTTAAAGACTGATCACACAAAAAACGTTCTGTTTCCTGTAACTTAAGCGTATTAATCAATACCACTGCATTCATCAGAATGGCTTTTAGAGTTACGTCTTCATCAAAATCAATAAAAGTATCACAGGCTGAAATCAGCCAGCGTATATTCAATGACTGTACAAGAAAATTTCGTTCAGCCATCCATAATGCTTTAAATTTCGCATAATTATTCTGGACATCAACTTCGCGACGAATCAGAACAATTAAACTGGCATGATAGTGATTCAGTGCAGACTGACCGACAAACTCCTGTTCAAGCTGCTCAATATGTTCATTTAAATCTTTAGCTGAACCATGGGTATAGCAAGCTTCTTTACCATCAATAATCTGATTTTTAAGTGCATCTAGATCTACATCATTAAACTGAGCATAGACCTTATCTGCCCCAAATCGACGTTGATGGCGACTAAATGAAAACCATTGTTCGAACTTACTTTTCTTTCTTACCGGCATTTGAAATTAAATCTCTTTCAATTTCTCATTGATTCAGCTTACTGCCAAGCATCCTTGATCCACTGCGATGGCAACACATAACGGTACCATTTCCCACCACCACCATTGACTGCATCAGGTGGATTAATCTCCCCATGAAACACAATGATTTTGGCCCCTTCAGGCTTCACAGGTGGCTTAAAGTAAGCCATCGGGATTTTTTGCAGGCAATGATATTTATAGCTCTTGCACCAGCTTTCTGGCCAGTATGTCTGTTTACCTTCACGGTCTACGTACCAAGACAAATAGGCTTGCTCATTACGGAATTTTTTACGGATTTCATCAAAGTTTTCACGGAAATAAGGCAAAAGCCCCGGGAAAGCACCCAGCTTAAAGCGGTAAACCGAACTGTTACCGGTAATACGCCACGGCCGTTTCCAGTCATGAATAATCAGAAAGTCGCCCGGATAGGTAAAGAACTCATCGATATTATCGACAATCACCACGTCAAGATCGAGAAATAATGCATTGCCTTCCAAACCATACAGATCAGGCTCAAAAGTGGACAGCTTGTTCCAGCCACGCTCAGGCGCACCTTCAGGCAATGCCAGAGGTGGAATAGGGAAACATTGTACTGCAGGATCAATACCTTCAGTACGATCCGTCAGACAAACCATTTTAAAGTCGACTGTCGTATGTCGTTTAACCATATTGTATAAACGATTGACGTATTCCGAACCGTATTTGGTTCCCCATTTCATACAAATAACGATGTTACTCATTGCGTATGCCTAAGCTCATCTTAAAATCTTCTTGATGGTGAATATGATGACATAAGTTCGGCAGAATAAGTACATCAGTTAAAAAAAACCTCTCAAATGAGAGGTTTTTTCAATCAGTAAATTCTGAATTACTTCACATACGTTAACCAGTGTGCATATTTCGGGTCTTTGCCCTGAACTGCATCAAAATATGCTTTCTGGATTTGTGTAGTAATTGGACCACGTACACCTTCACCAATCTGACGGTCATCATATTCACGGATTGGTGTTACTTCTGCAGCAGTACCGGTAAAGAATGCTTCATCTGCAATGTAGAACTCATCACGGGTAATACGGCGTTCAATTACGTCATAACCCAGGTCTTTAGCAATCGTAATAATCGTTTGACGGGTAATACCATCCAGCGCACCACCAGCGATAT
Source organism: Acinetobacter lwoffii (assembly GCF_024129355.1). Classification (GTDB taxonomy): domain Bacteria; phylum Pseudomonadota; class Gammaproteobacteria; order Pseudomonadales; family Moraxellaceae; genus Acinetobacter; species Acinetobacter lwoffii_I. The sequence continues at coordinate 76,081 of NZ_JAMXXP010000010.1, read as the reverse complement.
CAGGCGTATGAATCACACCATCACGTACCAAGAATACGTTTTCGCCTGAACCTTGGCATATATAGCCTTGCGGGTCGAGCAGCATTGCTTCATCATAACCTGAATGCGCCACTTCCTGATGCGCAAGAATCGACAAGGTGTAGTTACCTGATGCTTTAGCCTTACACATGGTCACGTTCGGATGATGGTGGGTAAATGAAGACGTTTTTACGCGAATTCCCTTCGCCATCGCCTCTTCACCGAGGTAAGCACCCCAGCTCCATGCCGCAACTACGGCATGAATGGTATTGTCAGTTGCAGCGATACCGAGTTTTTCAGAACCAATAAAAATAATTGGACGTAAATAGCAAGACGCTAATTTGTTTTCACGAACAACATCAATTTGAGCCTGTTCTAATGCTGCTTGATCAAATGGAACTTTCATTTGATAAATTTTTGCAGAATTCAACAAGCGCTTCGTATGTTCTTTAAGACGGAAAATAGCCGTTCCATTCGGGGTTTCATAAGCTCGGACGCCTTCAAACACACCCATGCTGTAATGCAAAGTATGTGTTAATACGTGAGTTTTTGCCTCACGCCAGTCAACTAGTTGTCCATCTTGCCAAATAAAACCATCACGATCAGCCAAATTCATGCCACAAACTCCAATTTCTCACAATTATTCACTATCCAGTGCAAAGTCTGCACTTGGATCAATCAGTCTTTGCCATAACTTGCAAACGGTCATTCGGGTATCGTGCCAGTCGCTTGCAGACACTTGCATGGATTGATTTGCAAGGGCTAAGCGATGGCTCTCGGCGCGTTCACGGAGATAAGCTTGAATCAGAGCAGTCGCATCGTCGCTGGATAAGCAACCTGATTTTGCGGCATCCTCAAGAATTCGTACATTGTCGGAGAAATGGGCGAGATCTTTATTCGTCCCACTCCAAGCCAACACAGCATACTGTGCCATAAATTCGATGTCTACGATACCACCTGCATCTTGTTTTAAATGAAAAATACCATCTTTTTTTTGCTCTTTAGAAGAACCGAGATGCTCCTTCATTTTCTGACGCATTTTCAGTACTTCTGCCCGTACATAATTTTCATCGCGAGGCTGAATCAAAATATCCCGGCGTAAGACTTCGAACTTTTTTCGCAAGCTCATTTCACCCGCAATCGGACGGGCTCGCACCAGTGCCTGATGCTCCCATAGCCAGGCACTTTTGAACTGGTATTGTTCAAAGGCTTTTAAACTGGTCACCAAAAGCCCAGCTTCGCCCGATGGACGCAATCGGGTATCGACTTCATATACACGTCCATCCAAGGTTTGCGTGGTCATCAGTGACATAAACTTTTGTGCAACCCGCATGGCAAATTCAAAGCCACTGATCGGCTTAAGTCCATCGGTATCGGCCTGTTCACCCATATAGTGAATAAACACCAGATCCAGATCCGAGCCATAACCCAATTCAATTCCACCGACTTTACCATAACCAATGACTGCAAAAGCCGTATGCTCGACTGAACAGCGCTGCCCTTCTGCATCCAGTGGAAAACCATGCTTTTTTGCCACAATCTGATAGGCCAGATGCAGCGCTGCATTCACCGATACTTCAGCAATATCGGTCAAGGCATCGGAAACTTTCATTAAAGGACTTTCAGCCAGCACATCACTGGCGGCTACAGCAAGTACATTGGATTTTTTAAACAGGCGCAAAACCCGCATCTGGTCTTCAACCTGATCAATTTCAATCCGTAAAAGTTGCTGGCGCAAGGAATCTTCCAGATCCTTACGTTTTGGCAATTCAAAATCCATCGACAGGAATTCGTCCAGTAGCACCGGATAATGGGTCAGTTCTTCACAAATCCATGGGCTGACCGTGGCCATCTTCACCAGTCGCTGTAACGCCCCTTTACTCTCGATTAACATCACCAGATATACCGTACGGCGCATTACCGATTCCACCAAGGGCATCAGTCGTACCAGTGCTGTCTGCGGATCATCTGACTGTAAAATGGCTTCAATTAAATGTGGCCAGAAGGTTTTTAAACGTTGTACCGCCTTTGCCGGTAATTTTTTTAAGGCATGCCCATTCCAAAACTCATGAACGAGATTCTTCGCATTCTCATCCAATACTTCTTTGAGTTTTTTTTCCAGCTGGGAAAAACTTTCAACCAGGGTATCTGGGCCATTTTCCTTGATTAAATGATCAAACTGATACATCACTTTGTCACGTTTCTCATTGAGATATGCCATAAAGCTGTCCCAATCCGCAAAACCAAGTGTGTCCGTTATACGCGCCCTTAACTCTGGCTCTGTCGGTAATGATTGCGTTTGCTGGTCATTTAGGGCCTGAATCGCGTGCTCAACCCGGCGCAGGAATAAATAGGCATCTTCCAGATCCTGCACCGCCTGTTCATCCAGTAACTCGGCATCATCCAGATGATTCAGATTCACCAGACACTGGCGATCCTGCAATTCAAGCTTGGCTCCACCATAAATCAGCTGAAACACCTGCACGATAAATTCAACCTCGCGAATGCCGCCAGCTCCGAGCTTGATATCATCTTCTATATTCCGGCGTTGTACTTCACGCTCGATCATGGCTTTCATTTCGCGCATGGCTTCAAAAGCGCTGTAATCGACGTACTTGCGGAATACAAATGGACGAGTCATCTCCAGCAGCTCGTCACCTTCCGGACTTGGATTAACAATACGTGCTTTAATCCAGGCATAACGCTCCCATTCACGTCCATGCTGGCTCAGATATTTTTCCAAGGCCGCGTGGCTAATGGCCAGCGCCGAACCATCGCCCCAGGGACGCAGGCGCATATCCACCCGGAATACAAAACCATCTGCCGTGATCTGATCCAGCAAATGAATTAGTTTTTGTCCCCACAGGATGCAAAACTGCTGTACATCAATACATTTGCGCCCATCGGTTTCACCCTGCTCATCGAAGGCAAAAATCAGGTCGATATCACTGGAAAGATTGAGTTCTTGGGCGCCGAGTTTCCCCATGGCAATGACTATCAGATCCTGGACTTTTCCGTTATAGCCAATCGGCTGGCCATACTTGGCAGCGACAGGAATACGGGCAAAATCTTTTGCCGCACAGATACAGGCATCGGCAAAATCGGAGAGTTCTTGGGTGAGGGTAATGACATCGGTGAGTTGATTGGCATCCTGCCAGATCCAGCGAAACATCAATCGAGCCCGCAAAATACGCATTGCGCGCATCCACGTTGCTTCATCGCTTATATTCAGGATGCAGTGCTGCACCAGCTGATCGATATATTCCCGACTGAGTGAGCCTTGAAACTGGTCAATTGCATAATCCTGTTCCAGTAAACTCTGTTGATTGGCCAATACCTGTTCGGCATATTGGCTGGCTCTTAAGGTTTTCTGCAATTGTGCCGCATTCATCACTCAACTCTTCCCCTGAAACATTCTGCTTAGTTATAGCAGGAGTTTTGTCTCAGTGGGAATGTTTTAGCTTGAAATTTACTTCTTTAAGATTGCTCGATATGTACATCTTCAAGCACCAGTGCCTGATGATCATTGGTGACCATCGGTAAATGTACCGTAAAGGTCGTACCCCGACCCTCTTTGGAATCTACAGCAATTTGACCATGGTTCAGGTCAATAAAGCGCTTGCAGAGCACCAGACCCAAACCTGCCCCTTTCTCTTCAGCTGTGCCTCTGACACTCACACCCAAAGTCGGTTTAAACAGATTCTGCATCTGCTCTTCAGTCATGCCCAAGCCAGTATCCTGAATCGTAATCTTGACCTGCTCGCCTTCCATTTCTGCAGCTAAAATCACTTTACCGCCTTGATTCACCGGGGTGAATTTAAGCGCATTCGACACCAGGTTCTGCAAGACAGAGGTAATCATGTTGATATCCGCATGTACCTTGATGTCTTCAGGAATATTATCAACCAGTTCAATTTTTTTATTTAAGGCCAGACTTTTCAGCACACTGCACACAATATTACTGGATTGTTTCAATTCATAATTAATCGGATGATAAATAAAGCGTCCACCCTCTGCCATCGCCCAAGTCAGCAGGCTTTCCAGCAGGTTATAGGTCGATTGTGCATTATCATATAAATAATCCGCGATGCTCTGGATACTGGATTCGTCCAGAGTGTCACGCTCCTGCGCTAGCACTTCGGAAAAGCCCAGTAAACCATGAAATGGTGCACGCAAGTCATGCGCAATAATCTGGAAAAATTTGGTTTTACTGAAGTTGAGTGCGCATTGCTGTTCATATAATTCTTTCAGTTCAGTATGTTCTTGATTGAGCTGAATTCGAATCACTAAACTTTCAGCAAATTGTTTAATAGTGGCAATATCATCCTGATCAAACCCTTCAGTCTGATCATCAAAGAAAATGACCTGTCCAAAAGACACACTGCTACTTGATTTTAAATTAAAGGCGACTAATCTCTGATGCGCTACACCGAGATTTTTCACATAATTTGACAGTTCTGTATAAGCAGGATGCATCTGGTCAATGACATCTGACTGTTGCAGATACGCAGGCAGATTCACGTTCTGCGGGGCGTGCAAGGCCCGGAAACCGCGCGGACAGCTGTACCAGATATAGGGTTCCATGTGGAAACTGATAATACTGGTTTTAACGTTTAAAATTTTACGGGCGATCTTACAAAAGGTGTCTAATAGGTTATTGGAGGTATAGACACCTAAAATGAGAGATATACGGCACGAGCTTAATTGCTCCGTATTCTGACCGACCTCTAGCAGTTTTAGTTCCATGTCTGTCTCTCTGAATGTTTATGGAATAAAGAAAACACAGCCGACCAAATTCATACAATCAATAACAAAGATTCTATATTTACTCAACGATGAAAACCCACCTCTAGGTTAAAGGATTTGTTAACCTGTTTCTATCCAGATACATTCTTAACTGCAAGATACTGATATTTAATTGATTAAGAATAACTTGAAAATTTACTATTCGAAAAAAATCTACATAAGTATTTGAAGTTAATATATCTCACCTAAAATAAGTATCTTTATTTGTATTTACTGTAACACAGTACTGAATAAAAAATACCCACCATCGCTTTTTACTCTATTTAGAGTAAAAGCTAATGATTTTTCAACTATATAGTTTGACCTTATGATTAAAAATAGATTTTATATCAGGTTTCATCTACCTAATAATGCTCAGAATTAATTTTTAATTTTTTAAAATATCTTAACAATTCCAATGTAAGAAATATTTAAATATCAGCATTTCAACTAAAAACAGACCCAAAAAACCACTGAGGATTGTAAATAACTTACATTTATTAACAAATTAATTGTGAAAATTTTGTGTTTTTTATCCTCAGTGCAGTTTTAGAAGCTGGAATAGAAATATTAAAATAGATCACTTATAGGCTATGCATGTCTACGTCAAACCAATCGGCTCAGAATAGCTATAAAAAAAGCGGCCTAAAAAGACCGCCTTTTTATATGGCTGCTTAATTGTCAGAAATCAATGCCACTTGCTGTACATAGTTAAACAGCTTTAATTTAGAAGCATTCACTTCTTCTTCAGGTGCTTGATTCTTTAAATCACGGTGTACCCGAAGATAATGTTGACGTAAGGTATGACGCTCTGTCGCATTATAGTTTTTGGTAAATTCATTGATGGCTGGATCACCATCTTTAACAATTCGATCCACCCAACGCTGTAATTGAGCTGTCTTTTTAAGACCTTGTTTGGGTGTTAAATAAGACAAAATCACCGTTTCATTTTCATTACGTAATAATTTACCAATCCGTGAAAATTGACGACGACGTGCTTCATGTGAACTAATTGCCTGCACATCAAGCAAGGCGTCAATCAAACGCTCATCTACGGGTAGGTTTTTAATTTGTTTAGCGCTCAGCTCTGCAAGCTGCGCACCTAAAGCAGCCATACGCTGGACTGCTTTTTTCTGTTCGGTCTTACTTGCGCGTCCCTCTAAAGAATCAAAATCTTCTTCAGTTAAACTGTTCGGTCGACGTGCCACGATTAATCTGCCTCATAAAATTTTGCTGCAAATAGTGCCTGAATTTCAGATAAGGCTTTTTCCTCATCTGCTCCTTCAATCACTAAGCGTAAAGTTGTTCCTTTGCCTGCACCAAGCATGAGCAATGACATGATATTTTTGGCATCTACCAATTTGTCAGCCTTGCCAATCTGGATACTGGAACGAAATTTGGTGGTAACTTCTATCAGTTTACCAGATGCGCGTGCATGTAAACCCAGTTTATTAATTACGTCAACTGTCGTATCAATCATGACCAGTGCTTCATTTCTCGATGGAGGACTTGAATAGACCATTTTGCCTCAAGGGCTTTTTTTAGTCTATCCACAATATAAACAGAACGATGCTGACCACCGGTACAACCAATTGACACGGTCATGTAATGACGATGTCCTTCGGCAAAGGTCGGCAACCATTTGTCCAGAAAATGATACAGATCATTGAACATGTCCTCGACCTGATCGCTCTTTTGTAAAAATGTCTGCACCGGCTGATCTAGCCCTGAAAATTTGCGCAGTTCCAGTTCCCAATGCGGATTAGGCAAATGCCGGACATCAAAGACATAATCGGCATCCAGTGGAATGCCATGCTTATAGCCAAAGGATTGTAGAATCAGGATCAGGTTATCGGCCTGTCCCAGCTTGGACAATAAGGTATGTTTCAGGTCATGCACACTTTTATCGGTGGTATCGATATGCACCGTAGAACGCAACTGGATCGGCATCAACAGAATTTTTTCTTCCTGTATACACTGATTCAGACTTTTAAAGCGTGACGCTAAAGGATGCGGCCGACGCGAAGCACTAAACCGTGCGATCAGCTCCTGATCCTGCGTGGTCAGATAGATAATATCGACCGAACCATGCTGTTGCAGTTGCTCAAATACATGATCAAATTCTTGTAAATCTGCCCGGGTACTGCGCACATCGACGCCCAGCGCCAACTGTTCCAGATTATTTTCACTGTCCAGTTTTGCCACGATTTCAGGAAGCAATGCCAAAGGCAGATTATCAATACAGTAATAACCCAGATCTTCAAGCACCTGTAATGCAGATGATTTACCCGAACCAGATTGTCCTGTGACAATTAAAATGCGCTTCATGCATGCTACCCTTTCATCTTAGCCAGCAGTGTATTTAACCTGCAGGTTATCGATCAGACGTGTATTCCCCAGCTTTGCAGCTATAAATAACACAAGATCTTGATTAAACGTATGAATTTTTTGTAATTCTGGAGTGCGGGCTTCAATATAATCCACTACAAATCCAGCATCGGTTAAAGTCTGGCGAATCTCCGCCAATACCGTATCCAGTTCCACACCTGCATGTAATTGCTGTTCAGCCTTTTGCAAGCTTTGATAAATTACCGGTGCGATTGCACGATGCTCGGGGCTTAAATAACCATTGCGCGAACTTAAAGCCAGGCCGTCTTCTGCACGGGCAATCGGTACACCAATCACTTCCAGTGGAATATTCAGGTCTTGTACAAACTGACGAATCACTGCCAATTGCTGATAATCTTTCTGGCCAAAGAAGGCGTAATTCGGCTGTACGATGTTAAACAATTTAGTGACCACCACCACCACACCATCAAAATGGCCGGGACGCTGCAAACCACATAAATCATTGGTAATGTCAGAAACACTGATATTGGTCAGACGCGGTTTTTTACCATACATTTGCTCAACCGTCGGCGCAAACACGATGTCACAACCAACTTCTGCCAAAAGCTGCTGATCCTTTTCAAGCGTGCGCGGATAGCTGTCAAAATCTTCATTTGGCCCAAACTGGATTGGATTGACAAAGATACTGACCACCACGACATCACACAACTTACGCGCTTCACGCACCAGATTTAAATGCCCCTCATGCAAATTGCCCATGGTCGGTACAAAACCGATAATCTTGCGACTGGTACGCGCCGGATTTAATGATGCCGCTAAGCCCTGAATGGTGGTTTCTGTTTTCATCTTACAATTCAACCTGAAAAGTTTGTTCTGGTGCCGGGAAAGATCCATCTAAAACTGCAGCATGGTATGCTTTAAAAGCATCCAGAATGGCTGTCGCACCCGATTGTTCTTGCATAAAATTACGTACAAATTTTGCAGTATGTCCAAAAGTCAAACCGAGCATGTCCTGAACCACCAATACCTGTCCGTCAGTAGCTGCACCTGCACCAATGCCAATGACCGGAATCTGCGGAAACAGTTCTGTGATTTCCTGGCCAAGCTGTGCCGGTACGCATTCAAGTAGCAATAGTGCAGCACCCGCCTCGACCACTGCCTTACAGTCCGCAATGAGCTGATCGGCCGCTTCACGGGTACGAGCTTGCAGCTTATAACCGCCAAACACATGTACCGACTGCGGAGTAAGACCCAAATGCACACAGACAGGAATACCGTTACGGGTCAGCACTTGCACGGTTTCTGCCAGCCATGCACCACCTTCCATTTTCACCATTTGCGCGCCGGCCTGCATCACGGTTTTCGAGCTTTGCAAGGCATCATTCAAGGTAGCATAGCTCATAAATGGCAAGTCAGTCATAATAAAGGCATGCTGGTTACCACGGCGTACCGCAGCCGTATGATAGGCCATATCTGCAACCGTGACCGGCAAAGTCGAATCACGGCCCTGAATTGACATTCCCAAAGAATCGCCAATTAAAATGCTGTCCACTTCGGCAATTTCCATGGCTTTGGCCATACTGGCATCATAGCAAGTCAGACATGAAAATTTGCGTCCCTCTGCTTTAAAGCGTCTTAAATCACTCAGACTGACCATGAAAATGTTCCTCTATGCTTGAAAGTTCTGACAAAGCTACCATCACTTAAAAATTAAATATTTGCCCAGTTGCTGTCATCGAGTACCGCGAGGGTCGACTGTTTAACGATGTCCAGGTCTTTTAATCTGTGTCCATAAACCTGTAATTCAGGCTCAATATCCAGAAGTGGAATCAGGACAAAATCACGCTCTAATACCCCAACATGCGGCACAGTTAAGCGTTCATTTTGAATGTGCTCATTACCGTAGAGCAGCAAGTCCAGATCCAGCGTACGTTCGCCCCAATGACGTAAACGTACCCGACCAGCGTCCTGCTCAAAAGCTTGCAGGCGATCCAGCAAGCCTAAAGCTGCCAGATCGGTATTTAACTGCACCACTGCATTCAGATAGTTTGGCTGATCCTGTGGCCCCATCGGTGGACTTTGATACAGATGCGAAGTTTTCACCTGCCCCAATGTCGCCAGTTTCTGTACAGCTTCTGCCAGAATCTGGCGTGAATCGCCCAGGTTACTGCCCAGACCAATATACGTCACGATCATTGTGTTGGCCCAAACACCACTTGGCTCAGATCACGTTTCACCCGTTTGCGTTTCATAATCGGATGATCTGCACCAATTTCACCGCTGGCACTGGCTGCCACATGCGATAGAGGTTTCGCCTTGTCTTCAAACTTGGCTTTACGCACCCGACGGTTGCGTGGTTCAGGCTCATTCACCAACGGCTCAATCTCGGCAAGATCTTGCTGCTGGGTCAGCTTCTGTTCCAGATGCTCTTCTTGACTCGCCTTGCGACGGCTCTTGGCACGCTGACGGTTATACTGGCTAATGGCCCGTTCTTTCTCGTCACCGCTCATTTGCTGGTAGGCATCCCACCAGCTGCCCATACCTTGTGCAGTCGCATCACCTGATTTTTCACGCAGCAGCAAAAAGTCAAAGCCGGCACGGAAACGTGCATGGCTGGACAAAGCCTCGATTTGCTGTGGTTTTGGATTCAGCAAACGGGTCTGCATTTCCCAGACTTCACGAATAAAGGTCTCCGCAAAGCGTGGAATAATGGTGCGGGTTGCCTGACGTTTTAACACATCCAGACCGGCTTGGGCGCGGGCTTCGGCGGCTACCACGCCTTTATTCAGATAGAATTCACAACGTTCGAGGAATGGCTGCCACAACAATACCGCATAGAAAAAGGCCGGGTTGATGGTCTTGCCGATAGAAATACGCTGATCGGTATTTTTCGCAGCGCGTTCCATAAATGTTGTAATTTCAGGCTTGATATCTGCAAATAACTGCTGCCAGATCCCAAAATCGATCAGCATTGGCAAGACACGATTCAAGTGTCCCATGGTAAACAGTTTCTGTGATTCATCATAAAGTCGATGTGGAGAAACATCACGCAGCAACTGGGTCATTTCCGGCGTAAAGACATCCAGAATCGCTTCATCAATATTAAAGTTCAGCTTGGCGGCAAAACGTAAGGTTCGCAGCATCCGCACCGGATCCTCTTCAAATCTTAGAGTCGGATCACCGAGCAAGCGTAAGGTTTTGCTGTGAATATCATCCACTGCATTGCAGAAATCCAGCACAATGCCTTTACGCGGCTGGTAATACATTGCATTGATGGAGAAATCACGACGGGCAAAATCCTGCTCGATGCTGCCCCAGTTGTTATCCCGCAGAATCATCCCCGCGGCCGAGGTCACTGCTTTTTTTGGTGGTGCACGGAAGGTTGCCACTTCAACCAATTCCCGCCCTGAATAGACATGCGCCAGTTCGAAACGTCGTCCGATAATTCGACAACGTCGTCCGAAAACTTCCTTGACCTGAGCCGGGGTTGCATTGGTAACTGCATCGAAATCTTTAGGATTCAAACCTAACATCAGATCTCGAACACCACCACCCACGATATAAGCTTCATAGCCTGCCTTGTTTAAGGCATCAATCACATCGAGAATATAAGAAGGTAATTGAGCGGTTGATAAACCACATTTTGACGCGCGCAAAGTTTGCAAAAGACGCTGTCTCCTACGTCTGAACGTAAAATTCTAAGATGACGCTAATCATATCGCTTACACGACTAAAGGGCAATTTGATTATGTCAATCCTGCGAGTCAAATCAATCAGCTAGTCATGATCCGTGCTGTCGCCTTATAAGGCCAGTTTAGCCTTATTTTTGGCAAATAATGCCGGCCCAATGCCTTTGACTAGCTGAATCTCTTCAATGCTTTTGAATTTTCCGTTTTTTTGCCGATGTTCAATAATCGCTTCGGCCTTCTTTTGACCAATGCCATTCAGCTGCTGTAATTGCTCCACAGTCGCATGATTTAAACTGATTTTATCAGCAGCGGAAGATGCCGATAATGCAGGCTTCGCCAGATAGTGATTGCTTTCGGATGAGGCCGTAGCGGCAGCTTTTTTCTTCAGACGTGCATCATGTTGCTGTTGCTGGGTCTTCCATTCCATATAATCGGTCGCAGTCGCATGCGCTGTTCCGATAGAAATAAAGCCCAACCAGCAACTCAGAAGAAGATTAATCCACGTCGGACCGATTCGATAAGGTATTTTTTTCATGTGCTGCTCTTTGTTTTAATTCTAATTTAGCCTGTTCCCACAGCTGATCAAGTTCAGTTAGTGACAGCTTTTCCAAGTCTAATTGTTGTCGTTCTGCCTGATCTTCCATCAAGGCAAAGCGGGTCCGAAATTTATGGATCGTACCCAATAATGCCATCTCGCTGGAGATGCCAAGTTTACGTCCAACATTGACCAGAGAAAATAAGCAGTCGCCAAATTCTTCCTGTATTTCATCGGAATTTTGTCCGGCTACCGCTTCTTTTAATTCAGCCAGTTCTTCTTCCAGCTTGGCATAAGCACCCGCCATGTCCGGAAAATCAAAACCGATTTTGGCGACATTTTTTTGAATTTCATCGGCCTGCACCAAAGCCGGTGCATGTTTAATATCATCCAGACGTGAACGCGGCTTGCCCTGCTTTTCTTGCTGTTTCATTTCTTTCCATAGCTCAGACACATCTTCCGGACTCATTTTTGCAAATTGTTCAGCCTGAAATACATGCGGATGACGGCGAACCAGTTTATCGGTAATGGCCTGAACCACATCCTGAAAATCGAAAGCCCCCTGCTCGCTATACATTTGCGACTGGAACACTACCTGTAACAGCAAATCACCCAGCTCATCGCGGACATCGTCGACTTTTCCAGAGCGGACTGCCGCTTCGACTTCGTAAGCTTCCTCAATGGCATATTTGGTCAGAGATTCGGGGGTCTGCTGCTGATCCCATGGACATTTTTCACGTAATTCGCGCATGACCTTGAGTAGTTGTTCCATGTTTAAAAACCTCTTTTTTTTACCAAATTGTCGCGTCAATCTGCCAGTTTCTTGTTATGCTCAAAAAAAAAGACAATAAGGAGATCAGGCACATGCACAGTATATTGATTAGCGGTGCAGCACAAGGAATTGGTGCCGCGACAGCCGCCCTATTTTACCAGCACGGCTACAAGGTGGGTATTTATGATGTTCAGGTGGAGCAGGCAGAACAACTGGCCCAGCAACTGGGCGAACATGCCAAAGCCGGTTTTCTGGATGTGGCTGGTTATACGTCCTGGGAAACAGCTTTAGCCGAATTTTCAGCTTGGGCAGGTGAAATCAATATTCTGGTCAATAATGCCGGGATTTTATATTCAGGCCCTTTTGAAGAAACTGATATTATGGCGCATCATCGGACTCTGGATATTAATGTTAAAGGAGTCATGAACGGCTGTCATGCCGCTTTCCCTTATTTAAAAGAATCTTCATTTGCCCGCATCATCAATCTATCTTCAGCTTCGGCGATTTATGGCCAAGCCGATTTAAGCAGTTATTCCACCAGCAAGTTTGCAGTGCGTGGCCTGACTGAAAGTCTGGATATTGAGTGGCAACCCTATGGGATTCGAGTCTTGGATGTAATGCCGCTTTTCGTCAGTACGGCCATGGTCAAAGATATGCAGGCAGAAAGCATCAAAAAGATGGGCGTGCATTTAAAAGCAGAAGATGTCGCACAAGATATTCTGAAACTGGCAGAACTCAAAGATTCCATCTGGCAAGCCACGCATCATCCGGTTGGTTTCAAAAGCCAGTTTTTATTTCATTTATCGCGAATGAGTCCAAAATTTGTGAATCGACTGAGTAATCTGCTCATTTCCAGAAAATAAAAAATATTTGGGTTGATTCTGTTTTAGACAGTGTGATGAATCTGGATCACTGGAAATCTCAACCCTTTGCAGGAATGCTCACTTTGCCAAGCCACGGTGAGCATACAGCCAGCAATAGAATAATTTTGATAAGCATAGATGCCAATCTCTGGATGTTCGCAGCGCCCACCATTTTGCTCAGGATGGATATTGGTATTGAGTTCGTTGAGGTTGATCCGGATTCCCAAGCCTGATGCCTTTAACACGGCCTCTTTGGTCGTCCAGACTTTAAACCAGTATTCAGGGTCATAAGCCAGCGCTTGCCAATTTTTGAGTTCTTCAGGATGGAAGGCGTGCTGTGCCAAAGCTTCAAAACGGACTTTACGGCTCAGTTCTTCAATATCGATTCCCAAGTTTTGGACATTCCTGCTCGTGGCCAGGGCGTAGAAATTTTGACTATGACTATGATTAAAACTGAAATCCGGATAGTCATTTAAATAAGGCTTGCCATATTCAGTGGCGGTGAAATCCAGAGATTGGATCGGATGATTGAATTGATCTGACAGCAACTGGTTACGTCGCGCATAAATTGCCAGTTTTCGATTTTTGATTTGCTCTACCCGTGATTCAGGCGGTTTAATCGAAAAGAACTGATCTATTTTTTGTAGATAAATTTGAATATTTCGCGACAATGCAAAGCTCATAGAAACAGATGGACTTTTTCATTTTACGTCGCCAGATAAAAAAAGAAAGCCTGTTCGAAAACAGGCTAGACTCATATTGCTTAGATTGAATCAGAAATATCAACTGGTTTTGCTGCTGCAGATTCTGGCGCCTTAAAGTTCAAGCCCGCTTTTTTCATCAATTGCGGATACTCCACCAATGCCATTGTTGCGTTTTTTGCAATTCCAGTCACATCACCTAATAGACCTTTGGCATCCATAAAAGACATACCGCTATCGCTGACACTACGCGGATTACTGAGCATTTGCATAGACACCTGCTTACTATTAAGCACGAGTTCGCGTGCAGACAAGCCCGCAATCGCAAAGTTAGTAAGTGAGTTAACTAGAAGCTGTTTCTGGCTTACACTTAATGCATTAATACGTTCCAGTGTCGCCGCTTCATCCTTTTTTGATGCATCCAGAACATCATTGGTCAATTTGGTAATCTCTTTCTGGATGGCCTCTTTTTCCTTTACGTCCGAGGTAGTTTTCAAGCTGTTTAATTTGGTTTTCAGCTCTTCACTGTCTTTACGTTCAGCAAACAGGGTTGCCAGTGTCGTTCGGCTTTGAATAAACATGGCATTGGTGGCTTGTGCCTGCTTAAGAAAACCCGCCAAATCCAGATTTTGTGAAGATGTGCCTGTTGTCGTTGCAACTGCTTTTGATGCCAGACTACTCAATGTTCCAAGACCGGCATGGCTTTGCGATGCCAATACAGCACTTCCCAAGATCAAGATGCTTGCGATTTTTTTCATAGTATTTCCCCTTATAATTCCTTACTGAACTGCATCGGCTTTTTGCACGATCTGATTTAAAATTTTTGGTAATGCCTTGAACATCTGAATGTTGTACATTTCATGACGATGGGTAATATCAATGCCTTTTAAACTGACTTCTTGCTGTAAACCGACAGCCCCAACACGTTCCTGTTTTGCATTAAAACGCCGCGCGCCACCTGCCAACACCAAAGTGGCATCGCAACTGGATTTGTCTGCATTGCATTTAATAGAGTCTTCTCGAACCTGAATCTTGAATGCTGGCTGTAAGCACTCGTCTTTGGGCACATACAGTTTCAAATTAAGCTGTTTTTTAAAGCCGGCATTTTCAGTCATTTTTATAATTGATGTTTCTAAACTGGTCTGCCCTTTAAAACCTGAACCTGTGGCATAAAATGGACGTTTGGACTGACTGGTAAATGCGTGATAAATCAGCGGACCAAATCCATAAAATGGAATCTCTCCAACTTGATCGGTATGCAAGCTTGGACAAAGTACCCGTGCAAGTTTCGACTCACCCACAGCAGCATGGCTATCCACCAAGATGCTGTCACCCGAACGTACCGGCAGACGGTCATTTCCACTCACAGGAAAATCAAGCTGCGCTTTGACTTTAGTCCCTTGACGCTCAATGACTGTGGCTTCCCAAGTCGGGATTAATACTTGACGCTGAGCAACTTTTTCACGGTTATACACATGAATTTTCATGCCTGTGGTCAAACGCTCGCCTGCATCCTGAATCGTGATGATCTCACTACCACCACTCGCTACCTGCAAATCTGAACGGGTAAATTGAATCCCTTTCTGGAATTGCTGACCCAATTTCACCAAAGCATTTTTGAGTGCCACTTCCTTACGCGTATCCAGTGAAAAACCCATTCCTTGTGAAATGGTTTCACTGATTTCATCAGTTGCATGTGCCGAATAAATCACGCGCCCAGAACGGTCAATCATTTCAGCAAACACTTCACTATGTACCACTTGTTGCTCAGTCATCTTGCCGACTTGCTGTTGATAACCAATTACAGGAATCACATTAATACGAATAAAAAATTCAGGAAGTTCACGCTGATGCTGGGTTTCCTGATTAGTTAAACCCGTCTGCTCACTGATACTCTGTGCGAGCACGCTATAACGTTTGTTGACTGGTGTAAGGGTAAAGGATGCATTTTCTCCGATCGCATCAGAAAAAATCTGCTCAATCAGGTCTTTTGACTCACCTTGATAAGTCAATACATCCACCACCAAAGCTTTAGGCTTGTTCAGTGCCTGACGAGTATTGGCCGAAATCTTGCTAAACTGGCTTGAATTACCACTCATCAATACAGGCAATGCCACAGCATAATCGCTATCAGCATGGACAACCCGGATTAAATCTCCTGAAGCCGAGCTCAGCTCATCATCTTTGGCAATCCCCTGATTAAAGCCTTTATCCAAAACCATATAAGACTTCCAGCGGTCAATCACCTTAGTCTGCACTTCAGAAACCTTAAATTTTTTCTGCAGATCCTGGGTCAATTGCTGGGTCAAGGACAGCAAGCTACTTTGAAATTTCTGCTGGACCGCCTGACGGGTTGTAGCCGCCTCGACATCAGTCGACAGCACCTGTATAGGTTGAGATAAGGTAGCGCTATCGGTATAAATCACTTCTCCAGACAAGACATTGGTCAACTTTAAACTTAAAGTGACTGGCAGAAAAATCTCGGCTGTAGATTCCTTTTGCACTACATATTCGCTGGCCCGCAAAACTTCCAGAGAGGCCACATAGCTTCGATGTTTATTCTGTTGGGAAATTGAAGTAACCACCTGATCTTGCAAGGCCTGTTTCAGCTGCTGCTCGAAAGCCTGTGCAACTTGAGTACGAATCGTCTCGCTAGATACAGCCCTGCTAAAGTCACAGGAAATCGATGATGCGTTTGCTTCTATATGTTCTGCCGATTGACGACAAGGCAGTTCCAGCCCATAAATTCCCTTCGCCGGAAAAACCTGAATATTGGCCTGTGGACTAGCCGTTCCCATCAGCGCCATGGCAAGCATGGCTTTTTTCAAGCTTATTTGCATTGGGTACCACCAATACATAAAGTAATGGTATTCCCTGCTTGCAGGCGTTCTGCATTCGACAGAACAGGATTTACCCGGCGCAATGCTTTGGCAAGTTCAGCACTTAACGGCTTTTCACTCTTATAAGTCATGGTCATCTCGACCAATTTGCCATCCTGGGTACGGATATCGATATTTTCCGCACCATCCATTTCATCTAAGGCCACGTACAGGTCATCCCCTAACCGGCTAGATACGCTACCCGATACACTTTTTACAAAGAGGGTTATTTCCTTACCATACATGCTGCGGTTTTTCGAATAGGCAAGGATTTGCGGGCCGACTTCAGATAGCGTCATTTCACCCAGTTTACGGGCAACATTGGTACGGCAAGTATCTGTCGTTGCAGCCGTGGATGATTCAGTACGGGTATCGCCGCCCATCAGTGTGCCATCATCGACTGAATAAATTTTATAGCTGAGTGCACCATCACAAACAAACTGACCCGTTGCACCTGAACGACCACGGTCATAAATATAAGAGCTACCGACCATAAACCAGTCCGCTTTTTCCTGACGTGCAGCCACTGCAAGTTTTGCCAGCTCTGCATCACCCAGCAATTGTTGAATGGTCATACTCTTGCCTTTGAGATAACGGCTACGAAACACATCCGAATCCATTAAGCGTAGATCATATTTAGATGCTGCACGGGCAATTGAGGTTAACGTTTGATTTTCACGCTCAGGTGTGGTCGACGGGGTTTGATATTCCACATATTTCACAAAATTTTGAATATCATTCTGGCGTTCAGACTGGCTATAACGTGCTGATTCACTGGCGTTATAACTTACTGAAGCAGAAGATTTACCTGAATTATTGTGACTTGATGAACGTGCAGCAACGCCCGCACCTGCACCATAGTAATTACCATAGGCATAGCCTGAAGCCGAAGCTGATTTGCCTTTTGATGAATATGATGAACTTTCACTGGCTTTTGCACTTTCTTTCGCGTCATAGCTGGCCTTTTCATCATAGGCATAGCTCTTGTCAGAAAAGTACGACGTAAACTCTTTCACCGGTTTTGAGTTATCTCGCGGTACACCAAAATATTCATCCATTACGATCATGATCGGACTGGTTCGGCTATTCTTTTTGGATAAACCCAGATCATTTAAGATCTGGCGAAACTCCTGATCATCCATTTCAATTGAAATAGAAGTAACCAGTTCATTGTTATTGTTGGTTTGACTACCACGATTAAATACGTAGCCATTGTCAACTTGTTTCACAATATCTGCCAGATGGAGTTCGGCATCCTGCATGGCTTGAGGGCCATTTATTTTTTTGATTAAAGCAATGACTGCATCAGTTTTTGCATTATTCAATGCTTGATTCCGTGTTCCTATTGGATCTTTTTTTATAATGGGGCTACTGCCCTCACCATTCACTTTGATCATTTCAGCGCATGCAAGGCTTGGTAAACCCATCATACAGATTAAGGCCAATGCAGTTTTTTTCATGTTCCCCTCACACCACCGCAAATTTGGGTAGTAATTTATTATGATCTTTTTCAGTCAATTTTCATTTTTGCGACTGAATTAACAATTTCACACAAATATAATACATATCACATAAATATTAAATTGATACTTATACTAAATAACTATAATTAAAAGAATATTTTATTTTTATTAAATTCAAAATTAAGCCTGATTAAAAAATATTTTTATAGGTAATAAAAAAAGCCCGCTTTACGCAGGCTTTTTATCCGGAAAATTTAAACTATAAAATTAACGCTTAAATTTCTTCTCGGCTTTCTTGAACTTCTGTACATAACGACGTTTACGTGCAGCTGCACGCTCATCCACTTGAGACTTACGGCCTTCAAACGGGTTTTCAGAAGTTTTAAACTCGATTTTAATAGGTGTACCTTCAAGCTTGTACACTTTACGGAACACATTTTCCAGGTAACGGCGATAATCCGCAGGGGTTTTATCCACCTTGTTTCCGTGAATCACGATCGTTGGCGGATTTTGTCCACCCATATGTGCGTAACGCATTTTAATACGACGACCCTGAACCATAGGTGGTTGGTGGGCATCTGTCGCATCATTTAAAATCTGGGTGATTTTTGCCGGTGATACTTTCAAACGAGATGAATCATAAGCACGGTGAATCGATGGATAAAGATCGCCCACGCCAGTTCCATGCAATGCAGAAATCAAATGCACTTTGGCCCATGGAATAAAATCGAAGCGACGCTCTACATCGAGCTTACATTGCTTACGATCATATTCAGTCATGTTATCCCATTTATTGACTGCAATAACCATGGCACGACCTGCTTCAAGTGCATAGCCAATCAAATGCAAGTCCTGCTCAACAATACCATCACGCGCATCAACCACAACAACAATTACGTTGGCATCTTTCATTGCCTGTAAAGTTTTAACAATCGAGAATTTCTCAATCATTTCATCAACTTTACCTTTACGGCGCACCCCGGCAGTATCAATCAGGGTATATTGACGGCCATCACGCTCGAATGGAATATAAATCGAGTCACGTGTTGTACCCGGCTGGTCAAATGCCACCACACGCTCTTCACCGAGCAAGCGGTTCACCAGCGTTGATTTACCTACGTTTGGACGACCAATAATCGCTAAACGCAGACCCGTGTTTTTGTCATGCTCTTCCGGATTTTCATCTTCCGGTACGTCAGCAAGTACATCTTCCAGCATTTGCTGAACACCACGACCATGGCTGGCTGCCACTTGTAGCGGTTCGCCCATACCCAGTTTGTAGAATTCAACCAGGGCAGCTTCAGCATGTACGCCGTCGACCTTGTTGGCCACCAGAAAGACTTTTTTACCTAAAGTACGCAATTCACGTGCAATCTGTTCATCGGAAGCCAGCAGTCCGGCACGCGCATCAACCACAAAAATGATGATGTCGGCTTCATGAATGGCAGTCTTGGATTGCTCTGCCATATATGAATCAATACCACCTTCATTTTCGCCAATACCGCCAGTATCGACCACAATGAAAGATTTATTTTGATAGGTAGCATCGCCATATTTACGGTCGCGTGTCAGACCTGCAAAGTCTGCCACCAATGCGTCACGGCTCTTGGTAATCTGGTTGAACAGCGTTGATTTTCCGACGTTCGGACGACCAATGAGCGCAATTACGGGTTTCATAGAGTAACCTTTATTCAATATCAGGCGTCAAAGTGGCCTGAACATCAGAAAGTATAGGAAGATATAAGGGGGAAATACCCTAAATAAAAACACGGGGCATTGATTTTTCAATCACCCCGCGTTCACAAAAATACGGTTGTGGCTAGTTTAGCATAAGGCTCGTTAAAATTAACGGTTCTGCCAAATGCTTAATGCGCCCTTGCGTGTGGAAACATACAGCTGGTTGTCGATGACGCGTAAGCTACGTACTTCCCCAGAGGTTTTCGAACGACCAGTAATCTGTCCGGTACGCGGATCAATCAGGTGCAAGACACCATCCAGATCGCCGACTACAAGATCAGTACCCAGCATCACCGGATTACTTAACTTGCGATTCAGCAACTGGTCATTTTCCCAAAGCGGTTGACCCGAGGTAATTTCAAAGGCTTTGATTTTGCCATCGGTTTGCGCCACAAATACACCATTGCCCACAACTTCTGGACGCTGGATACTGCTGGCATCTTCACTCCAGACCACCTGTTGTGAAGCTAAATCCAGCACAGTCACCTGACCTTGATAACTGGTGGTCACCACAAACTGGCCTGCAACGACCGGTTCCCCGTCAATATCAACCAGACGCTGGATATCAGAACGCCCATCCGACACTGCGACACGACGCTGTAATTTTGGCACACCGCTTAAGGCATCCAGTGCATAGATATAAGCATTGGAAGATGCAATCAGTACATTACGAGCATCTAATGCAACAGGTGCAGCCATGCCACGCAGGCTGAATTGTACATTAGGTAAGTTATAAGTCCAAACTTGCGCACCCGTCGCAATTTCATGCGCATATACTGTGCCGTCATTGCTCACGCTAATGACACGACCAGCATGAATTAATGAAGGTGCCAGTAAAGCACCCGTCAATTGCGCAGTCCATTTTTGCTCGCCGGTTTGCTGATCCAGCGCAAACAGTTGGCCTTTCTGGTTGCCAACGACAACAAGACCTTCAGCAGCTTCAACACCAGAACTTAAATTGTCTTTGCTGACTTTTTTCTGCCACAGACGCTGTTTACCTTTAAATGCAGACACTTCGCCTTTCGGATCAATTGCAAAGATCACATCATTATCTGCATCCAGACGTAAACGCAACGGATCAGCAGCATCTGTCGAAGCCACACTGGTGGAAAATACAGGGATCAGTGTTTTGGCTTGAGTCAGTTTTGGAAGTGGATTCGGTTTTACTTCTGGAACTTTATTGGTTTTACCCGCACAGCCAGCCAATGCAAGCGTTAAAACAGTCAAGGCACAGGTAATTTTGTATTTT
This sequence comes from Acinetobacter lwoffii, assembly GCF_024129355.1. GTDB lineage: Bacteria > Pseudomonadota > Gammaproteobacteria > Pseudomonadales > Moraxellaceae > Acinetobacter > Acinetobacter lwoffii_I. The sequence continues at coordinate 55,041 of NZ_JAMXXP010000010.1, read as the reverse complement.
CTATTCATTCAGCTTCTTCCGCTTGTGTTTCTATAATTGGGCGTTCGATTTCCGGATCATCGACCAATACGCCTACGCTTTCGAGCTTAATTTGTAAAATCTGACGTTCTTCTTTACGTTCAATCAAAGCATCCCATGCACTTTGATATACTTTTTTAGCATTTTCAATATCATTTTTGGCAACATAGATATCGCCACGTGCTTCATCGGCAGTTGCTTTAAATGCAGGCTCAGTGACTGCTTCTAAAGTTTTCAATGCAGCATCATATTTTTTCTGCGCCAATTGTGCATAAGCCAGACGAAGTTTGACAACCTGAACCAGGCCTTTATCATCTACTTTCGAGTTTTCAACTTTCTGTAGCGCTTTCTCGGCCGCAGCATAATCTTCTTTGTCATAAGCCAATTTAGCCATCATCAGCTGGGTCTGAATCGCCTGTGCTGAATCCGGTGCTTCCTTGACAATTTTGTCCGCAGCTTCAGATAACTTAGCAAAACCATCACCTTTCGATGCCTGCGCATCATCCATCAACTGCTGAACCTTGGCAGTGTGCATTTGCGACTCTGCCAGGTTTTTCTTCTGCCAATATTCCCACCCAAAAAAGGCAATCAGCGCAATTAAAATCCCGGTAATCATCGAAGAACCATATTTCTTCGTAAAGGATTTTAAGCTTTCAAACTGTTCATCACCACTCATTGCGCTCATGAGATTACCCTTTTCCTAATGTTTTATCGATTATTTTGAAGAAATTTTAGTACTAAAAAATGCAACGAAGTCCGTAAATAGTACATTCGATTGCTCTGCGGTTGCCAGCTCTTTCACAGTAAACGCCTGAGCTTCCAGTTCACGCTCGCCCAAAATCGCTGCATACAAAGCACCGGCTTGATCGGCCTTTTTCATTTGCGATTTCATTGAACCTTGTGAGCCTACTTTCAGACGAACCTGACTGCCTGCTGCTTCAAGCTGATCACGGATCTGTTCGGCAATGACCAAAGCCTTACCTTGAGAAGTCGGTTCAGCCACCAGGAATACTTCACAATCACGTGTCGGGGCATTGTTTTCAACCTGTTCCAGCAGAAGCAATAAACGCTCGATACCCATGGCAAAACCAACCGCAGGGACAGATTGATCAGGCCTGCCTTTAAGTTGCCCCACCAGACCGTCATAACGGCCACCGGCACACACTGTACCTTGTGAACCCAAGTGAGTTGTAGTCCATTCAAAAACAGTTTTGTTGTAATAGTCCAGACCGCGTACCAGTTTTTGATTGATCACGAAGCTTACGCCTGCATCAGTCAAATACTGCTGTAACTGGGCAAAATGCGCCAGCGTTTCTTCACCCATAAAATCATGAAGTTTCGGTGCATTTTCCAAGATGCTTTGTGTTTTGGCATCTTTAGAATCCAGAATACGCAATGGATTCGTGGTCAGACGGCGCTGAGAATCTTCATCCAGATCAGCTTTATGCGACTCTAAAAACTCAACCAGCGCCGCACGATAGGCTGCACGCTCATCCGACTCACCGAGTGTATTTAACTCAAGCTGAACCTTGTCTGCCACACCCATACGTTTCCACAGACGCGCCGTCATCAGAATCAGTTCTGCGTCCATATCCGGTGTTGCCACACCAAAGGTTTCCACACCAAACTGGTGGAACTGACGGTAACGGCCTTTTTGCGGTTTTTCATAACGGAACATTGGGCCGATATACCAGACGCGAGGCGTCGCACCACGCAGCAGATTATGCTCCAGCATGGCACGTACACAGCCAGCCGTCCCTTCAGGACGTAACGTCAACGACTCAGGCGGATTACCCTTGTCGAGGAAGGTATACATTTCTTTTTCAACGATATCGGTTGCATCACCGATCGAACGTTTAAACAGGTTAGTCTGTTCTACGATAGGCAAACGAATTTGTTGATAGCCATAGGCATCCATCAAACCGGATAGATGCTGTTCAAGACGTCTCCAAGCTGGGGTTTGCGTTGGGAGAATGTCATTAAAACCTTTGATTGCGACGATTGAACTCATGATCTACTCAGGAAAACTTGTACGAATAATTTCTTTAGATTTAGCTTCTTCAAGCTCGGTAACACGTTGACGAACCATGGTTTCGATTTCATCAACCAATTGATTCGTGTCAATTAAATGGCTCTTTTCACCATTACGGTACACCAGTGAACGTGGTGCTGCACCTACGACACCAATATCCGCTTCTTTGGCTTCGCCCGGCCCATTCACTTTACAGCCAATGACCGAGACATCCATTGGGGTACGAATATCTTCTAAACGCTCTTCAAGTTGCTGCATCACGGAAATCACATTAAATTCCTGACGTGAACAGCTTGGGCAGGCAATGAAGTTAATCCCGTTGGAGCGCAGACCCAGCGATTTCAGAATATCAAAACCAATTTTAATTTCTTCTTCAGGCTCGGCAGCTAAGGAAATACGCATGGTATCCCCGATGCCTTCCATCAGCAGGCCACCCAAAGCGATGGCAGATTTAACCGAACCGGTGCGGTAAATACCTGCTTCTGTGACACCCAGATGGAGCGGATTATCAATTTGCTGTGACAGCAAACGATACGCATCCATGGTCAGGAACACATTCGAGGCTTTGACTGAAATTTTGAATTCCTGGAAATCCAGACGGTCTAGAATATCGATATGGCGCATCGCAGATTCAAGCAAAGCCTGACCAGTCGGCTCGCCATATTTCTTTTGAATATCTTTTTCCAGGGAGCCGGCATTGACACCGATCCGCATGGAAATGTCGTTATGACGTGCCGCGGCCACGACTTCACGAATTTTCGCTTCAGAACCGATATTGCCCGGGTTAATCCGCAGGCAGTCTGCACCCAAATCGGCAACTGCCAAAGCAATTTTATAATCGAAGTGAATATCCGCCACCAAAGGTACATTGACCTGCTTGCGAATTTCACCAAATGCCGCCGCCGCTTCCATGGTAGGCACAGAAACCCGCATGATGTCCGCGCCTGCATCGACGCAGCGCTGGATCTGAGCAACCGTAGCTGCTACATTACAGGTTTCAGTATTGGTCATCGACTGGATACTGATTGGTGCATCACCACCCACATAAACTGAACCCACACGAATTTTACGTGTTGGACGACGTTTAATTGGATTTACGATCATCGTTCTGCTCTACTCTTGATCTGTTAAGGTGATAAACGGAATTCTGCTTTTCCGTTCACAGTGTAGGGTGACAATGAAATATTTTCATTATTTAAACTGAGTGATACAGCCGATGCATCATCCAGACGAATCTGGAATGGCGCTTCACCATTCAGTTGCAAGCTCGATGCCTGACGGCCAGTTGCCAGAACATTACCCGCCGAGTCGACAATATGCACCGAAGTCGGACGGTTAAAATCAAGCTTCAGCTGATCACCGGAAAGTGCGGCACCTGTATCCAGATTCAGAATCTCGACATTAGAAGCGCCTACTCCAGAGACTTCACTGCTATTTTGGGAATTACTACTCGACCAGTTCTGAATCATGGCAAACAGTGCGCCCAAAATCAGCAAAAGTACCAGCGTAATAAAAATGCGCTTTAACCACTTACGATTACGGTCACGCTTGGAACCTGGTAATTTCCCCATAATTTTAATTGGAGAATTGTTCAGGGCATGATTCGGCAGCAACCCGGTATCATTGGTATAGATTTCATCAAAACGCTGAATAATACTAGACGCATCTACACCCAGAAATTTGGCATAAGTCCGGTAATAACCTTTGATAAAGGTCGCTTCTGGCAAAGATTTGTATTCATCCTGCTCAAGAGCAGTCAGGGTTTTGACCGGGATGTTCAGCTCTTTCGCTACATCTTCCAGATTGCGCTGCTGATTGATACGAATCTGGCGCAAGTACTCGCCCGGACGTTGAATATTTCCTAACGCATTTGGAGCTACGCTCGAATGATTCGATGGTGAATTAGGATTTACTTCCATACGGCCTCAGTACTGTACTGTAATTGCAAATAACGTTGGTATTCCTGGCTTTCAGGAAAAAGTGCACGTAACTGGTTGACCAATACCTGCATACCCAACTGATCACCCCCGGCACGCGCAGTGCGAATGCCGACCCAGAGCGCACGGGCACCCTGATTTTTCTGTCCCACACCACGTACAAACTGTTGATACATTTGTGTCGCCGCCGGGAACTGCTGGTTCAAATAAAATATTTCTGCCAACTCTAACATTGAAATATAAGAATCGCGATTGGCTTGCAGCGCCTGTTTGAATGATTTTTCAGCGTTTGCTGTATCACCCAGTTTCAGGTAAATCCGCCCCATATTTTCCAGTGCGCGGAATCGCTGATCATAACCCAACGTGGCACCAGCAATTTGAAACTGCTCGATCGCATCATTATAGCGTTCAAGCTGATATAAATAAGTGCCGTAATTATTTCGCGCCTGCGCATTTTTCGGATCTGCCGAAATCGCACGCTTGAAATAATGATCTGCCTTTTCGAGATTAAGCTTACTACCTTCCTGTTGCAGTAGCACGCCCATCATCATATTTGCTTGAGAATCACGCGGACTGCTTTCAAGTGCCTGATCCAGCGCACGTTTAGCTGCATCCAGGTCACCTGTTCTCAGATATTCTACCGCCAATTGGGTACGGACTTTGGTGGCCTTTTCAGGGTCTTTCTGACCCAGATCTGGCGTCTGACACGCGACTAAAACCAAAGACACACATACTGTTGAAATCAAAGCAAACTTTGATGTTAGATTTCTCAACTGGCGACCTCTTATTATCCTTGTGAGCGCATGATCTCATTCGATTGCGCAATTTTCTTTTTCCACTGTTCCGCACGACGGGTACGGTCAGCAACTTGTCCGACTAACTGTCCGCACGCGGCATCAATGTCATCACCGCGTGTCTGACGAATCGTACACACAAAACCGGCATCAGACAAAGTTTTTTGGAAAGAAATAATCCGGTTGCGGCTTGAGCGGCCATATGGCGCATGCGGGAACGGATTAAAAGGAATCAAATTAATCTTGCTTGGCAAATTCTTCAACAGCTTAATCATTTGCTGAGCATGTTCAGGATGGTCATTCACGCCATCTAACATCACATATTCAATCGTCACATGTTTACGTGAACTTTCATTCCCATCTTTGGCAATATAACGCTGACATGCAGCAATCAGCTGCTCAAGCGGATATTTTTTATTGATCGGCACCAGCTCGTTACGCAGCTCGTCATTGGGCGCATGCAATGAAATAGCCAGCGCCACGTCAATATCTTTGACCATCTGATCGATTTTCGGCACCACACCAGAAGTCGATAAAGTCACACGACGTTTTGACATGCCGTATGCAAAGTCATCCAGCATAATGCGCATTGAATTCAATACTGCATCGTAGTTAAGCAATGGCTCGCCCATGCCCATCATCACCACGTTTGTGACTGAGCGTTCACGTTCAAGTACAGGCACATCTTCCATATAGGAATAATTCGCCATCCAGAGCTGACCGATAATTTCCGCCTGGGTCAAATCGCGCTGAAAACCCTGTTTACCGGTCGAACAGAATGAACAGTCCAGTGCACAGCCCACTTGTGAAGAAATACACAAAGTGCGACGTAAACCACTGCGATGTTCAGCAGGAATCAGTACCGTTTCAACAAGAGAACCTTCGCCATCGCCAACACGGAATACCCATTTACGGGTTCCATCTTTGGAATAGTTTTTATGCACCACTTCCGGTGCTTTAATTTCACAAATCTTTTCCAGTTTTTCACGCAGTTTTCCTGAAATATTGGTCATTTCAGCAAAATCGGTCACGAAGAACTGGTGAATCCATTTCATCACCTGCCCGGCACGAAACTTCTTCTCACCCATGTCCTCAAAGAATTTTTCCATTTGCGAACGTGACATGCCAAGTAAATTCACTTTCTCGACAGTATTTGCCTGTGCTGGAGCGGATGGAGTGTGTTGCTGTGGCTCAGAAACTGCTGATACAGCGACTGCTTCAGTACTCATGTGTATTACCTAAACCATGTCTAAAGATGAAAGGAGAAGCTCAATATGTGAGCAAAGAATTATTCAGAGAATAAAAAAACCAGATAAGTATAATAACACTTATCTGGCTTGAATACTGCGAATTAACGAGTACGTGGAGCAATCTCAGTTTGAGCGAAGAAGTAGTTAACTTCACGATCAGCAGATGCTACAGAGTCAGAACCGTGAGCAGCGTTTTCATCGATGCTTACAGCGAAATCTGCACGGATAGTACCAGGAGCAGCTTCTTTAGGATTCGTCGCACCAAGGATGTCACGGTGAGCAAGAACAGCGTTTTCGCCTTCAAGAACTGAAACAACCACTGGACCAGAAGTCATGAATGCAACCAGGTCAGCAAAGAAACCACGTTCTTTGTGCTCAGCATAGAAGCCTTCAGCTTCAGCTTGAGTCAAATGTTTCATTTTAGTTGCAACAATTTGAAGACCAGCTTTCTCGAAACGAGCAAAGATGTCGCCGATGTGGTTTTTAGCAACTGCGTCTGGTTTAACGATAGATAAAGTACGTTCGATAGCCATGATAGGCTCCTTAAGTCAATTGTTGACATGAAAATTTGGCGCATTATACCGAGATAATGCGCATTTTTCTGCTTTTCATCTGTAAAAAAATGCTTTTTTAAGATGAGGGCTTAGCGTGCCTCGTCAATCCATGCCATTTGAATGGCTTCAAGCAAACCTTCAGTCGACTTGGTTGGATCATCTTCAAACTCAGGCAAAGCACACACCCAGGCATGTAAATCAGTAAAACGAATCCACTGCGGGTCCACATCTGGATGCGCTTCATAGAGTTCAATCGCGATATCGAGCGTGTCAGTCCAACGTAAACCCATCTCTATTTCTCACCATAATTGCTTTGATGCTGTACTTTAACAAATCTGTGAAAATCTGCGAGCCTTTGCTCCGGCTTTCACTTATTTTTACAGCACAATATTCAGATAAGGCGCGGTCAGGACAATGGCAATTGCCATCATGCCACCCAGAATTGCGCCAACCGCCACATCACTTGGATAATGCAATCCCAGCACCATTCGGGACACTGCGACCAGAACCGTAAAAGGCAACATCAGCATCAGTAATAAAGGTGCGACATAACCTAAAACGGTGGTTGCCATCACGGCATGCAAGGTATGCCCGGAAGGAAAACTGAAATGATCCAGTGGATGCTCACCCAAACGGATCACTTGATGTACCTGATAAGGACGTGGCCGTACGGTTTTGATTTTAAGTACCTTGTAAATCATGGTACCAATGGTGCTTCCTAGAATCAGATAAACAATCTGCACGGTATAGATCAAGCCTTGCATGATCCAAACCAGTATCAGCATGAAATACCAAAATGCACCATTTCCTAAGCGGCTAATCATTTTAAAAAAAGTGGCAATACGGACTGAATGCGAAAAATGATTCAGATAAACACAGCCTTTCAAATCGATTTCTAAAAATTTAATCTTTACATTCTGGAGTTTCACACTGTTGCTCCTTTCTTGTTTTATATCCTGTATTCCTGATGCTGTACCAGTAAATACAGTGCCTGTTCAAATTGCCGGACTGGATATTGCCAGCCTACTTTTTCGGCTTTTTTACGTGCTTGCGCGCCCATCTGCTGTAATCTTTGCAGATCAGGCAGTTCGAGCATCTGCTGAATCAAACCCTGCTGATGTCCAAGTCCGCTCAACCATCCCGTTTCACCATGCTGCACATGCAAATTTGCACAAGCATAATCATAAGCAATCACTGGCAAGCCACTGGCCATCGCTTCCAAAACCACATTTCCAAAGGTTTCGACCTGGCTGGCAAAACAGAACACATCAGCACTGGCATACGCCGCTGACAGTTTTTCCCCTGTCAAGCTACCGGTAAAAACAATGCTACCATCCTGATTCAGTTGTTGCAGTCGAGTGCGATCCGGCCCATCTCCGACCACCACCAAACGCACATCTTGCTGACGAACTTGGCGCAGCACAAAATAGGTCTTGATCAGCACGTCAATTTCCTTTTCAGGAGAAAGCCGTCCCACATACAACATTACCCGGGTCTCGTTTGAAACTCCCCAAGCATAGCGCAAATCTGGTGATCGCCACTTTGGTGAAAATGTATCTGGATCGACGCCTCTGCCCACAACTGCCAAGGGAGAAGTTACACCAAACTGATTTAAGGCTTGAGCCGTGCTTCGACTCGGGACACAGGTCAAATCAGTATTATTATGAAACCACTTTAAATAGCCTTGAATTGGCTTTAGTAAAAAAGCCAAATCAAAAAACCGACTAAATTCCTGAAATGACGAGTGGAAACCGCTAGAGACTGGAATTTTATGGAATTTTGCAAGCTGCTGAGCTACCAAACCCAAAGGGCCTTCGGTCACAATATGAATAATATCGGGTATAAAAGTTTCAACAGCTTGATGGATTTTTAGAAATTGCGGTCTACCAAACTGCAAATTACTATATTTAGGAATGCAATGCGCTTTAACCAGACATTCACTATGCGGTTGAAAATCATTACAAGCTTGTCGTTGTTCTGGACGTATTAATAAAATCTTATGCCCCTGTTTTTGTAATCCTTTACAAAGTTGCAATAAAGCATGGGCAACACCATTGATTTCAGGAGGCCAAGTTTCGGTAACGATGGCAATTTTTAAACGGGACCGTGTCAGATCTTCTAGGACTATTTTGTCACGAATAGCCTGTTTACGTTGCTCTTTTAAATCAAACTGGATTTTGTGAATAACAGGTCTTTGCTCTAATAATTCTGAGATGGAAATTTGTTGCATCTCGCACCTATTCGCTTATATTTTTCACCCAGTATAGAAAGATCTCATGACTATTTGATGAATAAAAATAACTAAAAAAACCAAAAATAAATCTTCTAAATTATTATTTATATTAAAAAAATAAGTGAATACCAATTAATTCTTAGACTAAAAAGATATTCACTTTATACAGATCTTCATTTAACCTCCTCAAAGTTTCTGCATGTTTGCTTTACTGTACTGATCCCAGGTTGGTTTAAAGTCTTTCAGGCAATTTCCTTATTTCTATGATTTAAAAATTAATATCGACAGAAATCCGATCACGATAAGTTCCAGCTGGAACCCCATTAAAAGGATTCTCTTCGAGTTGAACCGAAACGATATATTTCTGTCTCTGTGAAGCTCCCTGATTCACTCTGACTCCCCATAACCCACTATTTGCACCACTCAAATTTAATTTGGTACGCAATTTATTAGGACCATTAGACACATAACTTATCCCGTTGGAACTCACCAGGTTCTGACTATTAAATAAAATTGAATAGCCCATATCACATGAAATATTAAATGAAGTGGCAGCCTGACTACGCTGATAGCTGGCTAGACGTAATTCTGGAGTGGTAAAACCATCAATCGAGCAATATTGGGCCATGGCTATTTCACTCATACTGAGTGCGGTAATAAATAAAAAGAGCTTTTTCATTTTTCTACTCCTACTTACATATAGTTTCCAGAATTTGCTTGTCTGAATTCTGGAATTGGTTTTCATTCAGAATGAATTGAGCCTGGCACTGCTGCCCTCTATTAGTCTTCACTTTAATGTTGTAAGTGCCTGCTTTAAATAGATATAGGTAAACAATACCCTGACTATCAACAAAAGAAGGTTCTGTACTGAGACCATCCACAAGAACCTCAGAGCCTATGACTAAATTATTTTGTTGTGCATCTTTAATTCTTAGCGCAATACGTTTGGTTTTATAGATAGGAAAATCCAGCTTATATCCACGTTGATCCAGACCAATAATTTTTTTAGAAGAGTGTTCAAAAGTTTCTTCCATCGCTAACTGGTTATGGTCAAAAGAAATATCGTAATGGATATAAGGGATGATGTTATGTATAAACATATAGCCTTGATTATTGGTGCTTCCAGCTAGACTCGCTGAACGATAGATATCAAGATTTGGATGTTGATCGACCTCAACCAGAGCAAAAGCATTATCAGCATATTTGGTGAATGCTATTTTACTACCTAGCCAAACCAAGGCGCCCTCAAACATAGCCTGTGAATTACGACGATTCTCATATTCATCATGAGAAAGTTGTAAATTACCAATACTGGTTTTCCATAAACCATAAGCATTGTAATTAACTTCTTCTTCAGTGCGATTAACCCCCAAAACATAATCAAAACCATTCTGAGTCATCGTTCTGTGACTAAAACTTAAACTCGTTTCATTATCCTCAGTATCGTGATTTAAATAAATTTGACCCTTTTCTTCCCAATCGTAAGATAAGGCGATATTAAAACCATGATCCCCCTCATTCCCAAAATCTTTATAAAAGCCAAAATTTGTATATATTTTTTTTGTTAAGCTTTTTGAAGCTCGAATATCAAAAATTTTCTGAGTATCATTACTAAAACCATTTTGATCATAATAAGATTGATAAATATAACTAAGATTTAATCCATCAATGAATCCCAAATTGGAAAAATTAAAATATAGAATATTTGAGGCTTCAATATTAGAGTTATATATATCACCACTTAAATACTGATATTCCTGAGTAAAATATCGACTATTTATACCAAAGGACCAGTTTCTAAAATCTCGACTCAGGGCTATCGAAGCCGCATATCCTTGTTCATCATCCGCTTCTGTCTGGCTAACTGAAAATGCACTATCCATAAGCAAGTATTTACTTATTCCTTGGGTCCATAAAAAATCAAAATTGCTGACATCTTTACTATATAAAAAATCTCCTCCCAAGGTCGTTGAAGACGTTATACCCCGCCGATAAAACAATTTTGTAAAAAACTCCCGATAATCATCATCGACATAATCATAGTTATATCTTAATTTACCTAATGAAATATTATATTCGTTCAATTTTGGCTTTAATAATCGACTATTAATATAAACCGGAAAACTCTGGACGCTCCTATTCCCTAAAATATCTTCTACAACAATTTGTGCATCACCCGCCTGATTTAGCATTGCTCCAGCAGGAAGATTATAATTACCAGGGGTCACAGAATCCCGATATAAACGTACCCCATTAATATATAGATCAATTGTTGAGGGTACGCTTGCACTCCCATTTAAAGTCGGCGCATTCCAGTAAACAAAGTCTGGACGATTGGTATAGTTGGTACCAAAACTTAGCCCCCCAAACCGAAAAGAATTATTTAAACTACTATAAGGACTCGTCGTATCTCCCAAGGTAAGTCTTGAAAAGTTTTTTGGAAATTCAACATCGAGCGTCGTATTGACACGTAAAAATCTTTCTTCAATATCTTCAGGTTCATTACGATATAAAAAAGCATTTTTTAATAACCAATAATCTTTAAATATCCCAATTTCTGAAAATGTATTAAATTCTTGTTCTTCATCATCTTTATTATAAAATAAGCTATAATTAACAAACCCTCCAAAATTCGCTTTCTCGGGATTTTCTACCTCTAATTCATAATGAGTATCTTCAAAATAATTGACTGGAAAATTAATTTTAATGGCTTGTAAACTATAGTCATCTTCAACTGTTACACCTGGTTGATTCAATAAACAGAATTCTTTCTTGACCAAGTGACGGGGGATCCTTTCAATGTGAATTCCGATTCTGGATAAAGCCTCACACTCAATATATCTCTGCCCTCCATCAGAAAAATGAATTGCTTCAGTTTTATAATCTAAGCCATTTACCCATATATTTACGATGAACATTTCTAAATTGTCTTTCTGCACCGTCTGTTGAACATTTTCAGCATTTACATTTGTTAGCCCCATCCCACACGCGATCATTAGAAGAATTTTAGTGACCTTCATAGCATCATCCTTTTACTATTTATTCTTTTTGTAAGTATCTTCTAGGCTTTTACAGGAAATTCCAAATATCCCTCATGGTCTTCCACTTTTATCTTTAATTTCAAATCTCCATTTTCTTTTAATTCTCCAAGTTCAAATTTAATTTTATTTCCACTCAAAATATATTGAACAAAATCTTTTTTCATGAGTTGATTATTTTTACTATCCAATACTATAACTTCAGTAATTTTTGCATGAGATTTAGATAAATTATTTACATTTAGATAAGCCAGTTCATTAATTTTTTGCAGATCTATATTTAATTGTGGTGTAACCTGTTTTCCAGCAAAAAAAGGCAGTGAGAAGTTAAACAAAAAATTAATCGAAGAATTATCATCAACTGGTGTTACTTCTTTAAAAATGATCCTCCATGATTGCTGTTGCTCTAAATTTAATGGGGGTTGGCTAAACCCGATACGGACAACTTGTTTACTTTCAGGTTTTAGCTCAAATGTTTTTGGATTAAACAGTAAAGTATTATCCTCCAATAGAACATCTTCACCTTTTTCATTTTGCTGCCATTTAAATGCACTAATTTCATATATTTTTGAAGTACTTAATCCTGTACTTTCAATATTAACAGTTGTACTTTTCTGTCTTTTAAAATCTTGAATATAGAGTTGGATAGGACTGAACTTTATTCCCGCTGATAAAGAAAAACTAAACAAAAACAATATAGAAAATCCTATAATTTTTTTAATCATATTTCACTCCCAAACCTAAATATAATTATTATTAATCATAAAAATATTAAAATAGGAGATGTAGTACATCTCCTACTTATTCAAAATGTTATATAAAAAATTTCTTATTATTAGAATCGCACTTCTACGTTATATACACCACGATAAGTACCAGCATCAGCTGCTTCAACCGCACTACCAGCTACTGTAGCTGCGACATCCCAACGATGAGCTTGTCCTTTGGTACTTGACTGAGTGCCATAATAAGCTTTTCCACCACGTGTAGTAGTCACAACTACAGGTACAGAGTTCTCACCATTGCGCAAAGTATTTAGTGGATTAATATTTAATCGATAAGGGGCATTTGTGCTGACATTAAAGAAGCCCGCATCGCTCCAATTACCTCCCGTGGTTTGTGCAAGTGTTAATCGAGGTGTCTCAACATCTAAATCACAATGTCTTGGAACTTCCAAAACAATGTCAATTTTTCCGTCACATTTGTCTCCACATCCATGTTTGCCTGGTTTATGAGGTTTATTTGGACCCTGTTGTGGAGGACCACCTCGGTTTGTTTCTGCTGCGTATAGAGCTGTTGAACTAAAACCAAAACCCAGTACGAGTGCTGTCAATGTGGCTTGAGTCATTTTTTTCATATTTTTCTCCATTTCTTTTTTTAAAAGAATATATTTTTCTTTTATTTTTAACGCTTATATCCCAACTCTTAGAATTCAGAGCTATTTTTCTAAGCGCAGACTCATATTAGTGCGATTATTTTCATTAGCGTACAAAGCTTTAATATTCACAATATAGCCGCCTATATTTTTATAAAATCATCCATCTATATATTTATTTGTTTTATAAGCACTTAGACTTATATATAAATTATTACAAATACAATCCATTTAAAATTATAAGCATTCCATACTTTCACCACACTTCATTTAATAGATAAAAATACCCACAAGACATTGATATAATTATTTTTTCAAATTACTCAATTTAAATTGGAAATAAATCTTACAAATGCTTACAATTTCCAGATACCACCCTTTAAAAAAATTATTTTTTTTATTTTTTATAGTTATTTTTACAGCATCATAAAAGTTTAATATTTTTCAGCTAAACAAAAAATTACAATCAAACAACACAAAGCATATATTGAACCTAGAGTATAAAAATTTAACAAAGTAAATAATTAATTTTATAATATTATTAAATTTTAATTACTATTAATTTAATTTATCAACAATTTTAATATTTAAAAATTTAATTTCAAAATTTATATTCTAATAAATATTTTTTTGATTGACCTCAAGGTAAAAATAAGTTTAGTGATGTTTATTTCAATATTTTTTAATTGATTTTTTTTAGAGGTCGTACAATTACAGTTCAATAACTGATTTATACAAATCAAATAATAAAAAATTGAGTGTGGACATGATCAATAAGAATGAGTTTTTACGCTGGCTATACTTCATTTTTTGAAAAGAAAAATGAAGTGGAAATTTAGAACACATACTATGCTTTAAAACCAATATTATTACTTAATATTTTTAAATATCAATATTTTTACGTGTAAGACCCCACCTATCATAATCTTTATCTACTTTAAATACAGGTAAACTCAAACTTCTACAAAGGTTATATAACCGATCTAATTTTTCTATATTATCAGGATTCCAAGTATTAGTTTCTTTTTCTTGTGAACGTCTTAATTTCCGGTATGAACCTAATCCAAATATTACATCAACAAAGGCATCAGGATTTATTTCCAATGTATAAATTGGTTTAAATCCTGGTGTAATTTTCCGCCATACTTGACCATCAAAATTATACTTTCGTTGACGTGGTATATGATAGGTAGAAATATAAGGTGAAATTTTTTTCACAATTCTTACCTCTTCTTCATACTTCCAAAAATGCATTTTATTAAGTAGCGCTTGTTTCAATATTTCTTTATCTTTTCCCCAAGTTAAATTTTCAACATTATTCAAAAATTCAACAGTACATCGATTTAAGCTTTTCGGCTCTTCACTTAAATATGTGACTGAACCACAGTCTGCTGTAATAATGAATTTATCAGCATCATTCAATCCAGCTTTATTTACGTCAATTCCAATTACTACACCATTATGGCTATCTGCATAATGTGCCCACATCAATGGATTTAATGGCTGTTTAGTTACACATGTAATTAAATACTTTCTGGAAAACTTCTGCTACAAAACCTCATTAGAATTTCGCTTTGAAATTACATGATCATACAAGCCTAATGTTGTACATTCGAACGGATCATTAAAATCCTCTAAATGCGAAAAAGCTAATTTCCGATTATTTAAGGTTAAAAGAGCATCATCAAAGCTCATATATTTATATAAAATCATTATTCTTATCCAATAAAAAACCCCGCTTTCGCAGGGCTTTTATAGCATAAAAATCAGCCAATCAAGAGATTAGTTTTTCTATTTATCAACGATTTTGTTTGCTTGGCTCCAAGATATGAAAAAAATGGGAAAGCACTGCTTTCCCATTTTTTCAGGCACGTAAACATAGAAATAAAAAACCCACTCAAATTAAGTGGGTTTTCGCATTCAAATCAATTGATTCGAGAAATTAGTTTTTCTCTTTATCTACGATTTTGTTCGCTTGAATCCAAGGCATCATCGCACGTAACTTGTTACCAGTAACTTCGATACCATGAGCAGCATTTTGACGACGACGGGCAGTCATAGATGGGTAGTTCAACGCACCTTCTTGAATAAACATCTTCGCGTATTCGCCAGATTGAATACGTTTAAGCGCATTACGCATTGCTTCACGAGACTGTTCGTTGATTACTTCAGTACCCGTTACATATTCGCCGTATTCAGCGTTGTTTGACACTGAGTAGTTCATGTCCGCGATACCGCCTTCGAACATTAAGTCAACGATCAATTTAAGTTCGTGTAGACATTCGAAATACGCCATTTCTGGTGCATAACCAGCTTCAACCAGAGTTTCGAAGCCCATTTTAACCAATTCAACAGCACCACCACAAAGAACTGCTTGCTCACCGAAAAGGTCAGTTTCAGTTTCTTCACGGAATGAAGTTTCGATGATACCTGTACGGCCGCCACCTACGCCTGAAGCGTAAGAAAGAGCAACGTTACGCGCATTACCAGAAGCATCTTGGTGAATCGCGATAAGGTCAGGAACACCTGAACCACGTTGGTATTCAGAACGTACGGTGTGACCAGGAGCTTTAGGTGCAACCATGATTACGTCTAAGTCAGCACGTGGAACAACTTGGTTATAAAGAATCGAGAAACCATGAGCAAATGCTAAAGTAGCGCCTTGCTTGATGTTTGGCTCAATTACGTCACGGTAAAGTTGAGATTGGAACTCATCTGGAGTCAAAATCATGACTACGTCAGCTTGCGCTACAGCAGCAGCAACTTCAGCAACTTTAAGACCTGAATTTTCAGCTTTTTTCCAAGAAGTAGAGTTCGCACGTAAACCTACAGTGACATCAACGCCAGAATCTTTCAGGTTAAGCGCATGCGCGTGACCTTGTGAACCGTAACCAATGATCGCTACTTTCTTAGATTGGATGATAGATAAGTCAGTGTCTTTATCGTAAAAAATTTGCATTGCTGTCTCCGCTTAATGCTTGTTTGTCTGTTTAAATCAGGCAATGACCCTTAAATTTACATTGCCTGATACCCTCTTCTTATTCAGATGAGGAAATACTTAAAATTTAGATGGTGAGTACTTTTTCGCCGCGTGCGATACCTGATACACCTGAACGAACCACTTCTAAAATCGTGTGTTCTGCAAGTGCATCAATAAACGCATCCACTTTTTCAGTGGTACCCGCGATTTGAATGGTATAGGTCGTTGGTGTTACATCGACAATCTGACCACGGAAAATATCTGCCGTACGTTTGATTTCGTCACGCGATGAACCCAATGCTTTGACTTTAATCAGCATCAATTCACGCTCAATATGTGCACCTTCAGACAGGTCAACCACTTTCACCACTTCAACCAACTTGTTAAGCTGTTTGGTAATTTGCTCAATCTTGTGATCATCACCATAAGTGGTCAATGTCAAACGTGAAAGCGTTGGATCTTCAGTTGGCGCAACATTCAATGTTTCGATATTGTAGCCACGCTGTGAGAACAAACCCACTAAACGGGAAAGCGCGCCTGATTCGTTTTCTACGAGTACAGAGATAATATGTCTCATTTCGTGCGCTCCCCTTTAGCCAACCACATATCCTGCATCGACTGACCCGCAATCAACATCGGATAAACGTGCTCGGTACGATCTACCATAACGTTAATAAATACGCACTTGTCGTTAATCGCCATCGCTTCTGCAAGCTTCGACTCTAGCTCATCGGCATGATTAATCTGAATACCGACATGACCATAGGCTTCCATCAGTTTGGCAAAATCAGGCAATGAATCTACATAAGAACTTGAATGACGTCCTTCATAGTTCATATCTTGCCACTGCTTCACCATCCCTAAAGACTGGTTATTCAGGCACAGGATTTTTACATTCAGGCCATATTGCTTACAGGTCGACAGTTCCTGGATACACATCTGAATCGATGCTTCACCGGTGATACACACCACTTGCTGTTCCGGGTATGCAAGCTTCGCAGCCATTGCATACGGCAAGCCCACACCCATGGTGCCTAGACCACCTGAGTTGATCCATTGACGTGGACGTTTGTATTTGTAATACATCGCACCAAACATCTGATGCTGACCGACATCAGAAGTAATGATCGCTTCGCCATTGGTCACTTTATCCAATGCCTGAACCACTTGTTGTGGCTTCATCACGCCATCAACACCCGCTTCATAACGACCGCCATGCACTTTGCGCCATTCATTAATCTGAGACCACCATGCCGCAATCACTTCAGGATTTGGCTTGGAAACATTGAGCTGTTTCAACTGGTTCAACATTTCAGTCAATACCGGCTCTACCGCACCGACAATTGGAATGTGCGCCATAATGGTTTTTGAAATCGTCGCCGGGTCGATGTCAATATGAATCACTTTGGCATTCAGACAGAATTTTGCCGGATTGTTGGTGACACGGTCATCGAAGCGCGCGCCTACACACAGAATCACATCTGCATTGTGCATGGTCATGTTGGCTTCATAAGTACCGTGCATACCGAGCATACCGATGAACTGTTCATCATCACCCGGGAATGCGCCCAAGCCCATTAAGGTATTGGTTACCGGATAGCCCAATAGATGCGCAAGCTCTGTCAATTGTGCAGATGCATTGCCTTGAACCACACCACCACCCGAATAAATTACTGGGCGCTTAGCATTGACTAATTCTTCAATCGCTTTACGAATTTGACCTGAGTGACCACGAAACGGTGGCTGATACGAACGCATCTTCACTTTTTCCGGGTATTCGTAAGCAAATTTTTCTGCAGGATTGGTCGCATCTTTAGGAATATCAATTACGACAGGGCCTGGACGACCAGATGACGCGATATAGAATGCTTTTTTGATGATTGCAGGAATTTCGCTGGCATGACGCACCTGGAAACTATGCTTCACGATTGGACGTGAAATGCCGACCATATCGGTTTCCTGGAATGCATCTTCACCAATCAGATGACTCGCAACCTGACCTGACAAAATCACCATCGGGATTGAGTCCATATAGGCCGTTGCAATTGGCGTTACCGTATTGGTTGCACCCGGACCTGAGGTCACCAGCACCACACCGGTCTTACCTGTGACGCGTGAGTAAGCATCCGCCATGTGACCGGCAGCTTGTTCGTGACGTACGAGATAATGATTGATTTTGTCTTGTTGAAATAGCGCATCATAAATATGAAGAACTGCGCCGCCTGGGTATCCAAAAACATGTTCAACGCCTTCGTCCGCTAATGCGCGAACAAGCATTTCACCACCAGATAGAAGTTCCAACGTGATTCACCCTAATATTATTCACTGCACAAATGGGAGGCATTTGCAGTGTTTCATTTGTTAACTGTCTGCACTGTTATAGCACACAAATTTCATAGTTTTCAAAGCAATAGGAAAAAAAATCTGATCTCTTCGCTGTTCGAGCAATACGGGATCTAAAACATGTTGGGATAAACATATTTTGCTTAGCTTTGTTCAATTTCTCGGCTAGAGAAATCGCCCACTGCATGAAATGACACTTAGTCGAAGGGTGATCGATTAAGGCATATAAAACTATTGCAGCATTCTTGTGTTTTCAGGCTTTAAAGTCAAGTTTAAAAAACAGGCAATATGCGCTTTAAAATACCTGATTTGCTGTTTTTAACAGCAATCTAGAGCAAGGACAGTAATAAAGAATTAATCTAATAATATTTAATCCAATAAAATTCATAAACTTATATATTTAATTTTATAAATTTTTAGTATGTCTTATATAAAAAAAATGAATGAATTTTTAATAAATCCAGTGAAGTTGTTTATCAATAAATTTTGTGTCTGAAAATTTGCTCACCACCTCTACAAACGAGATGCAGAAGCTGTTCGACCCTTGATCATGAATAGAGCGAATAAAAATTCATTATTTTTACTGTGAAAATCACTACAATGTTTTGTAGTATTTTATGGCTAGAACACAGAGGCTCAAAAACAATGAAAATATCTTTTTTAACTGCCTTAAGTCTGAGTTGTGCAATTTCTCTGGGCATCTGTAGCAGCAGTGCTTCAGCAATCCAGTATTATAAATGGGTCGATGCCAAGGGCACCACACACTATACGAAAACACCGCCCCCGAAAACAGCGAAAAAAGCCACAACTGTCGATACCTATGGCTGGAAAAACTCGGCACCGACACCGCCTAGAACGAATGAAACTGAAGTGCAAACAGAAAATAGCGCTCAAGAACAACTGCAACAGCCTCAAATTCCTGAGAATCAGGATCAGCAGCAACGTGAAGCCAACGAAGCCTTAGAACAATCGAAAAATCGCGCAGTGGCTTTATAAGCGACCTCCACTATGGAACTGATCATTTTTTCTTAGGGAAATGCCTGCGCAAAATTCACTTTTAGGTGCATTTTGCGCTATGCTGTGCAACAGACTTTTTTCACCGTAATTCACTGATACGTTTATGACTACTCACATTGATTCCGAATATCAAGCCAGTGCGATCGAGCCTCAAGTCCAACAGGATTGGGAATCTCGCAAAGCCTTTAAAGTTGCCGACAAAGTAGAAGGTCCACGTCGTTATATTCTCTCGATGTTCCCTTACCCAAGTGGCAAGCTGCATATGGGTCATGTGCGTAACTATACGATTGGTGACGTGATCAGCCGTTTCCATCGCTTAAAAGGTGAAACGGTTCTACAACCGATGGGTTGGGATGCTTTCGGTCTACCTGCTGAAAACGCAGCGATTGCACACCAGGTTGCTCCGGCAAAATGGACATTTGAAAATATCGCTTACATGCGTGACCAGTTGAAAAAACTCGGTCTAGCCGTAGATTGGGATCGTGAATTTGCCACCTGTACCCCAGAATACTATCGTTGGGAACAATGGCTATTTGTTCAGCTTTATAAAAAAGGCTTGATCTACCGTAAACTTTCAACTGTAAACTGGGATCCGGTCGATCAGACTGTTCTTGCCAACGAACAGGTTGAAAATGGTCGCGGCTGGCGTTCAGGTGCATTGGTGGAAAAACGTGATATTCCAATGTACTACTTCCGCATTACCGATTATGCGCAAGAGTTACTTGACGACCTGGACACGCTTAAAGATGGCTGGCCACAACAAGTTCTGACCATGCAGCGTAACTGGATTGGTCGTTCACAAGGGATGGACATTACCTTCCCTTCAGCGAATCCTGAAATTTACGCAGACGGCCTTACTGTATTCACCACACGTGCTGACACCTTAATGGGTGTGACTTATGTTGCAGTTGCAGCAGAACATCCAATGGCGCTGAAAGCTGCGGAAAATAATGCTGAACTTAAAGCATTTATTGAAGAATGCCGTATGGGTTCTGTGGCTGAAGCTGACCTTGCCACTGCTGAAAAGAAAGGCATGGCAACAGGTCTGTCTGTGAAGCATCCTGTCACTGGCGAAGCAGTTCCTGTTTGGATTGCCAACTACGTGTTGATGTCTTATGGCTCTGGCGCAGTGATGGCTGTACCTGCACACGACGAACGTGATTTTGAATTTGCCAATAAATATGGCTTAACCATCAAACAAGTGATTGCTGCTAAAGGCGCAGACGATGCAGACTTTGATGCTACACAATGGCAAGAATGGTACGGTTCTAAAGAGGGTAAATTGGTCAATTCTGCTGAATTTGACGGTTTAGACTTTCAAGCAGCTTATGATGCGTTCCTTGCGAAATTAGAACCAACAACTCTTGCAAGCACCAAAGTTCAGTTCCGTTTACGTGACTGGGGTGTATCGCGTCAGCGTTATTGGGGTTGCCCAATTCCAATGATCAACTGTGAAAAATGTGGTCAGGTTCCTGTACCTGAAGAGCAACTTCCAGTGGTCTTACCGACTGATGTCGTACCTGATGGCTCGGGTAATCCATTGAACAAGATGCCTGAGTTTTATCAAACCACTTGCCCAAGCTGTGGTGGTGATGCGCGTCGTGAAACAGATACGCTGGATACCTTTGTAGAGTCATCTTGGTACTATGCACGTTATGCATCTCCTGATTTTACTAATGGTTTAGTTAAACCTGAAGCTGCTCAAACATGGCTTCCAGTAAATCAATACATCGGTGGTGTTGAACACGCGATTCTGCACTTACTTTATGCACGCTTCTTCCACAAATTGATGCGTGATGAAGGTGTAGTACAAGGTAATGAACCATTTACCAACCTGTTAACTCAAGGTATGGTTTTGGCAGATACTTATTACCGTGAAGCTGAATCAGGCAAGAAAACCTGGTTTAACCCTGCAGATATCGACCTCGAACGTGATGAAAAAGGGCGTATTCTGTCTGCGAAATACCAAGGTGATGGTCAGGACGTAATTGTTGGTGGTCAGGAAAAAATGTCGAAATCGAAAAATAACGGTATCGACCCGCAATCAATTATTGACCAGTACGGCGCAGATACGGCACGTGTGTTCATGATGTTTGCAGCTCCACCAGATCAATCACTAGAATGGTCTGACGCCGGTGTTGAGGGTGCAAACCGCTTCCTGAAACGTGTATGGCGTTTAGCAACAGGCTTCCTTGAAAAAGGTAACGGTGCATCAAACATCGACAAAGCGGCACTGTCTACGGCTGCACAAGACCTACGTCGTAAAACTCATGAAACCATCCAAAAAGTCGGTGATGACATCGAACGTCGTCATGCATTTAACACTGCAATTGCTGCATTGATGGAACTTCTAAACGCGAACAACAAGTTTGAAGCCCAAGATGACAATGACGTTGCTGTTGCACGTGAATCGATTACAACGCTATTAACTTTACTTGCACCATTTGCACCGCATTTAACCCAGACTTTATTGGCTGAATTTGGGATTGAATTGAATTCAACTTTATTCCCTGCAGTAGATGAATCTGCGCTGACACGTAATACGCAAACCATCGTGGTTCAAGTCAACGGTAAACTTCGTGGCAAGCTTGAAGTATCTGTAGATGCTTCTAAAGATGACATCTTGGCTCAAGCCAAAGCATTGCCTGAAGTTCAGCAATTCTTGACTGGTCCAACCAAGAAAGAAATTGTTGTTCCAAATAAGTTGGTGAACTTGGTGGTTTAAGTCCTTACATTCCCTCTCCTTTCAGGAGAGGGTTAGGGAGAGGTAAATATATAACCCCTCATCCTAACCTTCTCCCAGAGGGAGAAGGAATTTTCTGAAGGATTTCACAATTCCCAAACAAAGCCCGTTGCCAGCCAACGGGCTTTGAATTTACAATCCAGTTCAGGATTTCAAATATTCCCCTTCGGGAAGCATAGAGGGCAACACATGCATTTGGGCAAACATTTAGCAGCAATTGTTTTAACTTGTGGTCTGAGTGCAGGCTTAGTCGGCTGTGGCTTTCATCTGAAAGGAACCAATCCGAGCTCCGCCCCTGTTGCTTACTCTGTCATGAGCCTGTCTTTACCGCCCAATACTGAAGAACTGCAAGAGAAACTGGCAGTTTACCTCGGTGCTGCAGGCGTACAGCTGAGTAATGCACCCAATGCTTATGTGTTACGTGTCCTGGATTACACCCCTCGCCGTCTGGAACTGAACGGTAAACTGGTTGAAACCTTGTTACGTTTAAACGTGACTTTCCGGATTGAAGATGCACAAGGCAATCCGATCACTGAACCACGCACTGTCGTGGCAACACGTACGTATCAATATGATATTGAAACGGTCAACACCGATGACCAGGAACAAAAATATCTGAATCAGGTCATTATTGATGATGTGGCGCAGCAGATCGCGCGTCAGATTTCATCGAACCGCTTACCCTTAGCCAAACAAAATACCTCAGCGCAACCTGCTCAATAAGACCTCTTTATGAAACTTGATTATCTGCAAGCCCTGAAACGTGTCGATGAAGCTCGCGGTGCTTGGGTCTTGCATGGTCAAGAGCCTTTGCTGGAACAGAATTTAATTGATGCCTTTCGGGCCAGCTGGCAAAAGCAGGACATTGAACGTCAACGCTATGACATTAGTTCGGTCGCCGACTGGAAAACCGTCTTTAATGCCTTGAACAGCTTGTCGCTGTTTTCAACCCAGTTGGCGATTGAAGTACATGGCAATATCAAACCGGATGCCAGCGCAATCAAGTTACTGAAAAACTATTTGCAGCATAATGAACAAAACCTGCTGTTGGTGATGATGCCCAAACAGGATAGTAATAGCCTGAAATCCAGTTTCTTTCAGCTGATTGATGCCAATGGTGTGAATGTTTCGCTGGTGGCCAATTATCCAAAAGACCGGCAGCAGATTCTGGGTATTGAAGCTGAAAAACTCGGCATTCGTTTAGCCAATGATGCCTGGCAATGGCTGGAACAACATCATGAGCACAACCTGCTTGCAGCAAAGAACAGCCTGATGCGGGTTAGCGATACCTTTGCTGAAGTCGATATCATTCAGGTTGATCATTTATATGCATGTTTACAAGATCAGTCACGTTATAGCACCTATGATTTGAGCGATGCCCTGCTACAAGGTAATCTTTCCCAGTCGATCAAAATTTTTCAGTATCTAGTCGTTTCAGGTGAACCGATGAGCCTGATTTTATGGAGTCTCAGCAAGGAAATGCGTCTGTTGATGCAGCTGTTTGAACAACCGCAAAATGCCTTGCAAATCGGGATCTGGAAAACCAAAGTCGGGTTATATCAACAAGCCTTGCGCCGTCTCAGCCCACAGACTTTTCTGGCCTGGCCGCGGTTATTATTAAGAATTGATGCCTCAATTAAAGGACTCGGACATGAAAATCCGGAGCATTTGGTACTACAGGCGATTTCCAGTATCTGTGGCAAGCCCCTATTTCACTAAGTCTTTGTCAAAATTAGAAAAATAAAATAATAATCATTCCTATTAGTTTAAAAAAATACACGATTTATCCTAATTTCGCTTTTATAATCGTTCACAATTCTCTGATTTTGAACCGATATTGATCATGCCAAAAATAAAACCGACGAAATTGATTATGGCCGCCGTGATTGCCATTGCGCTCATCGCTGCGGGGTGGTACTTCCTCAAACCCAAAGAACAGCCTCCGCAATATATTACGGCTGAAGTCACCCAAGGCGATATCGAAAGCTCTGTACTGGCGACTGGTATTCTGGAAGCGACCAAGATGGTCAGCGTGGGGGCGCAGGTTTCGGGTCAGGTCAGAAAAATGTATGTAGAACTGGGCGATCAGGTCAAGCAAGGTCAGCTGATTGCGCGGATTGACTCCGTTCGTCAGGAAAATGATTTAAAAACCGCTGAAGCCAGCATTAAAAATCAGATGGCACAACTTGCAGTAAGACAGGCAAATCTGGCCAAAGTTGAAGCTGAATACAACCGTCAGAAAGCCATGTATGCACAGGATGCCACTTCTCGCTCAGAGCTGGAATCGGCATTTGCGAACTATAAAACGGCGCAAGCGGATATCACCGCTATCAATGCACAGATTGAACAGTCGCGTTTGACGCTGGCGACTGCCAAAGAAGATCTTGGCTATACCCAGATTGTAGCCCCGATGGATGGCACGATTGTGGCGATTGTGACTGAAGAAGGTCAAACCGTGAATGCCAACCAGAGTGCGCCGACCATTGTTAAACTGGCCAAACTCGACACCATGACCATTAAAGCTGAAATTTCTGAAGCAGATGTCATGAAAGTTGAAGAAGGTCAGACGGTTTATTTCACTACCTTAGGCAATAACGAGAAAAAGATTTACGCCAAACTGCGTCAGGTTGAGCCTGCACCCAATTCAATTAATACCGATAGCAATACCTCAAGCTCATCGTCAAGTTCTGCGGTGTATTACAACGCATTGTTCGATGTCCCGAATGAAGATGGAAAATTGCGTATTGATATGACGGCGCAAGTTTATATCGTACTGGATGAGGCCAAAAATGTGCTGACCATTCCTGCTGCGGCCATTCAAGGTTCAAACCGTCCACCCCGTGCCAATCGTGGTGAAGCGCGTGGTGAGGGTTCTCGCGGTGAAGGCAGTCCGGCATCACGTCCTGAAGCTGAATCGGCTCAAGGCAATCGCCCTGCCGGTGAACGTCCAGCGCGTCTAAACCTGTCTGAAGCAGAACTTGCATTGATTGAGCAAGGTAAAGCACAACGTGGCATGGTTCGTGTCTTGCAAGCCGATGGTACTGCGAAACCAACCCCTGTATTAATCGGCTTGAATAACCGTGCGACTGCGCAAGTGCTGAAAGGTTTAAAACGTGGTGATCAGGTGGTGATTGCCGATGGTTCTGACACCTCCAATGATGCAGCAAAAAGCGGTGGCAATAGCCGTGGCCCAATGAGAATGTAAGCATGAATTCACAACAACAGCCTCTCCTCGAGGTGAAAAATCTGGTTCGTGAATTCCCTGCGGGTGAAAGCACGGTCCAGATTTTAAAAGGGGTGAATCTAGAGATTTATCCGGGTGAACTGGTGGCGATTGTCGGTCAGTCCGGTTCCGGTAAATCGACCCTGATGAACATTCTGGGTTGTCTGGACAAACCGACCACGGGTAGCTACAAGGTCAAAGGCCGTGAAACCCGGGAACTGGAAGCGGATGAACTGGCGCAATTACGCCGTGAATATTTCGGCTTTATTTTTCAGCGTTATCATCTGCTGGGCGATTTAAATGCAGCAGGCAATGTCGAAGTCCCTGCGATTTATGCCGGTGCGGATTCATCTGAACGGCATGCGCGAGCCGTCAAGATTCTGACTGATCTCGGTCTGGGTGAAAAAACCCAGAACCGTCCGAGCCAGCTCTCTGGTGGTCAGCAGCAACGGGTTTCGATTGCCCGTGCGCTAATGAATGGCGGTGACGTGATTCTGGCCGATGAACCGACCGGTGCATTGGACAAGAACAGCGGTATTGAAGTGATGCGTATTTTGCGTGAACTGAATGCCAAAGGTCATACCATCATTCTGGTCACGCATGATCATAATGTAGCGAAAAATGCGACGCGGATTATCGAGATCTCGGACGGCAATATTATTTCTGATCAGCCCAATGTTCCTGAAGTCGAAGAGCATCTGGAAAAACAGCCGCTGATCCGCAGTGAACAAAAGAAGATTTCTTCATGGCGTTCTGCAGTTGACCGTCTGGGTGAAGCCTTCCGGATGGCCTTGCTGGCCATGAATGCACATCGCATGCGGACTTTCCTCACCATGCTCGGAATCATTATCGGTATTGCTTCGGTGGTCTCGGTGGTGGCACTCGGTAATGGCTCACAAAAGCAGATTCTGGAAAATATCAGCAGTCTGGGGACCAATACCATTACCGTATTTCAGGGTCGAGGCTTTGGGGATAACTCCAGATCTTCACAGTCCAAAACCCTGATTCCGGCCGATGCCGATGCGCTAGCTGAACAACCGTATGTCGATGGCGTCAGCCCATCGGTGAATAGCAGTGTCACCGGCCGTTATAAAGAAATCGAAGCTTCAACTACGGTCAACGGCGTCAGTGAAGATTTCTTCTACGTGCGTGGCATGACGTTCCAGTCCGGTCAGCCTTTTGACCGCAGTAGTGTCATGCAACAGGCGCAAGATGTCGTCATTGACACCAATACCAAAAATACCTTCTTTAAGGATGGCACCAATCCGGTGGGTCAGGTGATTTTACTCGGGAGCGTACCGAGCCGGATTATCGGGGTGATCGACGCGCAAAAAGGCATGATGGGCAATAATGACAGCCTGAATGTCTATCTGCCGTATTCCACCGTGATGAGCCGTATGCTGGGGCAGTCCAATGTGCGTAGCATCATTGTGCGGATCAAGGATGAATACCCAAGTGCAGCGGCTGAAAATGCGATTCTGAATCTGCTGGTACAGCGCCATGGCGCGCAGGATGTGTTTACCCAGAATGCCGACAGTATCCGTGAAACCATTCAGCAAACCACAGCCACCATGACCCTTTTGATTTCAGCGATTGCCGTGATTTCTCTAGTGGTCGGCGGGATTGGGGTAATGAATATCATGCTGGTCTCCGTGACTGAACGTACTCAGGAAATCGGGGTGCGTATGGCCGTTGGCGCACGTCAAAGTGATATTTTGCAGCAATTCCTGATTGAAGCCGTTCTGGTCTGTATCTTGGGTGGTATTTTGGGTGTGCTGCTTTCTCTCGGAATTGGCCAATTAATTACCCATTTTGCCGGCGGTACTTTCCAGATGGCGTATTCAACCACTTCGATTGTAGCGGCCTTTATCTGCTCAAGCCTGATCGGGATTGTGTTTGGCTTTATCCCGGCACGTAACGCTGCTCGTCTGAATCCAGTCGATGCGCTCTCTCGCGAATAAGGAATCTGATATGCAAATGAATTTAACCAAGCTTGCCAGTGCCCTGTTGCTGGGAAGCTCGCTGGTCGGTTGTGCCGCAGTGGTGAAAACCCCCTATGAACAGCCTGCGATCAATATGCCGGGCAGCTTTCAAAACAATAAGGTGCTTAGTCAGCAGATTCATGCCGATATTCTGGCAGATCAATGGTGGACTTTATTTAAAGATCCGCAATTAAATAATTTGGTGAATGAAGTATTGGCGCAGAATACCGACCTGGCAGTGGCTGGCATCAGTTTACAACAGGCCCGCATTCAAGCCAGACAGGCTCAAAGCCAGCAAGGCGTTCGTGTCGGTGATGCAAGAATTTCAACGGGCCATCGTTTTAGCCTAGATGGTGGTGGCGATTCTTCGACCGGTATTTCTCTGGGTTATCCGGGCTTAAGCTATGAACTGGATCTGTTTGGCAAACTGGCCAATCAAACCGAAGCCGCTCGCTGGGAGGCCTTAGCCTCTGAAGAAGACTTGCAGGCAACTGCTCAGAGCCTGATCGGCACCACGGCACAATTGTACTGGCAACTGGCTTATCTGAATGAACGTTATAGCGTGGTACAGCAAAATCTGGCGACCGCGCAAAAAACCTATGATCTGGTGCGAGTGCAATATCGTGCCGGCGCAGTATCCGGTCTGGATTTAACCCAGGCGGAACAGGCGATTCAAAGCCAGCAGGCAACCTTAAGCCAGATTGAACAACAACGTGTGGAAACACGTACCGGACTCGCGGTATTGCTGCACATGCCGGTTCAACAGCTCGCGATTCAAGAGCCAAGCCGTTTACCGAATATTCAATTGCCGAGTATTCAGGCTGACTTACCGGCGAGTTTATTGTCACGTCGTCCTGACCTTCGAGCGACTGAACTGCGCTTGCGTAAGGCACTAGCTAATAAAGATGCCAACAAAGCCAGCTACTATCCATCCATTAGTTTGACCGGCAATCTGACCACCGGTATTGGCAGCAGTACGTCCCTCTCGAATGCACTGAAAAATCCGGTTGCAACTTTAGGTGCCGGTCTGAGCTTGCCATTCCTGCAATGGAATGACATGAAACGTGATCTGCAAGTCAATGAGCTGGAATATGAAAAAGCCATTATCCAGTATCGCCAGACCATGTACGAAGCCTTTGCCGATGTGGAAAATGCCTTGTCGAATCGTACTGAGCTCACTAAGCAGGTTGCATTACAGCAACGCAATGTTGAGCTGACAGAAAGAACTGAACGCTTGACTGAAGTGCGTTATCGTAATGGTGCGGTGGCGTTGAAAAACCTGCTGGATGCACAGGAAACTACGCGCAATGCGCGGCTGTCTTTGGTGCAAACCAGACAGAACCAGTACAATGCTTATGTCACCTTGATGCAGGCATTGGGTGGTAGCCCGATTAAACAATTACCTTAACAAAGCTTGATCCATAAAAAAACCGCTGTCAGACAGCGGTTTTTTAGCTCATATGATTTGAGTCAGTTTATTTCATTTGCAAATACGCATTCACATTTTTCAATAATTCAGTGGATCGCTCATGTCCGAGTAAACTGCCTTTTTCCAGCCAGTCCCGTGCGATTCCGATATCACGCTCCACGCCAATTCCCTTGGTATATAAACGTCCAAGATGGCTATAAGCATCCGCATTTACCTGCGCTGCCGCCTGCTGATAATACTGTACGGCTTGCTCAATATTGCTCTCAACACCTTGACCCTGTTCATATGCTTCACCCAGAGCATTCAGTGCTACACCATTCTGCTGAGCGGCTGCTTTTTGCAGATAGCTCAAGCCTAAGGCAATATCCTGCGCAATCTGTTGACCTTTCAGATACTTTAAACCCAATTCTGCCTGTGCTTGGGCATGACCCAATTGCGCAGCCTGATGCAGATAACGATTTGCTAGCTCTAAATTGTTCACAAAGACAGGATAAATGCCTGACAGAGCTTGGTACAGGAACCATGCCGCCTCTTTCGAACCTTTCGCAACCGCCTGATTGAGGTACTGGACAGCTTTATCACGTGTCGGCAATGGATATTCAGCCAGACTATAAAACCGGCCGACGCTATAAATCAGATCCGCCTCAGACTGAGCCACAATCTGCCAATACTGTTGTGCCGCGTTCTGGATCATTTGTGTGGCTTTGCCCGTATCTTTAACTGTGCCTACACCGTTTAAATAACACAGCGCCAGCCCCATCCCTGCAGACACATCATCAGGACTAAGCTGATAGGCAGCCTGATATAACTCAAATGCTTTTTGCGGTTCATTGGCTACCAGGTGCTGCTCAAAATACAGCGCAGCAATCATGCATAATGCAGGCGCATGCTGACTGTTGGCCGCTTCCGACCAGTAACGAAATGCCATGGTTTCATTTTTATCAACATACCAGCCATGAAAATAAGCCAGTCCGATTAAGGTCTTGGCGTGTGCATCGGCGTGTTCTTTGGACTGCTGCAATAAATGCTGGAACACGCGCTGACGCTGGTCGGTATCGATACGACCTTGTAATACACCAGCATAATAGTCATACAGACCTTTCTGGTCACCGAGACTGATACAGCGTTTAATAAATTGCAGCGATTGCATCAGGTCTTGGGGGAGAATCTGTCCATGCCCATAATCATCGGCGATCTGCTGATTAGCGGCCAAATGATCTTGTTGTGCCGCCAGAAACAGATAATGAATTCCTTGCACTAAATCTTGGGTTGTTGAATCTGCCAAATAATACTGGGCCAGCTGATACTGCGAATTGGCATGACCCTGCCCGGCATTTTGAATTAATAATGCCAGACGCTGTTTTTCTGCAGTCATCTCGTTTTGAGGCTGGCCTTCGGTAGAAGAAAGTTCAGTAATACGATATTGGGCATCCAGATTGCCACGTGCTACCGCATGTCGGTACCAATACAAAGCTTTTTCCGGGTCAGCCTGTTGATACGTATCCCCTTCATGAATCTGCCCCAAATGATAGGCTGCATCATCACTGCCCAGACGAAAGGCTTTGTCTAGATAACTAATCGCCTTTTCGGTATTCTGCTCATGTCCCAAACCCTGCAGATGCATCAGGCCCATACCTACATAAGCTTGAGGGATTTCCTGTTGCTGAGCCAGTCCCTGATAAATCTGATAGGCGCGTTCATAATTCGGATGTTCCAGATCTGAACTCAAACGTGCTGCATGTTTCAGTTGAGCATCAATCTGCTCAATCCATAAATCATGTTGTACAGCCTTCGCCTGATCACGTTTCACCGGATCCGGACGTTTCCACATCCAGATCGCTAACGCCCCTATCCCCAAAATCAGTACCAGCAAGAACCACATAGCTGCTCCAAAACATTATTTTTGTTCTGCGAATGAATCCTTTCATTCTAAACGCCAGTTTAAAAAAAGCACATAGATTGTGCTTTTTATTTTTTTAAATCAGGCTTTTGCTCTTTTACTATCAAGCTTTTTCAAGCCTTCTGCCACGGCAACCATGGCAAAGCTTGAAGTCACCACCACGGCAGAGCCATAACCACCGCAGCGTAAACCGGCACTGGCACAGACATCGGCACTCGAAAATGGATTATCGATGGAATAGACACAAGTAATGCCAAATTTTTCTTTGGGCTTTTTGCAGATGCCTTTGCCACGTAACTGGGCACGCAATTTGGCCAGCATCGGGTCCTGTTCAGTTTTAGATAAATCGGCTACCCGAATTTTCAGTGGATCCAGCTTACCGCCTGCCCCGCCAGACACAATCAACGGAATCTTGTTAAAACGGCAATGCAGCATCAGGGCAAATTTGGCTTTGACATCATCAATACAGTCGAGAATTAAATCAGGATCACCTGCTAAAATTTCTTTGATATTTTCAGGCGTCAGGTAATCATCAATCAGATTAATTTTAATACGTGGATTAATTGCACGACACCGCTCGGCCATGACTTCAATTTTTTCATGACCCAAGGTGGTACTCATGGCAGGTAACTGGCGGTTGATATTTGATGCCGCCACCACATCCATATCGACCAAGGTCAGTTCGCCAATTCCGCTACGTGCCAGAGCTTCTACTGCCCATGAACCGACACCACCGATGCCAATCACCATCACATGACTTTTTTCATAATGGTTAAAGCTGTCTTCTCCATAAATTTTGGCAACACCAGCAAAACGGCGGTCATATTCATCATCTTGAAGCAGGTCAGTCATAGGTCATCTATAGCAATAAAAATACCGGATCATTTTAGCAAAATCCGCTTTTCTTTACCGCCACTAAATTTTTAATCGATTTAAATGACATTCAGATTGGATGAGAGCGACAACCGACTCGCGATTGATTAAAATATCAATAAATTAATTCTATGTCATTTGGCCAAAAGGAGTGGAATGTCATGCTATTTAACACCCTTTTGGGTTTGAACATTGTTTGTATCGGGCTTTATTTTTATGTTCTGATCAGCCAAAAGAACAAAAATTATTATCTCAGCATTCTCATTCGTTTAATGACTTTAGGATTATTTGGCTTAGTTATTTTCGATCGTTATGAAACACAGAATCATCTGATTGTGTTATTACTCTTGTGGGTAGGCTTTGAAAGCATGGAGCAGTTTTACACTAGAAAAAATCCAGTTCAGTAAAATAAAAAAAGAGGCTTTCGCCTCTTTTTCATCTATCGGAATTAATCTTTATTCATGATGAAAAAATATTCACGATAGTATTTCAATTCCGCAATCGAATCACGAATGTCATCCATCGCCAGATGCGAGGCATTTTTCTTGAGACCGCTCATGATTTCCGGGCGCCAGCGTTTGGCCAGTTCTTTCACTGAAGATACATCCAGATTACGGTAATGGAAATACTGCTCCAGTTCAGGCATCAGGCGGTGCAAGAAACGGCGATCCTGACAGATCGAGTTACCACACATCGGTGAAGATTTTGGATTGACCCATTTTTTCAGGAATTCAATAGTTTGCTGTTCGGCATCCTGAGCGGTCAGTTTACTGCGACGTACACGTTCAATCAGACCAGACTGGCCATGCTGGCGAGTGTTCCACTCATCCATGGCATTTAACAGACGTGCAGGCTGATGTACCGCAAGCACAGGACCTTCTGCCAAAATATTCAAATTGTCATCGGTTACAATTGTTGCAATTTCAATAATTTGATCATTGTCTGTGTCTAGACCTGTCATTTCAAGGTCAATCCAAATCAGGCGGGTATCAGCGGTGCTGCTCATAAATGTGCAATCTTATTGGGTTTAAAAACAACTATAGTAGCAAATTAATTACATCTTGGGTGTCATTCGGGGGCTGCTTCATGCTATTTTTGCCATCTGATTTACCCGGTTTTTTTAGGATATGAATGGCCTTAATACGTAAGCGTCGTCTGACAGAGCAACAACAGCGCCGCATTCAGAAACAACAGAAAACACGTCAAGAAGATCTCGATACCTCCAGTGATCTTGAAGGTTTAGTGGTGCAACATTATGGCCGCCAACTTGAAGTGCAAGCTTTGTCTCGCCCTGACATTCACCCTGAAAAACCTGTGGTCGCCGATGGTGAGCCTGAACCTTTCTGGAAAGAGATTGAACTGGACAGCGTCTGGCGCTGTCATACTCGAACCAATCTGGATTTATTGGTCACGGGTGACCGGGTCAAATGGCAAGCCGATCCGAATACCGGTTTAGGAATTATCACCGCGATTCATCCCCGAAAATCCTTATTGACACGCCCCGACCGCTATCACAAGGTTAAACCGGTAGCGGCCAACATTTCACTGATTGTGATCGTGTTTGCACCATTGCCTGAGCCAGCGCCGGGCCTGATCGACCGTTATCTGGTGGCCTGTGCCGATGCCGATATTCCTGCATTGCTGGTGATGAATAAAGCCGATTTGTTAAAAGAAAACGATCCGATTCTGACTCTGCTGCAAGAATATCAAGATCTCGGTTATGAAGTGATGCAGACCCAATCCGATGGCGACCTGACTGCACTGTCTAATCGTCTGGAAAATGAAACGGTGGCTTTCGTCGGTCAATCTGGTGTGGGTAAAAGCACGCTGATTAATGCGATCGTGCCGGATGCCGCACAGAAAACCAATATTATTTCGGAAAACTCGGCACTTGGTCAGCACACTACGACATCAACGCGCTTGATCGGTTTTGGTGAAGGTGCCGCCCTGATTGACTCTCCAGGAATTCGTGAATTTGGCCTGTGGCATCTGACTTTAGATAAGGTACAAAGCGGCTTTCCTGAAATTGAAAACCTGCTCGGCCATTGTCAGTTCCGTAACTGTACCCATAAGCATGAAAAACAATGTGCTTTGCGTCAGGCTGCTGCCGCAGGTGAAATTTTACCGCGCCGACTGGACAGCTATTTACGTTTAATCGACGAAATCACTGAAGCACAGCAAAAAAATTAATTTTCTTAACCCTTGGCCCTTGAAGCGGTGATTTTGATCACCATATTTATGAGCTATACTCTTGGCAATTTTAAAATTGTAATTAGGTGAATTGTGGAACGTTGGTTCGAGTTTATGGGGAATCACCCCTTCTTATTTGGAACACTCGCGGTATTAGTGGTTTTGTTCTTCATTATCGAAGGTCAACGTAACGGTCGCAAAATTTCTCCGCAATCGCTGGGAATTTTAGTCAAAGCAAAAAATGCCATGCTGATTGATTTACGTGATGCCAAAGACTTCCGTGAAGGTCATATCAGCGGCAGCCGTAATATTCCATAT
Organism: Acinetobacter lwoffii; assembly: GCF_024129355.1. Lineage (GTDB taxonomy): Bacteria > Pseudomonadota > Gammaproteobacteria > Pseudomonadales > Moraxellaceae > Acinetobacter > Acinetobacter lwoffii_I. The sequence goes on along the minus strand of NZ_JAMXXP010000010.1, from coordinate 20,812 downwards.
AGCCAGATTACAAAACATGTTGAAGAGCTGAAAGCATCTGATCGCCCTTTGGTGTTCATTTGTAACCTTGGACAGGTGGCTGGTACTGCATTACAGCAGGTTGGTCATGCCGATGCCTACCGTCTTGATGGCGGCGTCAGCAACTGGAAAGCTCAAGGTTTACCTTTGGTGAAAAGCAAATAATCCACGAACAGGAGATTGATCATGGCTGAAGTTACTATTTACTCGACGACAGTGTGTCCTTATTGCGTGCGTGCAAAACAGCTACTGGAACGTAAGGGTGTGGCATATAAAGAGATTAACTTGTCTCAAGAAGCGCCTGAAGTACGTCTTGAATTGATGCAGCGTACCAATCACCGTACCGTGCCACAAATTTTTATTAATGATCAGTTCATCGGTGGTTTTGACCAACTTTATGCTTTAGAGCGTGAAGGCAAACTTGATGAATTGCTGGCTTAACCTTACTAAAATTATCACTTCATATTAAGGATCAAAAAATGAGTGAAGAACAACAAGCTCAACCACAATTGGCATTAGAGCGTATTTACACCAAAGATATTTCTTTTGAAGTTCCTGGGGCGCAAGTTTTTACCAAGCAATGGCAACCTGAGTTAAACATCAATCTTTCTTCTTCTGCAGAAAAAATTGATGAAACTCATTTTGAAGTAGCTTTGAAAGTCGTAGTTCAAGCAACCAACGAAGGTGATACCGCGTTTATCGTTGATGTGACTCAAGCTGGTATTTTCTTGGTGGATGGCGTTGAAGAAGAGCGTCTTCCATATATCCTGGGTGCATACTGTCCGAACATCCTGTTCCCGTTCCTACGTGAAGCAGTGAATGATATGGTGACTAAAGGCAGCTTCCCACAGTTGCTACTTACACCAATCAACTTCGATGCTGAATTTGAAGCCAATATGCAACGTGCGCAAGCCGCTGCTGTGGATGGTCAAGCTTAATCGCTATCCCTCAAATCTAAAAAAGACCGCTTATGCGGTCTTTTTTATTGCCTTGAGTGGCCTCCCCCTTTATCAAAGGGGGATTTTAATCATTTCCTCACTCAGAGGAAGAAGTCATTCCCCTCTCTCTAACTCTTTCCCTGAGGGAGAGAGGACTTATAGGATTTATTCCGCATCCGCCATCAAATCAGCGCTCATACCAACAGTATTAAAACCAGCATCAACATACAGGATTTCACCAGTAATCCCGTTAGCCCATGGCGAGCACAGGAACAATGCAGCATTACCGACATCTTCAATCGTCACATTACGTTTTAATGGAGCAACTTTCTCATTCAGGTCAAGCATTTTACGGAATGATTTAATACCTGAAGCTGCCAAGGTACGGATTGGACCCGCAGAGATCGCGTTCACACGAATACCTTCCTGACCCAAGCTAGACGCCAAATAACGTACGCCTGCTTCTAAAGAGGCTTTGGCCATACCCATCACGTTATAGTTTGGCATTACACGCTCAGAACCTTGATAGGTCAATGTCAGCAAACAGCCTTGACGGACTTGCAGCAAAGGTTTTGCCGCACGTGCCATTGCAATAAAGCTATAAGCACTGATGTCATGTGCAATATTAAAGCCTTCACGATCCGTGATCTCGGTGAAGTCACCATCTAGCGTATGTGCCGGTGCAAAACCGATAGAGTGCACTACGCCGTCCAGACCATCCCAGTGTTTAGCCAGTTCGGCAAATGCATGGTCAATTTCAGCATCGACTGCCACATCACAAGGAAAAACCAGTTTCGAACCAAACTGTTCAGCAAAGTCATCTACCCGCTTTTTCAGCTTTTCATTTGGATAAGTAAAAGCCAATTCAGCACCTTCACGATGCAATGCCTGAGCAATACCAAAAGCAATCGATAATTTACTCGCAATGCCCGCGATCAAGAAGCGCTTACCCGCCAAAAGTCCTTGTGCCATGTGAATCTCACCTAAAAAAATGTATATGGCATGATGCCAAGTCTGGAGCATTTTAGAAATTGCATAATGCACCTTTTTTTCTATTTATGATGAACCGGGAATTTAAGACCGAGTTAAGAGCGTTAAATTAAATGGCCAGATGCAGGGCCTGATGAGTATTTTGCCAGAGCTGTTCAGCCAGTTCCTCTTTGTGCATATGTAGACTCTTTGCCAGTCCTTGCAGCACATAAGGTAAATTTGCAGGTGTATTTCGGGTACGTTGCTCGGTCGAGCTTTGACAACAGAGTGGCGTCATATCCGGACAGTCAGTTTCCAATACCAGATGTTCTGGTCCGACATACTGCACCACTTGATGAAGTTTTTTGGCATTTAGATTGGTGATTTGCCCGGTGATGCCCAGTTTGAATCCTAATTTGATAAAGGCCTTGGCTTCCTCAATCCCACCACCAAAGGCATGCGCAATGCCGCCCTGTTTAAACTGCTGTTGTTTTAAAATCTGCAAAACCTCCGCATGTGACTTACGGATATGCAGCAAAACCGGCTTATCGAATTGCTGCGCCAGTTCCAGCTGTGCAGCAAAAAAATCTTTTTGCTTCTGGAAAATTTCAGCCTGTTTGTGCTGTTTTAAAAAGGTATCCAGACCGATTTCGCCAATGGCAATACAATGCTCATTTTTAAGCAGCTGTTCCAGCTCCTGTAAATGATCAGTCTGATGCTGTTCAATATAAAATGGATGCAAGCCCGGGGCTAAATGACTTTGCGGTGCATTTCCCAGGTCATTGATAAAGTCGTGAGTTCCTAACAGATCAGCAAAACGGTTTTGCAAAAAACCAATTAAAACCAGATGCTCGACACCTGCCGCTTTTGCCGCATACGCCAACTGTTCCCGATCAGGATCAAAATCGGGAACATCAAAATGGGTATGCGTATCAAACAGTTTTAAGGTCATTTAGTTTTTTCAGCAGGCGCTGGCTGTGCCTCAGAGGCAGCTTTTTCAGTTTGAGGCAAATATTCAGGTTTCAGCACACCTTGTAGCTGTTCATAAGGAATCATTAAACGTGGCAAGCCAACTACATATGGCCCAATTTCATATTCGGCATATTGCAAGACCAGACCTTGCTGGGCCAGATAAAAATTATCAGTAAGCTTGAACTTCCAGGCTTGTTCATATTCCGCCACATCTTTGGCCAGATTGGATTCTACCACCCAGTTTTTAAACGCATCATAAGCACGCGCTTCCAGTTGGGCTTTCTGTTTGGCCGCAATAATGTCATCCAGCTTGACCAGTTTTTTCTGCTCCAGATCAAAATTATAATAAGTCTGTGCAGATGCGCCGTGTGCTCCTCCCAGATAATAACTGCTGTTCAGAACCACGGTCGCCAAAGGATCTCCTGAATTCAAAATCTTGGGCTTAATCATCAGGCTAATACTATGACTGGCACTCAGGGCCTTGAGCTCTTTATCCAGATTCAAGAAAGTTTGCATATAAGGTTGAGTTTGCTGCTCAAGCTGCTGTTTTGGTGTCACCACTGTTGCTAAAGCAGCTTTGGGTTCAGAGGCGGCAACGTCTGCTTCACTGGCAGCGCTCACTTTTGCCGGTTCAATCGCATCAAGAGACAGGATATTTTTCAACTGTTGCAGAATCTGCTGGTCGATCCATTCATCAATAAAGCTCTGATTACTGTTCAGACGTTCGATCGAAATTTCCGGACAGCTTTTGTCTTCACATTCTGGAATCGCCAGCTTGAGCTTTTCGGTATCGCCGCTGAGTTTAAGTGCTTCAGCTTCGGCTTGTAGCACCTCGGAAGCACTTGATTCTTCCGGCTCATTACTCTTCGGCTGACAGGCACTCAGCAAGATCGCTGATGCCAGGATGGATAGACAAAAGATATTCTTGTATTTTGGCATTCATTCACCTTTTTGGAACCTGTACGCTTGCAGGATCATGAGCTTTAAAACATATGCTGATAGATATCAGCTTTCAAGACCTGTTGTGTTTGTTGTTTTGTTAAATAAATATCCAGTTGTTTGGCATCTTTGCTAATTTCATGGCTGCGAAAATGCAGCCCAATGCCTTCCTGATCAAAGAACCAGTCAGCCTGTCCCCAATACAGTTTTTTCGGTGCCTTCTGCTGAACTTGCGGATCATTTTCTTTGAGCCATGTCTCATAGGCTTGCTGGATAATCTGATCCATTACTAACTGTTGCTTAGGATCAACAATATCCAGTGGGGTCAGCATTTTCTGCTGGCGACGATCAGCCACAAAAAAATAATAGCGCTCATGCACGTTGACATTTTCCTGTTTGGTATCGACCCCAATCTGCATCAATACATATTGATTGCGCTGGTAGGGAATGCGGGTATATAGCGATAACTCATAAGCCTTGTTCAGATTGAGCTGCGCCTGCCAGGCATCCGATTTTTTTACATAGGCATTGATCGCCTGCTGTAAATTCATGTCCTGTTTCAAGCCGATTTGATCCTGGATCACTTTGGCCTGCTGCTTTTCAATCCATTGGTTCATCCATGGATCAACCGTATGCAAGGTCTGAATATCCAGATTGATACAGTTTTTATTTTCACAAAATGGCAAGGCAATCTTGGCCGGCTGCTCTTGAATATTCAGATAAGGTAAAACATCTGCGGTCTGCTGAGCTGCGGTCATTTTCTCATTTTTCGGAGTATTAACAGGCTCTTTTTCGCTTTGATCACAGCCACTCAGGACAAGACTTAAACCAATCACAGAACCGAGGACGACTTCCTTGCTGAGCTTCATTCTCTTTGCTATATCTATCGAGTTATTAATTGCTTAAATGTAGCATAAAATAAAACAGCTTCCGGAGAAGCTGCTTGATATTTTTAAACTTTAGCTGCGAAGCCTGAAATTTTAGTGTTCGCGCGTATTGTGGAACACGATGTCCGGATAACGTTCTTGCATCAGCTGCAAATTCACGCGGCTTGGCGCAAGATAAGTCAAATGACCACCTCCATCGACGGATAACTGGTCATGAGCTTTTTTCTTGAATTCGTTGAATTTCTTCTCGTCATCGCAAGACACCCAACGCACTGTGTTGATGCTGACCGGTTCGTAAACACAATCAACTTTGTATTCTTCTTTCAGACGGTAAGCCACCACTTCAAATTGTAACACACCTACAGCACCAACGATCAGATCGTTGTTATTCTGCGGCATGAATACCTGGGTTGCCCCTTCTTCTGAAAGCTCTTTCAGACCTTTTTGCAGCTGCTTGGATTTTAATGGATCCTTCAAGCGGACACGACGGAACATTTCAGGCGCAAAGTGTGGAATACCGGTAAACTGAAGTTTCTCACCCGAGGTAAATGTATCACCGATCTGGATGGTACCATGGTTATGCAGACCAATAATATCACCCGGCCAGGCTTCTTCCAGATGCTGACGATCGCCGGCCAAGAAAGTTAAGGCATCGCTGATACGCACATCTTTATCCAGACGTACGTGTTTCATCTTCAAGCCTTTTTCATACTTACCTGAACAGATCCGCATGAAAGCAATACGGTCACGGTGTTTCGGATCCATATTGGCCTGAATTTTAAAGACAAAACCGGTGAAGCCTTCTTCATCCGCTTCTACCACACGATCTTGGGTCGGATGGGCTTTAGGAGATGGTGCATATTGACTGAATGCATCCAAAACATGGTCGACACCAAAGTTACCCAGGGCTGTACCGAACAACACAGGCGTTTGACGACCGGCCAGGAATTCTTCACGGTCTAAAGGCTCATTGGCCATTTGTACCAGTTCCAGCGATTCTTCAAATGCTGCCCAAGCCAGTTCACCCACTTTCTCACGAAGATCAGGATAGTCATAACCATCACGCACTTCGATCTCAGTAATCACTGAACCGAAACCGGCTTTATACACGTAGAATTTTTCTTCGATTAAATTGAATACACCGGCAAAATCACGGCCAGTACCGAGCGGCCAGGTGATCGGAACACATTTAATTTTCAGAACGTTTTCGATTTCATCCAGAAGCTCAAGCGGTTCACGGATTTCACGGTCCATTTTGTTGACGAATGAGATGATCGGGGTATCGCGCATACGACACACTTCCATCAATTTAATGGTTCGGTCTTCGACACCTTTTGCACCATCAATCACCATCAGCGCCGAGTCTACCGCGGTTAGGGTACGGTAGGTATCTTCCGAGAAGTCTTCATGTCCCGGGGTGTCCAGAAGATTGATCATCTTGTCTTTAAAAGGAAATTGCATCACCGAGGTGGTAATCGAGATACCACGCTCTTTTTCCATTTCCATCCAGTCCGATGTTGCGGCCCGGTCAGATTTACGGCTTTTTACCATCCCGGCCACCTGAATAGCCTGACCCCATAACAGCAATTTTTCTGTCATGGTGGTTTTACCGGCATCGGGGTGGGAAATAATAGCGAACGTACGTCGCTGGGCGACTTGTGCCGCCAGTTCTTGCTTAAAGCTCATGAAATACACCTACTGCTCAATGCACAGCATTCGAGATCAAATTCGATCAATATGAAAAAAATTGGCGATATTGTAGCAGAGTTTCAGGGTGGAGTTCCGTTAGCCATGTTGTCTATCCTGACGCTCAATGAATTAGAGCGCTATTAACGGAATTGTAAGTTTTCTAGTCGTTGTTCATCTACCGGCAAGCCCAGCAAAAAGCCTTGTAACTGTTCACAACCGAGCCGGGTTAAAATTTCTGCTTGCGCTTCTGTTTCAACACCTTCGGCGGTCACCACCAAGCCCAGTTTTATGGCCAGCTGAATAATGCTTTCCAGAATCATTTCTTCTTTGGAGCCGACTGCCAGATTTTTGATAAATTCCCGGTCAATTTTTAACTCATCTACGGCGAAATTCTTTAAATAGAGAAAACTGGAATGCCCTGTACCAAAATCATCAATGGCTAGACGGATGCCCATTTGTCTTAAGCGCTTAAAGCTGCGCATACTCACATCAATATGATGCATGGCAGTCGATTCAGTAATCTCGATCATTAAATGCTGAGGACTGATTTTATATTGTGCAAATAACTTTTCTAAAGTACTAAACAAATGCTTATGCTCAAATTGTACTGCAGACAAATTGACCGCGATAGGGAAAAATTCAGTATGTGTCTGTTGCCATTTTTGAATCTGCTGACAGGCCAGCTCCAATGCACAATAGCCCATTTGAATAATCAGTCCGGTTTTTTCAGCCGCATTGATAAACAGATTCGGGCCGAGCAAACCAAACTGGGGATGGTTCCAGCGAATTAATGCCTCTACCCCACACAAGCTACGGTCTTTGGTCCGAAACTTGGGCTGATAAAACAGCACAAACTGCTGCTCTTCCACGGCTTTATATAGGTCATTAATCAGGGTACTCTGGCTCTTGCTTTCATCCTGGTCGGTAGAATAATTAAAGACTGAATAGGTATTGCGCCCCTGATACTTGGAACTCAGCATGGCGGCATCAGCATTGACCAGCAGATCCTGTAAATTCTTGCCGTGTTCCGGATACATGGCAATGCCAATACTGCCCGAGATATGAATACTCTTGCCTTCAATCAGGAAACTTTCCTGAATCAGTTCAAGAATCTGTTCTGACATTTTTGCAGCTTTGGCGACAGATGTGTTTTCCAGTACCAGCAGAAATTCATCCCCACCAATTCTGAGCAGCTTGGAATGATGGCCTAATAACAGATGAATCCGCGTGGTCAATTGAATCAGCAACTGATCACCGACCAGATGGCCAAACACATCATTGACTGCTTTAAAACGATCCAGATCGATATATAAAAAAGCAATTTCATGCTGCTGTTCGGACTGACCTGAAAACAGCAGATTTGCATATTCAGCCAGATACAAACGGTTAGGTAATTTGGTCAGATTGTCCTGAATGGTCTGATTTTCAATTTGTTGATTGGCCCATGCAAGCTGACGGTTGCGTAATCCCACACGCAGTTCGGATACGACGATACACATCAGCGTCACCAACAACAATCCGCTCATCAGTACCACGGCCAGAAACAGCTGATCATGAGCCTGAACTAATTCCGGTGACTGTTGCACATGGGCGGCAGTAAAATTGAATGCCATCATGCTAATAGAGTGCATGCCAAAGATGCCGAGTGCGATCACACCTAATACGAGAACTGATCGGAAAAATGACCAAGTACTTCTGGTACTTAACCAGAGGATAAACATAGAGGCAATGCATATCACCAGAACAGACAGGAGCATCAGGCCCAAATCCATCTCATATTTATTCAGCACAAAACTTGCTGTCAGCCCAATAAAATGGATCAACCATATGAATAGGCCCAATAGCATGGCGGTTAGCATTAAATTGAAGGTTTTAAAGTTTAGCTGTAAAGCGCCTGAAGCAAATTTTTTAATCCGTGCGATGAGATAGCAAGCAACCAATGCAGAAAGAACGGACCCGATGAACAGACCAATATCATGCTGAATATCAATCATAAAAAATGTTCCCCATCGGTGATCATTTTTATTATTCTCTGCACTGATATTTCCATTTTCATCCGATCAAATTTGAACTCAGTAAAATCTCAAGACTGACTATCCATGCAAGCCAATTGGTCTGCAACAACATCAGTCTTAACTAAAATTTAGAATTTATATTTCTTTCTTTTGAAGTTGAGAATTGCCCCAAAAATAAAACTCAACAGAAAAATAAAATACAACTTATATATTAGAAGTGTTTCAAATTTAAGCAAATATTTAGCTTCATTTTTTTAGCTCATTTATTCGATCACCATCACAATTTTTTTCTTTTTATTTAGACAGATGGCACTTCATAGCAAAATTTTATTTGGTCTTTTGTGCAGATTTGCAAAAGAAAAAAATAGCCTGTCGAAACAGGCTATTTTAATGAATGATAAATAATGTTAAATCTTAGGATTTTTTCTGTAATTTGGCATAGTCCAGTAACACATTTGCCGCTTCAATTACAAAAGCTTCTTCCTCAGGCAAAGCCGGACGTTCTTTGGCCTTCATCTTGGCACGTGTTTCAATCAAGGCATCCAGCGAAGCCTGATAACTTTCCCAATTTGGATAAGGTTTCAGACCTGTTGCAGCACGGCGAGTGTTTTCTGCGTCCAGCGTTTTTTGCTCCATGGCAATCAACTCAGCTTTACGCTGTTGCAAGTCCAGTACCTGACGTTTCTCTTCTTCGGCTTTCTTCATCACGGCTTTACGCTGTTCTAAATACTTGAACTGAGAATCCAGTGTGACCCGTTGCTGAGAAAGTTTAGCCAATTCAGGAACGTATTTCTGTACAGCGCCTTCACGTTTAAATGGTGCCGTTGGAATGGTATCCCACTGCAAGGCATTTTTAGCCTTACGCTCACCAAACTCTTCGTTATAAATATCGACCAGTTTAATGTCCGGAACGACCCCTTTATTCTGGGTACTGCCACCGGTCACACGGTAAAATTTACGCTGCGTCAATGTCGCCTGACCATGCGCCAGACTATCCAGTTGTACTTGTGCTGTACCTTTACCTGTGGTGGTACTGCCAATCACAATCCCGCGTTCATAATCCTGAATCGCAGCGGAGTAAATTTCACTGGCCGATGCAGAGGCCAGATTCACCATTACGGCTAATGGACCCGCATAGGTTTGTGCACCGCCATCATCATCTTCAAAGACGCTAACGTTGCCATTGCCATCACGGATCTGTACCACTGGGCCAGACTTGATTACCTGCCCCAACATACGTGCCACTTCTTCCAGTGAACCACCCGGGTTATTGCGTAAATCAACAATAATCCCGGCAACATTCTTCGCTGCCAGCTCTTTCAAGGCTTTGTTGGTATCTTCAGACACCGAGCGATAATCCGTACCGGCACGGCGTGCGCGATAGTTCAGATAGAACGACGGAATTTCGATCACACCATATTGATACTTTTTGCCATCACGTTGAATGTCGACCACACGTGTACGCACACCGGCATCTTCTTCCTGAATCACGTCACGGGTAATGGTCACATTACGTGCCTGCCCCATGGCAGCACCCGCACCGAGCAAGCGTAGAGTGACTTTCGTGCCACGTTTACCACGAATCAGACCGACAATTTCATTACTTGGCCAGCCAATGACATCGACCATTTGCTCGCCGTCTTGGGCTACACCAATGATACGATCACCTGATTTAACTTGACCGGATTTGCTGGCCGGACCACCTTCAACGATGGTTTCAATCTTGGTATAATCTTCATTGCCACGCTCCGGACGAATCGATACGCCGACGCCTTCCAGCTGTAAAGTGGTCTGACGATTCAGCTCCATCGCATCCACAGGCGGGAAGTAATTACTGTGGGGATCATAAGTCAGCATCATCGCGTTCAGTGTCTTGTCGAGCACATCATCACTTTTGACGCGGCTGAGACGTTCCAGTTGACGGGTATAACGCTTGGTCAAGGTTTGCGCAGGCGTTAGATCTTCAGGACCAGTCAGGTCTTGTCCATTGGCCAATTCCGGATTGGCTTTCAGCGCTTTCTGCTTGGCCAATTCCTCTTCTTTACTGATGGTCAGATTGATCAGCTGAGACACCAGCATTTTTGACCAGTGCGCACGCTGTTCAGCCTCAGTTTTAAAGAATGGCGCTTTCTCACGATCCGTTTCGATATAAACATTTGGCTGATTCAGATTCTGCGGTTTTTTCAGCTCATTCAACATATAGGTGTAGAACTGGTGCAAGCGCTGTTGATATTGCGCATGCATTTCATAAGGACCAGACAAGTTGCCGGCTTTCAGATTGGCACCAAAATTGGCACCATAGCGTTTCTTATAGTTTTCAACTTCTGGGGCCAGAAACAGACTGTGTTCCGGATCAAGACTATCAATATAGAAATCAAAAATACGCTGCGAAGTCTGGGCATCCAGACGCATATTTAAATAATGCTGACGGTCAACCAGGGTTGCCAGCTGACGTGACACCAGCGCCTGCTCTTGAGATGGCTGAATTGCTTTACTGACCACTTCATTACTATTGGCCGCAATCGCATCATTCACTACATGGGTAAAAAAGAATCCACCTGTCGCAATCGCAACTGCGCAAGCTATAGTTTGAAATTTCATAAATAATTCGTACTTCCTTGGCCTAGAGACCAATGTGACCGTGTTGCTTTTCGACCAGAATTTAACGTATTCAGCATCTTAAACAACTTAATATGTTTATGTCGTGTAGTTTTATCATATTCTGTGCTGACAAAGTGTAGCAAATCATTGCAGAATTCAGGTATTGTTTTCTCCGAAAACTCTAAAACGGATTCCGCATATGATTGGCGCATTGATGCTCGACATCGCAGGCACAACCCTCACTCAAGAAGATATTGAACTATTAAGTGCGCCGCAAGTCGGTGGAGTGATTTTATTTGGTCGCAATATCGAATCTCCGGCGCAAGTCCGTGCTTTGACCGATCATATGCGTCAGGTGCATCCTGATATTTTAATTGCGGTAGATCAGGAAGGCGGTCGTGTCCAGCGTTTAAGACAAGGCTTTACCCTGCTGCCTGCCATGGGGAAATTTGGCGAACTTTATACGCGCGATCCACAGCGTGCCCTTGAACTGGCTGAAAAATGCGGCTGGCTGATGGCGACTGAAGTGTTGGCTGTCGGCATTGATTTCAGCTTTGCGCCGGTACTGGACTTGAATGACATCAGTGATGTGATCGGCGATCGCAGTTTCGCGCAAAATATTCAGGATATTATTCCGCTGGCTGGTGCATTTCTGCACGGCATGAAACGTGCCGGCATGGCTTCAACTGGTAAACATTTCCCAGGTCATGGCTCAGTCAAAGCGGATTCACATGTTGCTGCAGCAATTGATACGCGCTCCTATGCAGAAATCCAGCAAAAAGATATGCAAACATTTATCCAACTGCAACCACAACTGGATGCGCTGATGCCGGCTCATGTCATCTATAGTCAGGTTGATCCCAATCCGGCAGGCTTCTCGGAATTCTGGATTCGGAAGGTTTTACGTCAGGAGCTGGGCTTTGACGGCGTCTTGTTCTCGGATGATTTAAGCATGCAGGCCGCATGTGTCGCAGGCGGTGCCGATGTCCGAATTCAGGCCGCACTCAAAGCTGGTTGTGATATGGGTCTGGTCTGCAATGATCGTGCAGCACAATGTATTGCACTGGAAGGAATTGAAGATCTGCCCCTCCCGAACCAGCAACGCCTGGAACGCATGCGCGGCAACATCCCGAACATCCAGATTGGTGATGAACTGGATCTGGGTGAAGAATGGCGCGAGATCCGTAATGAAATACTGGCATTTAAACAGCAATCCAGCTAAAACTTTTTAAATCCAATCAATATGAAAAAGGGACACGACAAGGTGTTCCTTTTTAATTATAGTAATGAAAAGGTCACACTATTATTTAATCAACTTAAAAATAACAATAAGGTCAGAACAAATATGACAGACTCACTTTCGCAACATCGCCATATTTCTTTTACGGCGCACTATACCGCCTATATCTGGTATCAAATGGGAATCTCACATCCAGCCTTTGCTACATCCAAAGGCAAGTTTCTGGCCAAACTGCTTCATCCACTTGAATCCTGGGCAGAACGTCATGTCGGCGGTAGCATGCGGACTACACTTAAGCAGCGCCATCAGATGATTGATGAGCATCTGTGTCAACTAATTGAGCAACACCCACAACTTCAGGTTCTTGAAATTGCCTGCGGACTATCTCCACGCAGCTGGAATTTCAGACTGAAATTTCCCGAGATTAATTATCGTGAACTGGATCTGCCCGATATGGCCGAGATCAAGACGCAGGCTTTACAGCAAATCGATCAGCATGCCCCTGAAGTCCTGACTGCCGATATTTTTAGTGAAGAGCTGGACTGTATTTTTCAGATGTTTGACCGAAACCAGCCCTTGGTCATCATTAGTGAAGGGCTGATTAATTATTTTGATCAACATATGTTACGCATTCTGATGCAGGGTATTACAGAAAATGCGCAGTATTTCCCGGCAGTTCACTATCTCAGCGATATTTATCCTGAACCGGTGAAAAATAAACTGGCGAACTTTATCTGGAGCAGTAGCCGTCTACTTAAATTCATGTCTCGCAGTGCGTTTACCTTTCATTTTAAATCCCCCCAAGAACTGCAGCACTTTTTTCAAGATGCAGGATTTGACCAGGTTGAGGTACAACAACCACAACGTTATTTTGCCGAGCCTCGTCAGCAAAACCCGACTCATGAACAGGATGAACATTTGAGTGATCTGGTCTGGATGATTCATGCCGTGAAAAAAAACAGCGTTTAAGTACGCTGTTTTTTAAAGATGATGTTTTTAAATTGCCGCATCAAATACTTCAGTTTGTGAGAGCATTTTTTGCATTTGTACAAAGCGTAATAAGCGTTCTGCGACTTCAAAACTGCCATGTTTAAATAAAGCACGCAGCTGGGTATCATCCTGTTCAAAGATTAGGCATTCAATCTGAAATTCCCCTGCTTCATCTTCCAGATGCAAGGCCAAGTCACGAGGATAAGTTGCCGCACATACTGCCCATTCTACATCTAGCTCTAGTAATACCCCAAAGAAATTCATGTCCACGATCTCTGCTTTTAAAATGAGATCAGAATGACGATGACTGAGGAAGCGCTGTGAGTCTTGCACCTGAATCCGCTCTTCACCGCGACGTTCAAGCTGCTGTATCTGTTCGCGAGTGAATGGAATAATGCCATCCAGTTGATCAACAGCCTCATCACGCAAGAAAGTTGCAAACAGATGCATGGTTTCTTTACGACGTTGCAGCTGTGGTACATGATCGGCGCCTGCAATTTGCACGTACTGCATATCCGGGCATTGCAGGGCAAAATTCGCATTTTCATGTGGCAAGGTAAAACTGTCATATTGCCCACATGCCACCAGCACTTTGCACTGCGGAATCGGCACATTGGTCAGACGCAATAAACGGTTGCAATTGATATCATAACGATCCTGTTCAGTCGCAGTGAATTCTGACATCTGCTTGAAGAACAAACGCTTTGCTGTCGGTGACATGCGGGTTTCGGTTAGGCGTGCATGATTGACCAGATACAAAATGACCGCCTGACCAAATTCGTCCATGCGCTGTTCTTTCATCAGATGTAGGGATTCTTCCAGCAGCATCCGCCAGCTTTTACGGGTTTTTTGCATCACCCCCATCAGGATCATTCGATCGATCAGTTCAGGACGCTGGTCGGCCAGACAGGAAGCCACCACCGACCCTAAGGACATGCCTAAAATTGCCACTTGCGGTAGCTGCATCTGCTCCAGCCATCGTCCCAGCATCGCAGCAAGGTCTTCAAGCTCCAGTGTTCCAGCAGACAGGTCCGTATCCACATTACTAATCTGCTGGTTGGCCCCCATGGACGGTAGGTCAATCAGAATGATGGGACCTGCATCAAAAAGCTGTTCTACACAGTATTTGTAGGAATTAAAATTCTGGAAAGCTCCCCCAATAATCACCATGGGTCTTAAATGTAAGGTATCCGGACGGGCGATCGCCATATATTCGATTTTCCAGCCGTCCATCCAGGTCGTACGTGGCGGCTGCTTAAAACTGTGCTTATCATAAAGATCAAAAAAACCATCGTGGCTATGTTGTTCCAATACATGGGTGTCCATGTGGATAATGGAATTCATATTCCTTTTCCTCCGTCCTTGCCTTATTTTTATTGTGCAAGTCATGCTTAACAGATCTTATATTTCAGGCGCATTCCGGTGTGCCTGAACACGCATCCTGCTCTTTAATAATTATAAATGACATCAATGCCGCGTGTTTCATTCTATACAGAGCTGCTTTTCACAAGCAACCGCTTCAGTGACCACTTATCTACTTTTAAACAGAAAACAATTTCAAAATGTTTAGAAGTCTGCGAAAACGGATGATTTTTAATAGATGGGCTTCATTGTGCAGCAGCAGGCTGTTAATATCGAAATGAAATTTCTAAGTGATCAAACCGCTATGCAAGAGTCTATTGAACAATACATGCAAACGGTAGGACAGCAGGCACGCCAAGCGTCTCGCATTTTGGCTCGCGCGTCCACCCAAACTAAAAATAATGCGTTATCCGCTATTTATACGGCTTTGGAAAATAGCCAAGCTGCTATTTTGGTTGCTAACCAGAAAGATATGACTAAGGCGCATAATAACAATCTGGACCCTGCCCTGCTTGATCGCTTAGAACTCAACCCCGCGCGCTTTAAAGGTATGTTACAGGGCCTGAAAGATGTCATTGGCTTGAAAGATCCGATTGGTGAAATTAGTGATATGGCTTATCGCCCATCCGGGATTCAACTGGGCAAGATGCGTGTGCCTTTGGGTGTGGTCGGCATGATCTACGAGTCACGTCCTAACGTCACGTTGGAGGCGGCATCACTCGCGCTCAAATCAGGCAATGCCATTATTTTACGGGGCGGCTCAGAAGCTCTGGAATCGAATCAGGCAATTGCAGTCGCGATTCAGCATGGCCTGAAAGTCGCAGGCTTGCCTGAGGCTGCCGTACAGGTCGTGAATACGACTGACCGCGCTGCAGTGGGCCAGTTGATTACCATGACCGAATATGTGGATGTGATTGTGCCTCGTGGCGGCAAGAGCCTAATCGAACGAATTACCGAGGAAGCACGCGTACCGGTCATTAAACATTTAGATGGCAACTGTCATGTGTATGTGGAAGCTCAAGCAGATTTGTTGAAAGCATTGCCTATTGCGCTCAATGCCAAAACCCATCGCTATGGTGTATGTAATGCCATGGAAACCCTGCTGGTCGATGAAAAAGTCGCTGAAGAATTCTTGCCACGCATCGCAGAGCTTTACCAAGAGAAAAAAGTCGAACTGCGTGGTTGCCGGGAAACCCAGCGTATTCTTGGAGATGCAGTCATTACGGCCACTGAAGAAGACTGGTATACCGAGTATCTGGGCCCGATTCTGGCGATCAAAGTCGTTTCTGGTATAGAAGAAGCCATTGAGCACATCAACAAATATGGCTCGCATCATACCGATTCCATTATTACTGAAAACTACAGTCTGGCTCGCGAATTTCTGGCGGGTGTAGATTCAAGTTCGGTCATGATCAATGCCTCTACTCGTTTTGCAGATGGTTTTGAATATGGCTTAGGCGCAGAAATCGGGATTTCAACCGATAAAATCCATGCTCGTGGCCCAGTCGGTCTTGAAGGCCTGACGTCGCAGAAATGGATTGTCTTTGGTGATGGTCAGATTCGCCAATAAGTATTCAGATCGCCCATAAAAAACCGCCTCATTTATGAGGCGGTTTTTTATGGGCAGAAAAATTGACACTGAAATAGATGGATTAGAACCTTCCGGTTATTTTATTGATGAATCTCTTTATAGAATTGTATGTAAAAACAATATGTGCCTTTTCAGGCGCTAAACTAAAGAATTAATCTGTTCTAAAATTAAATTTAAGCAGAGTTTAGTATTCTTATTGATGATATTTTCAGCATCATTTTATTTATAAATGAAAACTATGAACTGATAAATTTTAGTTATTATTGTTAAATCGGTCGATAATGCTTAAGTCTAATCTGCTAAAGTCTATCTAGGACAGAAAAAAAACAAATGTTAAAACATATTCATTGATCTGGATTGCTGCTTCATTGCCCGCAATTGGGTCAAGCAAATGGACGAGAATTTTAATTAAAAATTGGGTAATCAATCGTGTCTAAATCAGTATTAGTTATTAATTGTGGCTCTTCTTCAATCAAGTTTGCATTACTTCTTGAGGAGCAGAATTTCCGTATTCATGGTTTAGCTGAGAACTTAGGCACAGAGAATGCTCGCATTAAAGGTGTAACGGTTGGCAATGAGCCAGTCGATATCCATATTCCATTTGCTGACCACAAAAAAGCACTCGAAGTGGGTCTTGAACGTCTGGCCAACTACCGTCCGGACGCGATCGGTCACCGTGTCGTACATGGTGGCAGCCTGACCAAGGCTGAACTGATCAATGACGAGATTATTGAAAAAATTCGTGAAGCAACGCCGCTTGCACCATTACATAATCCGGCACACCTGATTGGCATTGAAGCCACTAAACGTTTATTCCCGGAATTACCACAGGTTGCGGTATTTGATACTGCCTTCCACCAAACCATGCCAGCGCATGCTTATCGTTATGCCCTGCCGAAATTTTTATATACCGCCCATGGTGTGCGTCGCTATGGTTTCCACGGGACTAGTCATGCCTATGTGTCAGAGCGTGGTTCTGAACTGGCAGGCAGTTTCAAACAAGGTGGCTGGTTAACCGCGCATTTAGGTAATGGTAGCTCGACCTGTGCCGTTTGGAATGGGAAAAGTGTAGATACCTCAATGGGTTTAACTCCACTTGAAGGTATTGTTATGGGCACACGCAGTGGCGATGTTGACCCAAGTCTGCACAGCTTCCTGGCAAAAAACCTGGGTTGGGATATTTATAAAATTGACAAGATGCTGAATAGCCAAAGTGGTCTTTTGGGCTTGTCTGATCTGTCCAATGACATGCGTACCCTGATTGAAGCCTCAGAGCAAGGCAATGAAGATGCCGCACTGGCGATTGAAGTTTTCTGCTACCGTTTAGCTAAATCTCTGGCAGCGTTGAGCTGTGGTCTGCCACGTCTTGATGGTCTGTTCTTCACTGGCGGCATTGGCGAAAACTCGGCGTATATCCGCGAAAAAACCATGACTTATCTGCCTCATTTTGGTTTCAATCTGGATAAAAACGCCAACAATGAATTGAAACGCGGTACCGAAGGCCGAATCGATTCAGGCACAGGCCCACAAATCTGGGTAGTGCCAACAGATGAAGAAGGCCGTATCGCACAAGAAGTTCAAAGTGTTGTTGAACTTGAAGTGGAGCGCAATACTGCAAAAAAGTCTAAAGCTGAGGTAACGCCTGCATAAGCAGGCTTGGCCACTTTTTAACTGATTTTTATTATTCTGCGACTGACATAACTTATGAATACAATTTTACTGATTCCTACAGGTGAGGGTGTTGGTTTAACCTCTGCCTGTTTAGGCATGATTTACGCACTGGACTGTAAAGGAATTAATGCGGGGTTCCTCAAGCCATTTTCACAAATTGCAGATACGACGGTTGACCGCACTACCACCCTATATCGTCATCTATTCCATCGTCGTTCGGTTGAACCGATTACTTATGAAAGATTGACTCAACTGATTGCATTAGGTGAGACAGATGAACTGCTTGAAGAGGCGGTTGCATTGCATCGCCAGATTGCGGTTGATCATGATGTAATTATTGTCGAGGGCCTTGTTCCCAATGGACAAGACCATTTTGCCAGTGAAATCAATGCTGCGCTTGCGCAGGCGCTGGATGCCCAGGTGGTTTTGGTCAGTACCGCCGATCTTGCTGATCCACGCAAGACAGCAGAAAAAGTCGATGCCCATCTACGTCAGTTTGGCGGCGCAGCCTCACCCCGCACTACAGGGGTTCTGTTCATGCGAACCAAGGGGCTTCCAGACGGCACGGCTAAAATTCCTGTCACACTTGACCCAAGCCTACGTCTGGACCAGCAAATTGCCGAATTTTCATTAGAGCTGCAACGCTATAACCGCTTTATGGGAACAGATGAATTGCCAATTATCGGTCTGGTTCCATTCAGCAATATCCTGAGTGTGCCACGTAGTTTGGATATTGCAGCAATTGTTGAGGGGACATGGCTGCATCAGGGCGAAGCAAAACAGCGCCGTATTTTACATACCAGCCTGATTGCCTCAAATATTGAATCTGAACTGCACAAGTTTATTGCGGGTGAGCTGATCATCAGTGCCTCACAGCGTACCGACACCCTGCTTGCAGCCAGTCTCGCCAGTAGCAATGGTACACCATTGGCAGGATTGGTTTTAACTGAACAGGCGCCACCCTCAGACAATGTTTTAGAGTTTTGCCAAAGTGCAATTAAGCAAGGTTTGCCAATTCTGCATACTTCACTTGATACACTTGAAACAGCACAACGCTTAAATCGTTTTGGCAATGAAATTCCAATTGATGATATTGAACGCGCTGAGCAGGTTACCCGTTTTGTTTCAAGTCATATTGACAATAACTGGCTGGATCAACATACTCAGAACAACCTACATCCTCGCCTCTCTCCATCAGCTTTCCGTTATGAGCTGGTACAGAAAGCGATTGCAGCGAAAAAACGTATTGTACTCCCAGAGGGTGATGAACCACGTACTGTACAGGCTGCCGTGATTTGCCAGACACGTGGCATTGCCCAATGTATCCTTTTGGCAAAACCAGAGTCTGTTGCCGAGGTTGCCAAGGCACGTGGGATTCAGCTCCCTGCTGATCTACAGATTATTGACCCAGACACTATCCGTGATCAATATATCGAGCCAATGGTTGAGTTACGCAGAGGCAAGCTGGATGCGTTGCAAGCCAAAGCACAATTGCAAGATACTGTTGTACTTGGCACCATGATGTTGGCCTTGGATCAAGTCGATGGTCTGGTTTCGGGAGCGATTCATACCACAGCCAATACGGTGCGACCTGCATTTCAACTCATTAAGACCGCACCGAATTACTCACTGGTATCTTCCGTATTCTTTATGCTGTTGCCAGATGAAGTCTATGTGTATGGTGACTGTGCGATCAATCCGGACCCTGATGCAGAACAGCTGGCCGAAATTGCAATCCAGTCCGCCGATTCTGCCAAAGCCTTTGGTATAGATCCACGCATTGCCATGATTTCCTATTCGACAGGAACTTCGGGTACTGGCGCTGATGTGGAAAAAGTCGCGGAAGCTACACGCATTGCCAAAGAACGTCGTCCTGACCTGTTGATTGATGGGCCATTACAATATGATGCAGCATCGGTGGAAAGCGTGGGGCGCCAAAAGGCACCTGATTCACAAGTGGCTGGACGTGCCAATGTATTTATTTTCCCGGATCTGAATACCGGTAACACGACCTATAAAGCGGTACAACGTGCTGCCAATGTAGTCAGTGTTGGACCAATGCTGCAAGGCTTGAATAAGCCGGTCAATGACCTGTCGCGTGGTGCCTTGGTCGATGACATCGTGTTTACCATTGCCTTAACTGCGATTCAGGCTGAGCAGCAAGAAGCTTAATACTTCTTGAATTTAAGTTTTCCAAACCATCTGATTGAAAAATCAGGTGGTTTTTTTATAAAAAAACACTCATAGCTTCAATAAATTCAGCACGCGATCATTATCTCGTTTTAATAAACAATAAAAATGCCAGTCTTTCGAACTGGCATTTTCAACGGTTACTCATAAAGTCTGTGACATAAAAAATTAAGCTGAAGCAGCCCTGCTTTTCAGTCCACTAACTTTAATTTCTTATAAGGTAGTCCACTCTTTACGTACCTCTTCCGCAGTTTTATTGAGCACGACGCTATCGTCTTTGATTTCACTTACCCAACTCAAGGGAATCAGATGATGCTCATTATTTTCATCATCACTTCTTGTTAATTTAATTGAATCCTGACCTTCTAAATGGTCCACCTTCCCGACTTGAGTACCACATGAAGCAATGACTGAAGCATGTTCTTTAATATCACTTGCATTAAAATTGTTCATTCTACTTGCCTGTTTCTAGAAGTTGAGAGAAACAGTCTAAGCAATAAAAAATGCCGCATGTGTAAGGGTTTTCAGGCTTTGAGTTTTTCTGGGTTAAAAATGTAAATGGTCAGCATGGCTTGAGTAAGCTATAAGAAAGATACTTTTTAAATTTGAGTTTTCAAATGTTTTTATAGTTTGATGAACTGGATTTGAAGATTTGAAGATTTGAAGATTTGAAGATTTGAAGATTTGAAGATTTGAAGATTTGAAGATTTGAAGATTTGAAGATTTGAAGATTTGAAGAT
>NZ_JAMXXP010000009.1 GCF_024129355.1 Acinetobacter lwoffii | reverse complement strand
CCTTCCCGAACTCAGAAGTGAAACCTCTTAGCGCTGATGGTAGTGTGGGGTTACCCATGTGAGAGTAAGTCATCGCCAGCTCATTATTCCAGAAACACCCCCTTCAATAGAAGGGGGTGTTTTTTTGTGCATGGGGTAATTGTCTTGACGATTCGGTATTCATATAAAGTTAACTTTATACAGTGTCCAATATTAAGCTAGAGCGATAATTAACCTTGAGTAAGGGTTGGATTGCTTAACTTTTTTCTTGCAATGCATCAAACTGACGTCGAGCATGTTTAAAGGCAGTTCTAAGACCCTCTTCCAGCGTAGGATGATAAAAAGGTTTCTTTAAGATCTGATAAATATCCTGGTCAGCATCAATCATCCAGGCCAGTAAATGGGCCAGATGTTCTGCTTGGGAGCAAAAGAGTTCTGCACCAAGTAATTTACCTGATTTTTTAGCAATATAAACTTCTATTCCACCTGAGTTTTCTGCCAGAACCAGTGCACGTCCTTGATTTTCATAAGAGACGAATCCCCGAATAAATTCGATGTGTTGATCTTCCAGCTGTTTAAAACTTTTTCCGACAATCGCCATTTCAGGATGACAAAATACAATCGCCAATGGGATTAAGGCAGGAATAGGCTTTACATCCGGATAATTTAAACAGTTATAAACTGCCTGTTTACCCGCATGCGCGGCTTCATGTTGAATCGGCGCATCAGGTGTGGCATCACCGACTATAAATATAGGTAGGTTTGCAAGTTGTTTGGTTTCTTTATCGATAGGAAGGTTTTTGATGTCCTTGAATATTGAATTGAGTTGATCTAGACCTAAACGATCTATATTGCTTTGCCGACCTGTAGCACCTAAGACATATTCAACTTCAATACTCTTAGTCTGATCATTTTCTGTAAAGTTAATCTTTATTTTATCAGCTTGGATCTCAATCTCATCTGGTAAGGTTTTAAATTTGATATTGAGCTCTTTGCTGAATTGCTCTTGCGCCAGTTTTTGTAAGATTGGGCTAGTTAAAGCACCTACTTTTTGACTACGCGCAAACATTGTGGTTTGTACACCCAGGCGTTGCATGGCTTGAGCTAATTCAATTGCAATGATGCCACTCCCGATCACTGCTAAAGACTTAGGTAATTGGGAAAATTCAAATATTTCATTGGAAGTGATGAATTTGTCTTTTAATTTTTGCTTTAGAGTTTCATCAATATTGGGGCGTGAGCCTACAGCAACAATAAAGCTTTTGGCCTGATAAGATTGTCCATTGACTTCAACTGTATGCGCATCAATAAACTTTGCATGCCCAGAAACTTTATGTGAAGTTTCCCATTGATCTACGCCTTTTAAGGTTGCGCGAATGAAACGTTCTCTAAGGATATGCATACGTTGCATGACACCAGAAGTATCTACTACAGCATCATATTGTAAAGCGAGGTTGTTTGCGGATTGAATGTCATGCATACGATTTGCAGATGAGATCAGCAGTTTACTTGGCATACAGCCCACACGTGCACAGGTGGTATCCCATGGGCCATCATTAATAATTAAAATATTCTGGGTGTGTTTAATGGCTTTATTATAAGCACTGATTCCTGCAGTGCCTGCGCCAATGATGATGAGGTCGTGCATAAACTGCCTCCCAAGTCTCAAAAACTAAATATTTATATGTAAGATTTACAATGTTTCTGATGTAAATTATGTAACTAGATTGCTTATTTTTGCTAATTTGAGTAAATTTTGTTTAAAAGCCAAAAGCTATTTTTTTATGGCTGCTTAACTATTATATCTAGCGGGAATAATCATGAGTTTGTTTATAAATTTAAAAAAACTAGGGGTAAATACAACAGTTTTAGCAACGTCAATTTCTTTGGTTGCTTGTGGGGGGGGCGGTAGTGATGGATATTATGATCAGGGAAATAATAATCAGTCAGGTTCAGGCGGATCTAGTGAAACAGGAAATGAATCCACAAATAATACAGCGCAAATTCCTGAAAGTTTAAATATTGCTTTACAAGATCAAAATGGCCAAAGTACCGTCCAAGTTGTAGATAATTCTACAATCCAAATTGCAGTTCAAGTATTAAATACTGATAAAGGCGGGATTTCTGGGAAGAATGTACGATTATCAGTTGATGATAAGGAAAAAATAGGTGTAACCAGTAAAAGTTCATTAGTAGCTACTACTGATAATGGTGTTGCCATTTTTGAACTTAACGTTCCGACGATGAATATAGAGTCTGGTAAAGTTCAGTTAACAGCATGGGTCGATGGTACAGAAGTAAAACAGGTATATACCCTTAATATTAAAAAATCTAGTGTGATTGTCAGTGATTACAATTTAGAAGTACCACAAGGTTTAACCTTAGATTTGCCTAGAGGTACTACTGAATTTTCTGTACAAGTTACAGATAAAAAAGGTGGAGTAAAATCAGCACAAACAGTAGAGTTAACTTTACCGACTGAGTTACAGGGAATGTTTGTTATTACGAATGGTTCCTCTGTCCAAACAGATAATGAGGGTAAGGCGAATTTCAAAATTGCAGCAAATAGCAACCTAACATCTGATCAAATTAAAAGCTTGGTTAATAGCTCTAAAACTTTAAATTTCAAATTGATTGATGAAAACCGCGCTGAAAAAAATGCAGTTACATCGATTACGTTTAAAGATATCTCAACCGTTGTTAACAAATTAGAAATTATTAAGCCAGATACTGCGATTCAAGCAAAGAATGGTAAGGCTGTTATTCGTGTTTATGCTAAAAATACAAATAATAAAGATCTAGAAGGGAAAAAAGTACGTTTAGAAACAAATCAATCTAGCCGACTTGTAACTTTAGATAAGTCAGAAGCTATTACTAATGCAGAAGGTTATGCAGAGTTTGTTTTAGCAAGTAATACAGATACACCTATTGCTTTATCTCAGGAAGGTATTGAGCTTAAAGCAACATATGTGGATAACACGAATATCTTTGCAAATGTAAAAGTTGATGTCATTACTACAGATGAAAGTGCTAAAGATCAAGAAGCTATTCAACGTTTAGAAATTGCATCTTCTTATAAAATTAATGCAATGTCTGACAGTGTTGAAATTAAGGTAAAAGCGATTGCGAACAATGGACATGCTGCGAAAAAAGGTAAAATCAAACTTACCTTGAATAGCGAAGCTGTAGCGAATGCTGTTAAGTTAGAAGGCAGTAGTGATGGTGTTAACTTTGATTTAAATGAAAGTCAGTCTGTCGGTGCAGAGGGTTATGTCACTTTCAGAATTAAAACACCAGCATCGCAAACAGTAGCAGCTGTAGAAGCATTAAAGGCTTCAGGGATCACAGCGACGTTTACAACAGATAACGGTATTAGCAACAATATTAAAATTGTTGTTGAAGATAAGGCTGTTGCAAGTGAAGCAGTTAAGTATCTCTTAATTGACCCAATTAATGAAAACTTTGATCCTACCAAGAACCAAGACATTACAATTAAAGTAAAAGCAATTGGTGAAAAAGGTGGCCCTCTTAAAAATGAAAAAGTATCAATTAAATCTTTACTTTCAGATGATCAGCTGAATAAGTTGAGTCTAAGTTTAAGTACAGCTGCTGAAGTTTTAACAGATGCAGATGGTTATGCAACGTTTGTTTATAAGTATCAATATAATAAATCTGCAGAACAGCAGGCGTTGGCTAAGCAAGGGATTACTTTTACATCCACGGCATTATCTAATCAAAAGACTCAAACGATTAAAGTTAACTTCAATACAAAGAGTGTCAGTGACAAAGTCAGCCTTGATTACTTTACTTTAGATACTGATGGCTTAGCTCAAATCGCACTTAATCAACAAACTGAAATTATAGTACGTACGCAAGCCTTTGGTATTGATGGTGCAGTTCTTGCAAATCAAGAATTAGCTATTGGTATTGATGAAACTGCGATTTCAAATGGTGTTTCATATGCCACAGCAACTAAGCTTGTATCGGATGCACAAGGTAAAGTTGAATTTAAATTAAAAGTTGCAGCACGTAATTTAACTGAATTAAATACCTTAATTGAAAAAGGCCTAACTGTTGCAGTGGTGTCTTATCGTAATGATGGTTCTAAGCATTCAGTTACTCGTAAAATTGACTTAGTTTCAAACTCGATTATTGACACTGGAACGAGTCAAGTGGATTACCTCATGGTAGATCCAATCTTAACCCGTTTTGACTATACGCAAAATCAAGAAATTACCGTTCGTGTAAAAGCATTAGATGTCAATGGAAGCCCATTAGTAAAAGAAAAAATTCAATTAAAATCGGACCTAACTAATCAGCAGATGCAGCAGTTAGGCTTAAGTTTTACGACCCAAGCAGAACAAATTACTGATGCATTAGGTTATGCAACGTTTAAACTTAGTTACCAATATAACGAAACGCCTGAACAAGAAGAGCTTGCGAAAAAAGGTCTTACTTTCAATGCTTTGGCAAATGGTAAGGTCAGCAATACTCGCATTAACTTTAAGGCTCCGAGCGATAGTATCGACTTAAGTTTCTTTACTGTCGATACAGATGGACAAGCCTTAATTTCGACCACTACAGATACACCGATCAAGATCCGTGTCAAGGCAATGGGTACAGATGGTAAGGTTTTAGCTAACCAACGTATTAGTATTGGTATTGATAATACTGCAGTTTCAAATGGCGTAACGTATGCAACCTCTAACAACCTAGTTACAGATGCATTGGGTAATGCTGAGTTCGTTTTAAATGCGAAACCAAAGAATAAAGATGAACTAAATGCATTGCTTGCGAGTGGTGTAACAGTTGCCGTTAAAGCAACTGCAAAAGATGGTTCTGAATATACAACGCTAAGAACGATTAAGCTTGTTGAGCAAGAGCAAGCATCGCAAGTATCTTCACTATTAATCGATCCGTTACAAGCAGCATATGACTATACAAAAGACCAAACAATTCAAGTACGCGTGAAAGCGATTGGTCAAGCTGGTCAGTCTTTACGCAATGAAAAAGTGAGCTTAACGACAGCCCTTAGTGCACAAGAGTTAGCTGATCTGAATTTAAGTCTTGTTGGCGATGCGACGAAACTGACTGATGATTATGGTTACGTGACATTCACATTTGACTATAAATACAATGCACAGTCTCCTGCACAAAAGAAACTGCTAAATGGTTTTGAAATTACAGCAACTGCTAATGGAAAGACGAATAATACGATTATTAACTTTAAAGCACCTGCAAATGAACAAGAAATCAATCTTGATTATTTAGTGGTATCTACAGGTGGTCGTGCAGTTATCTCAACCGATCAACCAACAGAAGTGATGATTACAGCAACTGCATTGGCAACAAATGGTCAGACATTAAAAGACCAGACTGTGAAAATTGAATTGAATGAAACAGAAACCAATAGTGGTATTTCATTTAATTCTGCGACAGAAGTTGTGACCAATGCACAAGGACAAGCCACATTTAAAGTCAACATTGCACCAGAAAATGCATCTGAATTAGAGGCATTGCTTGCATCTGGTTTGAATGTTCGTTTATCTGCACAGCGTGTAGATGGTTCTGCATACAAAGTATCAAGAAAAGTTGAACTTTATAAGTCAGAAGCAGAAGCACCAAGTGAAGTTGATTATCTGATCATTGATCCAATTAGTGTTTATGACTACAGTAAAAATCACATTATTGCGGTACGAGTGAAGGCGATTGGTGAAGATGGTAGCGCATTACGTAATGAAAAAATCACATTGCGTCCTGAAAACATCTCAAGTGCAGAATTAGCAAAACTTAATTTGAGTTTAAATGGTGCTGCTGAGCAATATACCGATGATCAAGGCTATGCTGTCTTCGAATTTAGCTATAACTATGATGCACAATCTACAGAGCAAAAACCTCTTGCATTGAAAGGTGTAGCATTATTGGCGACTGCAAATGGTAAAGAGCAACGCACGGTTATTAACTTTGCGGAAACTCAAACTAATACGCTTGATTATCTTGTCATTGATATGATTGGTAAAGCTGTCATTGATACGGATGTAGAAACTAAAGTTGCATTATCTGTGCTTGCAAAAGGTACTGATGGTTCAGTTTTGGCGAATCAAAATGTTCAGATTGAATTAACCAATGAAAATGGTATTAATCTTCTTACAGCTTCGTCAGTAGCAACTGATGCAGAAGGTTATGCAAAATTTGAATTCAGTGTGCATCCAAAGAACCAACAGGAATTAGAAGCATTATTGGCAAATGGCGTAACAGTGAAAGTCTTATCTGCAGTTACTGATGGATCTGTTCGTCAAGCTCAACGTAAAGTTGAATTAGTACAAGCTGAAGAGCAAGTTGAATCTAAAGTTGAGACTTTAGTTATTGATCCAATCTTAAACTCATTTGACTATACTCAGAATCATACGTTTCAAGTACGTGTTAAAGCATTAGATGCTGCTGGCAGCACGCTTAAAAATGAAAAAGTTGCAATCACGACAGATATTCAAGAGAAATTAGCACAACTGAACTTTAGCTTGAATGGTGCAGCTGAACAGTTTACTGGTGATGACGGCTATGCGACATTTGTATTTGAATATAAATATGCAGACTCTACAGTACAACGTGAGATCTTAAATGGTGTAATTGTTACCGCAAATGCAAATGGAAAGACACAGACAACAAAATTAAACTTTAGAGAGTCTTTAACTTTAGAAGCTTTAGATTATATTTCTATTGATTCAAATGGCTATGCTGCGATTGAAGAAAACGTACAAACTGATATTACCGTTAAGGTGCGTGCAATTAATGTGGGTGGTAAAGCACTTGCTAATCAAGATGTAACGATCAGCTATAATGAACAAGCACATAATAATGGTGTTTATTTACTTGATCCAACAGGTGCGAATGTTGGGTCACAAACCTTTACGCAAAAAACCGATGCTGATGGTTATGTAACCTTTACCTTTAAGGCATTACCACGCAACAAGGTTGAAGTTCAAAACTTGATTAGTGACCTTGAGTTAGGTGATTTACAGGTTACTTTAACAGCCAAACGTGCTGATGGTTCGAATTACGAAGCTTCTCGCCGTATTGATTTAAGAGCTCCTGATGTTGAATCTACACCTGCAGAGGTTTTAATTGATCCAATTCTGCAAGCATTTGATTATTCAAAAGATCAAAAAATCATTATTCCAGTAAAAGCGTTATCAGCAGATAAAGGTGCTTTACAAGGTGCGAAAGTAACGATTGACACACCAAATTTAACCTTAGAACAGTTAAAAACTGCTCAGTTAACCTTAACTGGTGAAGCAACTAAATTCACCGATGCCAATGGTTATGCTTATTTTGAATTTGAATATAAGGTTGCAGGTACACAAGCGCAGATTGATTTGGTCAGCCCAGGGGTTCGTGTCACAGCGACCACAACGAATGGCAAAACGGCTATTCAGACCTTGAACTTTAAATCGCCAAATGCGGGTCAGATTTTAGATTACTTTACCTTGAATGCATCTGATTATGTAGTTGCATTGGATGTGAATACACCTAAGACAATTCAAGTGACGATTAATGCAAAAGATACTGAAGGTAAGGCATTTGCAAACCAAGTTGTTTCACTTGGTCTAAATGAAGCTGCTTTAAGTAATGGTGTCAGCTTTGCTTCGCCATCTCAAATCATGACAGACAGCAATGGTCTTGCAACATTTGAAGTAACGATTAATCCTCAAAATCAAGCTGAAATTGAGAATCTAGCTGCAAATGATTTGGAATTTACTGCGACTGCACGACGTGCTGATGGTTCTGCATACACGTTAGTTCGTAAAGTTGAATTAGAGAAAGCCACCGTGGTTTTACCAGACTTAGAAGATCTTGTCTTTACGACAGTTGATGGTGACCCATTAGATACAATTTCTGTTCTAGGTGGTGAAACACGCGTCAAAATTAAAGCAGTTGATAAAGCTGGTAAAGCGATTCCAAATACACCAATTGCGGTTGCTCTTTCTAAGCTAACCTCTAGTCGTGTTTCATTAAGTAATATACCAACGCAAACTAACAGTAATGGTGAAGCCGAGTTTACGGTAACTGTATCTGAGGGCGTTTATGATGCTAGTTTGATCAAAAATGGTATTGTCTTTGCCGTAGTTGGTACGAACTTAAATAATGGCGATCGTTTACAGCAAACAAATGTAATTAGTATCACCGCTCCAGCAAATGCTTTAAATCCGCGTTTAACATCAGATGTAAAAACAGTGACAGCTGGGCAAACAGTTAAAGTGTATGCAGCTGTTAAAGATGAAATGGGGATTAATACTGCAGCTGGTACACCAATGCGATTGACTCTGAATCCAAAAGCTATTGCTGCAGGTGTTAAACTGAGTGCTGACGGAGTGGTAATACAAGGAAATGGTTCAGTGCCAATTGACTTAATTATTCCACAAGGTATTACATCTGCTGCTTTAGAATCTATTGTAGTAACAGGAACTATCCGTGATCCACGCGGTAATGAAATTCAGACGAAGCTAAATTTTGCTGTTCAAGATATTAGTAATCCTTATCACTTAACTATTGATAGTAGTCGTGTGTCATTAAGTTCAGCAGGTGATAGTGCATTTGTGACGGTTAAACTTCTTGATAAGAATCAAGGCGGTGTTGCGAATGAAAAAGTTAGCTTAGCTATTGCTGATCCGCGAAATGCGACTAGTATTAAAGGGGCTTCACAGCTCATTACTAATCAATTTGGTGAAGCTGTATTTGAAGTATCGATGAAATCACTACAAGGTACATTAGTATTACCAGTTCTACCAATCGAATTAACGGCAACCCATACCACTGCAACAGGTGCTTCAGTAAGTCTACCTGGCAGTATTCAAGTGCACTCACCAACAGTTTTAGCGCCAGAATTGGACTTAAAAATTAAAGTATCTAAAGATAAGTTAAATGTCCGTGGTGATTCTTTCGAAGTATCAGTATTGGTAGTAGACTTAGATGGTTCAAGTCAAGCTGGTAAAGCAGTTACATTAACAATTCCTCAATATAATCAAAATGGTGCATATATTCATGGCGCATCTACTATTGAAAGTGATGAGAATGGTTGGGCAAAATTTTCAATTGTAATTGATGAAAGTTTACGTAATCCAACCTATGACTTCGTTGCTGCTGATTTACGTGTAGAAGCTGTAGTTAAAGATACGCAGAATACAGAGCGACGTGTACCGCATGTGATTGATGTGGTAAATTCCGAAGTGCCAGTAACGATTGGTTCTATTGCGGTTAATTTTAATCCAACAGAGCTTACATCAACGGGTAACGGGATTTATTATCAAAAAGAGGGTTCTGTTCAGCTGGTAGATGTTGATGGGAAGCCAGTGGCAAATCAGGATGTGGTTTTAGATATTCGTCCAACATTTTACGTCATAGGTGAATGGAAATTTGAAATTCAGAAAGATCCATGGAAGATAGTTAATAAACCTGTATTGGATTCAAATGGGGATCCTACTTTTACTTCAGGAGGGAATCCAATCACAATACCAGTTAAAGAGCTAGATGCGATTTATCCATTTACGAATCTAAAAGGCTGGATTAAACCAAGTGATTATTATTATCCATTAATTGGTGCAATACCTGCACAAGTTCAAGATAAAAACTCAGCAACGACATGTACGGTGGATCCAACAACATCAACTTGGACAGCTAATGGTCAAGCATTACGTGTGGTTCGTTTCTTAGGTGGTACAGCAAATAATAGTACGACTCACCCATATACCGCGACCTATCGTACAGATAGTACTGGTAGGTTTGACTTCATCATTGAATATCCAAAAGCAAATGCTCATTGGATCGCAGTAGAAGTAGGAGCGAAAACTACACTTGCACAAACACCAACTAGAGGCTATACAACATTAACATTGCCAAGTTTAAGTAGTGATTATGCTGCTGATGGAAGTTATGCACCTAACCGCGTAAGTCCATATACAACATGTGTCAACTAATAATCTAATCTGACGAAAAAACAGCGCTTCGGCGCTGTTTTTTATGGGGGTTGAAATTTAAAAACTTAAATCGACGTCCCTACACTCACACCCACAGTCGGCTTCAAATTCATTGAACTACAACCGAAAAAGTTCAAGCTTAGACATAACACGACCAAAATTTTATTCATGAATCAATCCTTGAGATTTCGCCTGATTGAACAAAGCTGCTGAACGTGTACCACTTCGGCAAACCATCAAAATCGGTTTAGGCAGCTCATTATAATATCGCGCAAATTCCTCAATATTGGCTTGAGAAATTTGGCCACTCACTACAGGCTGATAAATCACACTCACTTGAGATTTCTCCGCAATGGAGCGTAGTTGACTCACCGTGACATTATTACCAGTCTCCTGATCAGGGCGGTTTACAATTACAGATTTAAAACCTTGCTGAATCAATTGCTGGAACTTGCTTGGTGTCATTTGCCCCGTGACACTCACCGTAGAGGTCAGCGCACGGCTAAGGTCATTTGCAGCAAAAACAGGTGTAATACAGCTAAAACAGGTTGCTAGTAACACACCTTTCCAAAACGACTTAGTCATCCAGCAGGTCCATCTGTTTTGCCAGCTGATATAAATTATTCGAGCGGTTTCCAGTACGACAGAACATCAGGATAGGTTTTGGCAATTCATTGTAATGATTGGCAAAAGTGCGTACATCAAGCTCAGTAATCTGACCGGCTACTACTGGCTGGAATACATAATCCAGACCGGCATTGCGTGCAGCTTCCTCGATTTGTGCACTGGTTGGCTGCTCAGCACCACCTTCCATGTCCGGACGGTTGTTGATAATCGATTTAAAGCCTTTCTCAACCACTTGGATTACGTGTTCCGGACCAATTTGACCTGCAAAACCTACATTTTCGCTCATGACGCCACTCCATCATTTCATTTATATCGATATGCTTTATGATAGCATTAAGCTGAAAACATGCTGAACCTGTTCTGAAATTTTTATAAATGATGATAACCATAAGATAACGCAATGGAGCGCGTATGCAGGCTTATACAGTTGAACCACTGTATGTCAAAAGCGGTCAGGAAGTGATTGCTGCAGATTTTTATCGGCCTAAAAATATAGAAAAACCCGCCGTAATTTTGATGGCACATGGTCTGGCTGCCTTACGTCAATTTAAACTGGTGCAATATGCCCAGCGTTTTGCCAGTGCCGGCTATGCGGTGGTGTTATTTGATTATCGCTATTGGGGCGGCAGCACTGGGCGTCCGCGTGAACTGGTGTCGATCAATGCCCAGCTCGATGACTGGCGAACCATGATCAGACATATTCAGGAACGCAAATCGATTGACAGTAAACGGATCGTGCTCTGGGGAACGGCCTTAAGTGGTGGGCATGTATTGACGCTTGCAGCGGAACTGAAAAATATTCAGGCGGCGATGGTACAGGTGCCTTTTGTCGATGGGGCTGAAAGTGCCCAACTATATCCTTTACAGCAACTCCCCAAGGCGCTTAAAGTCTCCAGTCAGGACTATATGGGGGCCAAGGTCGGTATGGCACCGAAGACCTTGCCTGTGGTTGATCCGCATGAACTCTGTTTTATGCCGACGCAGGACAGTTATGAAGGTTATCTGTCGATTGTCAATCCGGATTATTACTGGAGTGGTCACATTCCTGCACGGGCATTCTTTAAACTGATGCGCTATCGACCGATTCAGGAAGTCAGAAAGATTAACATTCCAGTCCTATTTATTGCGGCAAAACTGGATAGTCTGATTCCAATTGAATCCAGTCGGGAAACTGCGACCAATATTGCACCATTTGTGCAATATCATGAGTGGAATATCCGGCATTTTGATATTTATCATGGGGAATGGTTTGAAAAAGCAGTTTCGACCCAATTAGAATTCTTACATCAACATATTGGAGTGCGCTAGATGATTATTGTATGTCCGGAATGTCTGGCCAAAAACCGTGTCCCTGAAGATAAACTCACTGCCAACCCTGCTTGTGGTCAATGTCATCAAGCCCTGATTCCACTGGTACCAATTGAGCTGAATGAACAGAATTTTAGCCAGTTTGTCACGCATAGTGACTTGCCAATCCTGATTGATCTCTGGGCAGAATGGTGTGGTCCCTGTAAAATGATGGCACCGCATTTTGCAACTGTCGCAAAACAATATCCAAATGTGGTTTTTGCAAAAATTGATACAGAAGCGAATCCGCGCTTAAGTTCTGCATTTAATGTTCGCAGTATTCCGACACTGGTGTTGATGAATAAAAGCAACGAAATTGCTAGAATAAGCGGTGCATTACGGTCAAGCGAGCTGCAAAAATGGCTTGATCAGCAGTTAAATACCCAACCCTAATTCAAATGCCTGGAGTGAAAGTGTCAGATTCTCAAGTAAGACCAGAGGGGATTCTTTCCCTACAGACGATCGCAATGCCTGCAGATACCAACTGGAGTGGTGATGTCTTTGGTGGCTGGATCGTTTCACAAATGGACTTAGCAGGCGCGATTCACGCAGAACGATTTTCAAAGGGGCGTTGTGCCACGATTTCAATTAACCAGATGACTTTTCTGGTACCGGTGAAAGTCGGGGACGTGATTAGTTGTTATACCAAAATTCTCAAAGTTGGAAAAACATCTATCCAGATGGAAATTGAGGTTTGGGACAGTCATGATGATTCACGCCCACCAATTCGGGTGACTGAAGGTGTGTTTACCTTTGTTGCTGTAGATGTCAAAGGTAACAAGCGTCTGATTCCGGAAGAAGCGAAACAGAAGCTTTTAGAGTCGCAATCAGCACAATGATGACTTGAAATAAAAAATCCCAGATTTAATATCTGGGATTTTTTTTGTCTAAAAGAAGAAATTATGATTGCTTGAGCTGATCTTTGGCAATCCAGGCCCAGAGCATTTCACATTGAATCGGCGTTTCTCCGGATTCATCCGTGACCGTGACCTGAACCAATGTTTCGCCTTTATCGGAGCTTTGCATGAGTGCTTGTTGCTCCGGCGTCAAGGTAGCGACTGCAGTCATGGCGCCTTTGGTCGGACGTTTAAAATCAATCTTCAAGCTTTTGATTAATACAATCGCGGTATCCGGCACATTCATTGCCGTCACAAAGCCGGTTGCAGTTTCTGCCACTAAGGCCATGGCGCAGGCATGTACCTGACCAATATGGTTTTGCATGGCTTTATGGTTGGCGATTGTGACCACCACTTTTTCCCCACTGAGTTCTACATAGCGAATCTTGGCAGAACCTACCATGGGAATAATCCGGCCAAAGGTTTTACTCAATAAAGTACTACGAATAGCTTGAGGTAGTCTGGAAGTAGCTTTTACCAGTTTGGTCAGTCGATTGCGATGCGTCATAATTCCTTCTTCAAGACACAGAACGGTCTTAATCTTTAAAGTTATTGAACTGTAAAGGCAAACCAAATTGCTGTTCTTTCAA
The DNA here is from genome assembly GCF_024129355.1 of Acinetobacter lwoffii. Taxonomy (GTDB): domain Bacteria; phylum Pseudomonadota; class Gammaproteobacteria; order Pseudomonadales; family Moraxellaceae; genus Acinetobacter; species Acinetobacter lwoffii_I. Next base: position 92,547 of record NZ_JAMXXP010000009.1, on the reverse strand, counting down.
GAATGCCATTACTTGCTGCAAGGTATCGCGTTTTTTATCAGTCACACGAATCTTGTCGCCCTGAATAGAAGATTGCGCCTTAATCCCACTTTCTTTAATGGCTTTATTAATTTTTTTTGCGGTATCTGAGTCAAGACCATCTTTAAGCTTGATCACCTGAATCACATTTTTGCCAGAAGCCGTCATTTTTTGTGGATCAAGCGCCTGAATATCGACTTTGCGTTTAAAGAAATGACTTTCCAGCATGCTATAAACTTGTTCACACTGGAAATCGCTTTCAGTCGAGATTTTGATTTCCTTGTTTTTTTCATTCAGTTCAATAGAAACGTCCTGACCACGGAAATCGAAGCGGGTCGCAATTTCTTTTTGGGTGTTTTGAACTGCATGATTTACTTCAAAAATTTCTAATTCAGAAACAATATCGAAAGAAGGCATAGTTTAGACCTTTACAAAGGGAAAGAATATCTGAGATGCTAGGGATGTTTTCTTCATTTGCCAAGTGTTGTTTACATCAAAGGAGTGCGCAATGATCCGTAAACAAGAAATTACAACATTTGAGTTCCCAGAAAATGCAATTATCTGGGATGTACGCGATTCAAGTGCTTTTGCTGAAGCACACGTGAAAGGGGCGGTGAATCAGCCCATTAACGATCTTTCAGCAGAAAGCCTAACTCAGGTGTCAGCGGATCAACCCATTTACATCTTGTGTGGTGGGGGCAGTAAAGCTCCACGTGCTGCGGAAAAACTAGAGGGTTTTGACAGCTCACGTGAATATGTCATTCTGATGGGTGGTACTCGTGCTGCCCGTGATGCAGGCTTACCGCTTGAACAGGGTGTATAAGCATTCTGTCAAAAAAAAGCGCCGCAAGGCGCTTTTTTAATGGGTGAGATTTAATGCCTCCCAACCTCCCTTTTCTAAAGGGAGGAGCTACATCTATTCTATTTATTCATAAAAGTAGAGAAAAGTCCCCCCTTTTTTAAAGGGGGATTTAGGGGGATTCATTCAAAATAGTAATTAAATTTGTAGCTTAAAATACGGTTTCTTCGTTTTAACTTTCTTTTGAAAACGGGTCACACTGAGTTTTTTTATTAAACTTGATGGTACCGGACAGGCTTCGCCGAGAATCTGGGCAGCCAGAATTTCACTACACAAGGGTGCAAATAAAAAGCCTTTGGAGCCTAGACCGGCAAAGCTGTAAATTTCCTCATCGGCTTTCATTTTACCGAGCAGGGGGAAATAATCCTGACTTTGCGCACGAACCGAAGCCCGACCTTGCCAGGTCGCGACATCAGGCAGGGTTGCTGCATATTCTGGGAATACGCTGTGGATCAGTTCGTAGTTATGCACATGGTCTTCTGCTAACACCTCGATATCATCCCGACCTGGATAAAAAGAAGCACCCAAGATCAAATGTTCAGCATCCAGTTGCATACAATAACCGCCGTAGCTATAGGCAATATTTTGACTTAAAGGCTGGGCTTGATTATTCATCCAGCTCACCTGTCCGCGAATCGGTTTCAACACTGGATAATCTGCAAAGAATTGTGCTGTTTCTCGCGCAGTACAGACAATCACATGATCAAATTCACCCAGATCCTGTTTATCTGAAAATAGCTGAGGTTTTGTAGCAGCTTCAATATGGCTAATTTTAGCCTGCTCGTATTGAATATTAGCATGCTGCAAAATTTCATCACGTAACTGATGCGGTGAAACCGCACCAGCTTCTAACAGTTTTAAACTTAGAAATGCAGTTTGCATCTCCTGATCTTCTGTATCTTGTACAGCCAGAATTTCTTCAGGATATTCATCTGCCAATCCTAAAAGCTGTTCAGGATTTTTTAAGGCGAGTTGATTGACCTGAATTGGGCGGAAAGCTTTAAATTTCTGATAATGATTTAAGGCATGTTGCCAAGCCAATGTCATCAGATGTTCAGCACTTTGCTCAACCGGACAAAGTTTGGGATTGAGCAAGGCCAGTGGATTGCCAGAACCTCCGGAGAGTGGCGCTGACTGGTCGTAAATCGTAACCTGATGACCACGTTGAGCGAATGCCCATGCGCTACTTAAACCCGCGATTCCAGCGCCAATCACAGCGATTTGGCGAGGTCTGATATTGGACTCTGTATCTTGCTCAGTTTTTTTTTGAGTGATTTCTTGTATTAATGAACTTTCAGTCTCTTCAGCGGGATTCCAGATCGCTTTCAGCATTTCACGCTTATGCTTAAAACCACGTGGACGGGAAATTGAAATCCCATGATTTTTTAAGCCACGTTTTAAAACGCCAGCGACACTGAAAGAGGCAAAAGTTGTCCCAATCTCGGATAAACGTACAATATTATTTAAAACATTTTCTTCCCACATGTCCGGATTACAGGAAGGCGCAAAGCCATCCAGAAACCAGGCGTTTACCGGTGCAGTTTTTTCAATCATCGGGAAAACATCATGTGCATCACCCAGCCATAGATCCAGACTGAATCGTTTTTCAGGAAAACTGAGACGATGACAGCCGGAAATTGGCATCGGATATTGAGAGATGAGTTGATCGGCTAAAGGCTTGAGTTCTGGCCAGGCATTTAAGGCTCGAATCAGATCAGCTTTGGAAAGAGGAAATTTTTCAACTGAAATGGCATGCAGATGACTGTGATTGTCCGGACGCACCTGTTGCCAGAGCTGCCACAGGGCCAGAATATTTAAACCAGTACCAAAACCCGTTTCACCGACACAGAAATATTCAAAAGGTTTTAAATCTGCCAAACGCGTACTGAGATCATTGCCATTTAAAAAGACATGCCGGGTTTCCAGCAAGCCATTGTCTTTGGAAAAATACACATCACCAAATTGCTTGGACACAGGCACATCAATGCCATCCACCAATTGCCAATCCAGATCGGCAGTTTGAATTGCATGCGACAAAACGGGTACAACCTTAAAGATATCGGGAAGGGCTATAGCTTACCATTGACGACGACGTTTGGTATAAACATAGCTCGCGATCAGAAAGCCCAGCAGCACACCTACTGCCAATGTTGCAGCGCCGTAGAGGAACATCTGCGCACTGCGTTCACTTTGCAGCACCTGTACCTGCACCCCAAGATTATCATTCTTGAGCTGTAATTCTTGATTTTGCGATAGTGCTTCCAGATTGGCTTTTTCCAGTTGCTGCAAACGGGTGGCCTGATCTTTGACCAAAGCTTTCACCTTGGCATCTTGCTGGGCTTTGAGCTTGGCGATTTCTTCTGCAGTTAATGGCTTATTCTCGGCAGGTGGCACCGGCTGGGCAGAAGATGCTACGGCAGGAATAATGGCAGGTTTCGGCGTAGACTGGGTTTGGGAAGTCACCGCTGTCCCTTGAGGTTGTGCTGTCTGATTTTCCTGAGTCACAGGAGCAGGCGCAACTTCGACTGCCCATACTGGAGAAATCATAAAACATAGGCCAATGATACTGGCAGTAACAACACGCATGAACCTTATCCTTGAGGGAATGCTTTATTGAATGGTTTAACATCGATGTGTTCGTACACACCTTCTTTTAAGAAAGGTTCATCCTGTAGCCATGTATCCAGCGCTTCACGACTGTCAAAGTCGACAATAATGGTACTGCCATAAAAACCGGCCTGTGGATTGGCTGGATCCTTAGGCATGGCACCTGCAACAATCAGGCGGCCTTCAGCATTTAACTGTTCCAGACGTGCAAGATGTTGTGGACGAATCGCGAGGCGTTTTTCAACTGTACCTTCCCGATCGGTACAGCTAACGACGAATAATGGCATGATGACTCTCAATCGTTTGTAGTTGGACTTATTCAGCGGTCTTAAAGTATTTGCGCAATACAATAAACTGAATAATGATAAAGGAAAACATCACGATCATGTCACCGAATGCGGTAAATTCACCCCAATATTTTCCATCCATCCACAAATAGGCGAAAAAGGTATGCAGAAATGACATCAGTACGAACATGGCAACCCAAGCATAGTTCAGCTTGAACCAGCCTTTTTCGCTTAGATTGAATACTGGACCAAATAACCGCTGGATCAGAGGCTTTTTATCCTTGCTAAACCAAGGGGATAATAAAAAGACCCCGGCAAAGACCAGATTCAGTAACACGGCTTTTAGACGGATATAAAAATCATCGCTGAGGATCAGGGTGATGCCACCAAAAATCACCGTCATAAACAAGACAATCCATTGCTGCTTGTCCAGACGGAATTTTTGCATGACAAATAACGCACCATAGACGACCAGCATGGAAATAATCAGACCTGTGGTTGCAACAAGAATATTATTATTGTCGACACCCCCCGCAGAACCGATCAATTGCAGCAATTGATGGTCAGTGTCTTTTGGATCTACAGTTTTATATAAATAAAAGAAAATAATGAGTGGCACAAAGTCTAAAAGTGCTTTCATGTTAGAGTATCTAAATCTGATCAAATAAATGTCATAGTATAGAGATGCACGGCGTAGATTTACATACACATAGTAATATTTCTGATGGAACTTTCAGTCCTCAGCAATTGGTCGAAGCGGCTGTGGAAAAACTCGTCCATACTTTGGCCCTGACGGACCATGACACCATGGACGGTTTGGCATTGGCTGAGGAAGCCGCTAAAAATCATGAGATTAAGATCATTTCTGGGGTGGAAATATCCAGCCAATGGTCACGCCCTGCCACCAAAAAAAACTATGGCGTGCATATCGTCGCGCTAAATATGCAAAATCCTGAGCCTTTACAAAAAGCCCTCAATCAGCAAAAGAAAATCCGGGCTGAACGCTCTAAACAGATTTGTGATCTGCTGGTTCCTTTAATTGGGGAGGATATTTATATTGATGTGCTCGCCAAAGTAGACAATATCTCTGATCGGGTGACACGGACGCATATTGCCAAAACGCTGGTAGAAAAGGGGATTGTGAACCGTGCACAACAGGCTTTTGATAAATATATTAAGGAAGGCAAGAAAGCCTATGTCAAATTTGATGGCTTGAGTCTTGAAGACACGATTCATGTGATTCATGAAAGTGGCGGCTTCGCCGTGCTGGCACATCCGACCAAATATGATTTATCTGCGACCAATATCCGCTACCTGATTGAAATCTTTGCCAAGTTCGGTGGAGATGCGGTGGAACTACCCCCGGCAATTGAGCCAAGTTCCACCCGGCAGATGGTGGATCGAATGATTGCTGAACATGATCTTAAAGTTTCGATTGGCAGTGATTTTCATGGCGATCATATGCCCTGGATTAAACTCGGTAATGTCCCGAGTCTTAAACCGGGGCAGGTCGGAATTTGGGAGAGTTTTGTTTAGTCATTCCTTTACCTCGATCTTTTTCATTTGAGAGAAGATTTTCCCTTCGCTACTAATAGCAAAGGGCGAGGAAAGAATTATAAATTATAGCAAATTATGATCTTTGGCCTGAATCGGTGGTGGCGTTGGTTTACCCAACGTTCCTAATAGTTCAATTTCAATGGTACGCACCATCGAGTCCAGAGGCAAGTCGTTGCTTTGAGTACCAAAAGGCTCTTCAATTTCCGAACTTAAAGCATCCAGTCCCAAAAAGGTATAGGCCAAAATTCCGACCAGCAAAGGCGTAAACAGACCAAGCGTTGAACCCAGACTAAAAGGCAAAATAAAACAGAAAAAATAGACGGTGCGGTTGAGCAAGACCGAATAGGCAAAAGGCAAAGGCGTTGTTGCAATCCGGTCACAACCAGTCTGGACAATACTTAGTTCTGCTACATGATTATTCATCTGCATATAGATGATGTCGGAGATTTCACCTTCTTTGAGCGCCTGCATTAACTCCCATTGAATCAGGCTTAAGGTATATTGCGGCGCATTGGCCTGCTGATAGAGTTGGGTCACCGCCTGCTGGCTCATGCCGCTGGTTTCAACCAGTTCAGTCGGATTGGCTGTTTGATGGCGTAGGCGATCGCGGAGTACATTGGCAAAGACAATCACATGCTGAATCACACGCTCACGGCGACCTTGAGACAGCATCCGGCAATCACGGTCAAAATGACGTGAATTGGCAATTAGAATTCCCCAAAGTTTGCGCGCTTCCCACCAGCGGTCATAACAGGCGGTATTTTTAAAACCAAGAAAAATAGACAGTACCACTCCAATCAGGGTAAATCCGACCAGGGGTAATTCTGGAAAATGAAAATAGCCAATATGTGACAAGCCACCGATGATGGCTGACATCAGCATCACTACGCCTAAAGGTGGCAAAACTTTAGGTAAAATCGTCCCCCGCCAGGAAAACAGCAGTTTAAAAACAGTCGGCTGGTCACGTACGATCATTTATTGGAATCATCACAATTTTTTTCATGATCTTGTGGAGTTGTGCCTGCTTTGTCAAGTGCTATTCAATACTGCATTTCCGGTTTGATGAGTTGCTGCTCAGCAAAGGAAAAGCTGCCTTCCAAGGCGATGATGCAATGGTCAATCAGATGGATATCCACTAGCTGGCAGGCCTGTTGAATCTGACGGGTTAACACTAGGTCAGCCTTGGAGGGAGAGGGTCGGCCCAGCGGATGATTATGTGCAATGACAATTGAGGTTGCCTGTTGGGTAATCGCATAACGTAGCAATTGATTAATGGAAATATCACATGCATTGATGGAGCCATAAAACAGTTTTTTAAAGGCAATTTTTCTTAAACTGGCATCCAGACACAGCACGGCAAACACTTCCTGAGTTTCACCGAGCAGTTCAAAACGTAAGTAATCTCTCAGCCGCTTGGAATTGGTAAGTTCCAGTGCATCCTGTTTCAGGTGCTCGGCTATGTAACGCCGTCCGAGTTCCTTGACGGCCATCAGTTGAGTATATTTACTGATGCCCATGCCATGAAACTGGCTGACTTCCGGTAAAGGTGCATCGAGCAACGCAGTCAAATGACCAAAATGCTGAATCAGCAAACGCGCCAGATCAACTGCCGAATGTTGCTGGGAACCGGAGCGTAGAAAAATAGCCAGTAGCTCGGCATCGGACAGACTTTCTGCGCCATATTGAATTAAGCGTTCTCGCGGCCGTTCTTGTTCCGGCCAGTTTTTAATAGAAAATTGCATAGTTATTAGACTTATTTATTATGAATTATCAGTTTTCCCGCAAGCTGATCTCTTGGGGATGCGATTATTTAATGCTATTGTGAGCCCCACTGCAACAGCAAGGTAATCTGTTCGTGAGCTTTGATCTAAGTGTAATTCCTCATAAAAATATCATTTTGGCCGTCACTGGCGGTATTGCTGCCTATAAAAGTGCAATTCTGGTCCGCCGTCTAAAAGATGCCGGATTTGATGTGCGGGTCGTCATGACTCACGGTGCACAGGCTTTTATTACACCTTTAACCTTTCAAGCCTTATCGGGCAATCCCGTACATACCGAATTGCTGGATACTGAAGCAGAAGCCGGCATGGGCCATATCGAGCTGGCACGTTGGGCAGATCTGTTGCTGGTAGCGCCGGCCAGCTGTGATACCTTGGCAAAATTTGCCGCAGGTCTGGCTGATGATCTCTTAAGTACTTTATATCTGGCGACGAAAGCACCCGTCTGGGTGGCGCCTGCCATGAACCAGCAAATGTGGGCGGCGAAAGCAACGCAGCGCAATCTTGCGACACTGATCGAAGATGGTGTGCATGTGATCATGCCGGACGCGGGATCACAGGCTTGTGGTGATGTAGGTTTGGGCCGGATGCCTGAGCCGGAAGATTTAGCCCGACAGGTGACTGAATATTTTCACAAAGCTCAACGTGCGATTGCGGAAAAATTTGGCCTGCTTGCGGGTAAACAAGTCACGATTACCGCAGGCCCGACCCGCGAAGCGATTGATCCGGTGCGTTATATTTCCAATCACAGTACCGGGAAAATGGGCTTTGCACTGGCTGCAGCCTGTTATGCAGCCGGAGCCAATGTGACCCTGATTGCAGGGCCGGTCAGTCTGGACACTCCAAATGGCGTGAAACGTAAGAATGTTTCTTCTGCCGTGCAAATGCTGAATGAAAGCATGCAAATGCTGGAAAATGGTTGCGATATCTTTATTGCGACAGCTGCAGTAGCCGATTATCGTGTGGCAGAAGTAGCCGAGCATAAAATCAAGAAAGCTGGTGATGAACTGAATGTAGCCTTGGTGAAAAATCCGGATATTGTTGCCACCATTGCCCAGCAGGAAAAACGTCCATTTATGGTCGGCTTTGCGGCAGAAACCCGCAATATTGAAGAATATGCTGCCGGAAAGCTGGTCGCGAAAAAGCTGGATATGATTGCCTGCAATGATGTATCACGTGCAGATATCGGATTTGCTTCGGATGAAAATGCCATGACGGTATTCTTTGCCGAGCATTATCAGTTGGATAAACGTGATCTGGAAAAAGCCTCCAAGCAGGAGATTGCCCAGCAGTTGATCGAAGCCATTCATGATGCCTTGCATCGTGATCCATCTAATGATGATGATTTTTAAAACGATCTGTATTGAAAAAACCCTGAATCCATCAGGGTTTTTTTATGGCTGATTTTTTATCATTAATTCAAAAAAACTATAGAAACCATAAATATTTAGTCTTAATCGAAGCGCTGTTTGTTTATTGTTTTTGCAAAAAAGCATAAAATGGGTCACAGAATAAGCAAAGATAAAAATACTACATATATCGACTATAAGCAGGAAGTGGAAAGAAAAAAGAGGGGGCGCTATGAAAAAAATCATGATGTTATGGATGGTCGCCTGTCTGGCTGGATGCAGTTATTTTGTCTCGATGGATGAACTGGCCAGAAATATTCAAACGCAGATGCAACGTGAATTTAATTCCAATCGAGATTATCAACATTATCGTTTTACCGTAAAAAAAGTCAAAATTGTCCAGCGTCAAGGGAATGAGTTTCAGGCCATTTCTCATCTGAATTATCAGGGTGAGGAATATCCCATTCATGTAAAAGTCTTTAAGGTGGATGGGGGGTATAGTTGGTCGATTGAAGATGATGCTTTTGCTTTTATTGATGAAATTGAAATTGAAAAATATCGTCAGCAACTGGATCGGGAATTACAGCAACTGGCCTCAGCCTTGGATGATCTGGAACCTGTAGATGAACCAAACCAGAATGTCTCCGGCTCGCTGATCACACCAGTGGCTGAACCCGCATTACAAGATGTTTCTTATCAAGAAGAGCCGATTCCGGTGGGTAATATTACGGCGTATACGCAATAACTCATGCGCAATCTCTATAAAAAAGCACCGATGATCGGTGCTTTTTGTGTTTAGGATTCAACTTGTTGATGTTCTCGAACATAATCTTCGGTACGCTGCATCGCTTCCTGAATATTAAAGAGTGCAGTTTCTACATCTTTCAAGGTTTTGGCATTACCACCGCTTAAAGCCTGACGCCATTTACGTGCACCCGGCAAGTTCTGGAATAGTCCCAAAATATGACGGGTAATAATGGATAAAGGTGCACCTTCGGCGATGCGATGAGCAATATAAGGTAGCATCTGTTGCATGATGTCAAAACGGTCTGGTGCATCCAGATTCCACAGTTGGCCCAGTTCAGCCAGTAAGTAAGGATTATGATAGGCTTCGCGGCCAATCATCACCCCATCCACATGTTTGAGATGTTCCAGCGTTTCGGCATAGGTTTTAATTCCGCCGTTGATCTCGATGAGCAGATCAGGACGATCCTGTTTTAAACGGTAGACATCTTCATAACGTAGGGGTGGCACGTCGCGGTTTTCTTTAGGTGATAGACCTTTTAATAAGGCAATCCGCGCATGCACGATAAAATTATTGCAGCCGGTTTTGGCCACGGTATCGACAAAATGCAGCATCTCTTCATAAGATTGCATATCATCAATTCCGATCCGGTGTTTTACGGTCACTGGAATATCCACCGCATGACGCATTTCAGCAATACATTCTGCGACTAGATCAGGCTCCGCCATCAGACAGGCACCAATTTTATTATTTTGTACCCGGTCACTTGGGCAGCCTACATTTAAATTGACTTCGTTATAGCCCCAGTCCTGTGCCATCTTGGTACAAGTGGCGAGATCTTTTGGATTTGAGCCACCGAGTTGCAACACGATTGGCTGTTCTTCCGTATTAAAGTCCAAATGACGTTTGGCATCACCGTAAATGATTGCACCCGTAGTAACCATTTCGGTGTACATAATCACATTCGGGTTAAAAAGACGTGCAAAGAAACGATAGTCTTTGGTAGTCCAATCCATCATCGGTGCAACACTGATTCGAGGATTCTGTGTGTTGCTTGGTTTTGATAAAATACTCATTGAAAATCAACCTATTGAATCAGTGTTGTGTTGAATTTATTTGCATCTATTTCATCTTTTTTTGCTCTTTTTAAAATTTGATTTACGCCATAAATACGCCATAATAAGTAAAAATATCATAAGGCGTAAAAATGGGTACAATCACGCAGCGTAAGTTAGTCAATGGATCAATACGCTATCGTGCTGAAATTCGAATCAATCGAAAAGATTTACCAATATATAAAGAAAGTAAAACATTTGGATCGAAGAAAGTTGCAGCAATTTGGTTAGCAAAAAGGGAAGCTGAAATAGAAGAAAATCCTGAAATTTTGTTTGGTCAAGAAGATGTAATAGATCTAACTCTTTCTAACGCTATTTCGAAATATTTGGCGGAAGTGGGAGCTGAGTATGGACGAACTAAAACATATTCACTCAAACTTATTCAGAAGTTTCCAATCGCGCGGCATGTTATCACAAAAATTAAATCGACTCATATTGCTGAACACGTGGCCCTACGCAAAAAGGGCATTGAAGATCTAGGACTTGACCCTGTTGCATCTAGTACACTCCAGCATGAGTTGTTACATATTAGAGGGGTGCTATCTCATGCAGCGGTGATGTGGGATATAGATATTGATCTAAATGCCTTTGACAAAGCGACAGCGCAATTACGAAAAACACGCCAAATTTCTTCAAGTCAGAAAAGAGATAGGCTCCCGACCAATGATGAGCTGATGGCACTTACAAAATATTTTGTACAAAAATGGCGTAATCCGAACTATAGCTATCCAATGCATTTAATTATCTGGTTTGCGATCTACTCATGTAGACGTGAAGCGGAAATCACTCGAATGAAATTAATAGATTTTGACAGGCATAACAACTCATGGAAAATACGTGATTTGAAAAACCCAACGGGCTCTAAAGGGAATCATAAGGAGTTTAATGTATTACCTCAGTGTAAAAAAATTATTGAGCTTTTATCGGAGCAGGAAGTTAGAGCTAGAATGTTGAAAAGAGGCTATGGCGATGAATATCTGATACCTCTTAGTCCAAAAACAATAGGTGGTGAATTTAGAAAAGCTTGTAAGTTGCTTGGAATAGATGATTTAAAATTCCATGATTTGAGACATGAAGGGTGTACCCGTTTAGCTGAGCAAGGTTTCACTATCCCCCAGATACAGCAAATTAGTTTGCACGATTCATGGGGGAGTTTGGAAAGGTATGTATCGGTTAAACGAAGAAAACAGACCCTTAATTTTGAGAATTCGTTAGAGCTGACTTCGTAAAAATTTCATACTCTTTAGCTTGTTCGTTGTAACGTTTGTCTAAAACAAAAGCTAAGTCAAAAATATCAACTAAGTATGGTGATTTTTGACTTTCATCTATCTTGTAGCAAATAAATGGAAATTCCTTTTTTCTCGCTTTTTCTAATATTTTTGCTTTACTTAGATGGGGGTAATACATGGCTGCCACTTGTTCAAGAGTGGGAGTCATGGTTTTAAATTGCATGAATAAATAGTCTGATAAATTCATTTTTACTGTACTCATTTGGGAACCTTTTAAAAGAATGTTAATTTTTCGAATTCTTAGTACATAGAGCTAAGGTCTAGGTAACTAAATCAACTGAAATAATTGTAAATAAGATGAAATGGGTAATAATTCTGAAATAAGGGGAACTTTTTTAAGAATACACACTTATGCCAAAACTTAACGATTTTCAAAACAGCACAGTCAGACTATTAGATTATTTATATTTTCATGATGTTGTAGCCATGCAGGGCTTCTCAGAAGAGAAGTCAAGTATATATAGTCAGTTATTAGCAGCTATTGATTTATTGGCTTATCGAAGGTCTGAAGGCGCGTTGATAAGGGAACATTACAAACATTTGTTATTAATAGGAGTAGATTTTGAGTTAACTTTTGGAAAGGGTGAATTAATTAAAGATGATATCTATTTTAAAATGCAAGAAAAATATCGTGCCTACCTAATTCAACAAATAGAGTTATTGGGTTTTCAAATAGAACATTATAAGCAAGATTTAGATGAAGTATTAATCCAAATTCCAATCCAGTCAATTACTAGTGCTGCTGCTTTTAAAATTGTAAGTCAAGTTCTATATTTTGAGTACGATAATATAACTATAGGGGTGCTTAGTAAATTTCTAGATTTTAATTTTTTAACATTAGCTAAATATCAAAAAAAGAATAAAGTCATCAATGAGAGTTTTTTAAATAAACTTTTCTATAGGGCGATGTTATTTCTAGAGTTTGACATTTTTAAAAATAACTTAATTGCAGAGTATTATTCCGAAGATCAGATTGTTAACTTAAATGATTTGGAAGATTATGAAAAAGTAGCAGCTGCCATTAAGGCTAGGGGGAAGGCCAAGTCATTAAAGGGGATTGAATATGATGGATTTTATAAGCTAAAGACTAAGAATGATCTGAAGAAGTTTCTAATAAATATTGAAGAGCGATTAGGACATAATCCCATTTTCTCAGATAGTTCGGCTAATTGGATTGCCTTAATCGGTGCATGGCATTTGATACTTAAGAAAGGTAATAATCTCGATAAACCATTGTTCAAAGAGTCCCCTCAATATATTGTGGACTCGGATATCTCATGTGCCAAGCTCGCAAGAAAAAAATTAGCTGACTTTGGTTTCTCTGTGTCTGAAAAAACTATATTTGACTGCTACGATCGTGTCTATGACATTTACACGCTTATACGTATAACTGTAGAATGCTTGGTTGAAGAAAAAATGTATGGAATGAATGAAAGAGTGTTCATTCATGATTTTTACTATAATCCAAATTCTAATGCATTCTTTAAGAAGCAGTTACAAGCAGCTAAGGCTAAACTTTAAAATATTAGAGCATGCTTATTTATACAGGTTGAATAAACAAACACTATTTGAGAGCGCTATTCAGTCCAGTTGTAAATGATTCGAATCAGTTTAATTCAGATGTCATTGAACGCCAGCTTGCTCATGCGCCAAAGAATAGAATTCGCTCGGCATATAACCGAGCGCAATATTAACCAAGGGGGTCAGTTTTTAAATGCCGTTAGGGGGGCATTTTTACACTACCGAGGCTTTGTTGTATAAATATGTAAGTATCTGATTTAAATAAATTTAACTTTGGATCAAAAAATAATCAAAACTTTTTAAATCATATAGTTATGAAATCTTTGTGCAACAAAGCCGTTTAAAAGTGCTTTAAGCAAAGTGAATATGAGCTTAAATCAATAAAATTTTATTAAGATACCTATTTTCATTAGGTCTGCACGCACAAACCCAATCTTAGTTATATAATGGACTAGATTGGGTGTGACTGGTGGAAAGATTATTTTTACAAATATAGGTTTTCTCCATCGACTGAACAGCATTCTTTGGCATAGGTTTCATTGATGAGTCTTTCGATCATTTGCTCTTCGGTCAGACCATTCTTGAAAGCTAATGTAAGCAACGCTTCTCTAGCTCTTTTAGTTAATGCGTAATAGTGAGGTTTTTTCACCTTTTTCTCCTCACGGTGCTTTTTTTGATACCACGCGTTAGATAATTTTTTTCTTAAAGCATAGTGAATATTTTCATCTTCATAATAGATAATATCAAATATTGAGTTAATTAAAGTCTCATATTCAGATACATGTGATGCATCTCTTCTGTATCTCCTAAATTCTGAGTTTTCATTAATATACTTTTTAGCCCATACAAAAAAATCAGAGCATGATGATTTAAAATGACTGTTGAATTTTGTGTATATTTTGTCAAATCGATAATATATATTTTCAATTGATCTAGAATTTTCATAATAAAAAGGGATTGTATAAGCCAGATAAAGGAGCTGGAAGTATAGATTTTTTATATCTAAAATTAAGCGATCTCCTTCTTTTTCATTCAAGACTTTGCATGCAAATTGTAAGAATCTTTGATTATCTTTAATTTTATTAAAGTCAAAAGAATGTATTGTGATTCTAGATTGAAAATCCTTTAAATCACGTAAAAAATAATAGATATCATCATCACTACTATTATTCATTTCATCAATTATAAATTTACTTATGTTCCTGAGTTTATCTAGGCTGTTCAGTTTTGCGATGTCTTTTTCTATAGCATCGTTACTCTCCCGTATTCTGCGATTGTTATCAATATTTGGGCGATGATAGACAAACAGTGCCCAGATAAGATCTTCATCTCTAAGTTGTGTCAGATATGATTTAAGATTGTCTAGTTCAGAATTGCGCATTTTGTATCCTATTTTAAAAAAGCTTACGTCATACTTTAGGTAATAAAAACAATACTTTCTACTAAGTTTTTCACTCTATTTCCCCTTGTTTTGCACTATATTTTTAAAAGCTTTCTACTAGGGAATAAGGGTGTTATAAATAAAAAATGTTTAGGCAATATAAGTTTTTAATTTAATTTTTTTATAACTAAAATTAGGTAATAAAACGATATAGTCTAAAATTAATTTTATTCCTTAATTCTAGCTTTTAATGAGGGGTAGGGTATTAAAAAATCTTTGTGAAATACGGGAAAATTGTATTTGAGGTTTTATATTTTATTTTGATTTACTGATAATTTGGTTTATTTTAAGCTTTGGTTATTAATCTAATCGTTTATTAGTTAATACCTTGTTAAGAAGTAAAACGTATATATATACTGAATTCCCTATCTCTTATGTAACTATCACACACATAGGTTCAAACATGAGAGCTTCAATTAATCAGGCACAACTTACACTTGATATTGAGAACTTCTTAAAATGTCTAAAAAGAAGAAGTAGGGAATGGGATGAATTCTATTCACAGCTTACTAATCTGTTATTAGACTTTAATGATATTTATGATCCTGATGAGGAATACACAGGTTATCTTAAATTCTTTGTAATTCTGAGATATGACTTACAGAGAATAGATTCCGATTATTTTGATCTTATGGATGAGCTAAAGATAATTGGGTATAGAGAGATGAGAGCGTGGTTTTTAGATTTATCTGAGGATTTTGAAAAAGATTATAAGATGATCGAAAAACAGAAAGATGAAAATAAACTTGAAGTGCAGGAATATTGTGAGTCAATAATTGGTAAATATAGCCGAATATTAGTTGCTCGGGTGGACTTGGGTTATTTACAAGAACATTCTAGTCGCATCAGAGTTGAAGATATTTATAATGATTTGGATATACTGCTTAATCGTATCCAGAATAAGGATGGCATATTTAAACATGTGATCGGGTATATATGGGGAGTGGAGCAAGGCGGTAAAAGTAAAGGTTTTCATTGCCATTTAGCAATCATTTATGATAATGCCTATCGTGATGGAAGCGCGGCATATTGGGGAAATGAAATTATTGAGCTATGGAGGGATATTACTAGAGGTTATGGTCAAGGCTATAATTGCTGGAACCGTGAACGTGTAGCGAAACTTCGAAGAGAGAATAAGCTAGGGATCGGTGTGATTTATCGTCGTGATTCAATCCAAGTGACAAATTTCATTGAGGCAATGGAATACATTGCTGATCATCACAAACGTACTCTTCAATACTTACGTGTAAAGCCAAAAGGACGAAGAGTATTTGGTAAAGGTCAGTTAAGAGCGCAGTATGATAGACGCTAAATGAAAATAATCTCAGATATACATTATCTAGATGAAAACGAGTTTTTTAACTTTGCAAGGCTTGCCCATCGGTGAGCTTTTGTCATTTCTAGAGGTATATATTATGAGTTTAAATTGTCCTTATTGTTTTTCCGATCAGGTTATTCAAGTGGTTAATCAGCAGGTGAATGGTTCTGATTCTACGGGTCTAGCAGCATCAGCTTCGTTTGCTACCATCGGTGCATCCATTTCAAAGGGTTTGCCACTGCCTGTATCACCACTGCTTGGCGGGCTTGCAGGTGCAGTCATTGGTGGCCTATTTAGTAGTGTGTTTGATGAGCCGAAAAAGCCGATCACGCTGACGTATTACCATTGCAATCACTGTCAGCAAAACTTTCGTTGAATCATCATAGGAGATAAGAACGATGGCACATCAAATCGAACAAATCGCCTATGTGGGCGAAACCCCTTGGCATGGTCTCGGTAATCAGCTGAGTCCGAATCAACCACTGGAAGTCTGGGCACAGCAAGCCGGGATGGACTGGCGGATTGAATCGTCGAACGTCAGCTATATGGCACAGAATGAGCGTGGTCAGAGCATTATCATGCCATTTGAAGAACAGCGAGTGTTGTATCGTTCAGATACCCATGCACCTTTATCTGTAGTAAGTCAGCGTTATCAGGAAGTTCAGCCTAAAGAGATTCTGGAGTTCTACCGGGATCTGACAGAGCAATCTGGCTTTGAGTTAGAAACCGCAGGGGTTTTGAAAGGTGGGAAGAAGTTCTGGGCTTTGGCACGTACCGGGCAAAGTACCGCGTTAAAGTCTAAGGATGTCAGTAATGGTTATATCTTGCTGGCTACTGCATGTGATGGCACGTTGGCAACGACAGCACAATTCACTAGTATCCGGGTGGTCTGTAACAACACTTTGGCGATTGCTCTACGTGGACAGAGTAGTAGTGCAGGTGTGGTGAAGGTTCCGCATAGTACCAGGTTTGATGCAGAGAAAGTGAAACAGCAATTGGGTATTTCAGTTCGTGCATGGGATGAACACATGTATGAGATGAAACAACTCACACAGCGTAAAGTCAGTCAACAGGAAGCGAAGGCTTACTTTGATGCCGTATTCAACAACAGCACCATGTCAATTTCCGATCCTGAAGAAAACATTATTCAGTTCTATCGTAATGTCGCACAGCAAGCTCAGGAGAAAAAGCCTGAACCGAATGGTCGTGCCATGAATAAAGCTTTAGAGATGTTTAATGGTCAAGGTCGTGGGGCTGAATTGTCATCAGCTAAAGATACGGCTTATGGCTTACTGTGTTCGATTACAGAATTTGTGGATCATGAACGACGAGCTATGAGTACAGATCACCGTCTTGATTCAGCTTGGTTTGGTGCAGGTGCGGGGGTGAAACAACGAGGATTGGAGCAAGCACTTGCTTTGATCGCGTGAAATTAACTAACTCACTTATGTTGAAATCAAGTCACCCCAAACAAATGCTCATCAGAGCACTCATGTAACCCCTCTCAATTAAAACAGCAAACAAATCGCCATACCCGACCTTGTGTCGGGTATGGCTTTTTTATGCATTTCTTTTACAGAGATCAGAATTTATAAGGATAATTCCATGAATCAAATTGTATCTATTTCCCATCAGCCTACGACGGTAGGATCAAAGATTGTAGTCAATCCAACCATCACCACCAAACGCTCAACAGCAGCCAAGCGACTGGTCAACACCAAAGGGATGGAATATCAGGACTGGCTTGAAGTTCGTAAACAAGGTATCGGTAGCAGTGATGCAGCGACTGCCTGTGGTCTCAATCCCTACATGTCGATGCTGGAACTCTGGCTGATCAAAACCGGACGGCAGGCTCAATCCATAGAAGATGAAAGCTCAGGTGTAGCACCGCTGTATTGGGGCAAGCAGCTGGAACCTTTGGTGGCAGAGTTCTATAGCATGCACACCCATAACAAGGTGCGACGGATCAATGCAGTACTTCAGCATCCTGATCCCGATAAACACTTTATGTTGGCCAATCTGGATTACAGCGTAGTCGGCAGCGATGACGTTCAGATCCTAGAATGCAAAACAGCAGGCGAGCATGGAGCAAAATTGTGGCGTGATGGTGTGCCTTTATATGTGCTGTGTCAGGTGCAACATCAACTGGCGGTGACTGGTAAACAGGCAGCGCATGTTTGTGTCTTGATCTGTGGGCATGAAACCAAGATCTTCAAAGTGATACGGTCTGAATCCGTGATTGAGCATATTGTTAAAGCAGAACGATATTTCTGGGAGTGTGTAGAAAAGGATATGCCGCCATCAGTCGATGCCAGTGAATCCGCAGCTAAAGCGATTCAACAACTCTATCCAGCGCATGTACCTTTAACCGTAGAGGATCTCTCGCAAAATGAAAATGCCAATTTAATGTTCGACAAACTCATCAAAATGAAGGAAGAGATTCAGCATCAGCAGGAACGCTTTGACCAACTTAAACATGAAATTCAGATGATGATGCAAGACAAGGAAAGGGCTGTCTTTGCAAATGGCTCAGTAGTCTGGAAGAAAGCGAAGGACTCCATCAGTCTCAACACCAAGGCATTGCTTCAGCACCAGCCTGAACTCATCGAGCTTTATCCACTTCAAAAGCAAGGCAGTCGTCGATTTAACATCTATACCGACTAAGCCCTATTTACACAGCACCAAATCAAAAATTCACAAAAATCGCTCCCCGCTCTCTACCCTTCGGTAGAGAGCAAATCGGTCGCGATTTCTGTAGCACTTTATCTGGCTCTACATTCTTTGGGTAACTTATTTGGTCCTTGTTCCGACCTACATATATAGACCCAAATTTGTAAGGTAATACATTAAGGAATATCAACATGATTAAAGGTTTAGCAATTACCCCTCCAATCCTAGGGCGTATCAGTATTGGTCGGATGATCGAGAAGAATGGTAAGCGATTGCCTGAAAAAGATGACCAGTTCACCATTACTTCACAGATTCAAAGCAAAGAGGGGTGGATCAAACATCCATTAGATGATCAGCTTCGAGCCAATACGCCTAATCAAAAGTTGCGCTCAATCCCCGTCAGAATGATCTTTAATGATCCTGATCTGAACTTACGCGCTGAATACAGCCTGTTTGACCGACAGACTGGAAGACCTGTCTGTGTCGGTAATGGTGAAACCTGCCAGCGATTAACCAATCAAGGCGTGGAGCAACATCCCTGTCCATCCCCTGATTTATGCCCATTGGCTCAAGGCGGGCATTGCAAGCCCTACGGGCGTTTGCATGTGAACTTAGATGAATCGGATGAGTTTGGTACCTTCATCTTTAGAACTACAGGCTTTAATAGTATTCGAACTTTGGCTGCACGGCTCAGTTATTACCATGCAGCTTCAGGAGGCTTGTTGTCATGTCTACCCTTGCAATTGATATTGCGGGGCAAGAGTACGACACAAAGTTATCGTCAGCCTGTGTATTACGTGGATCTAACTTTAAGAGAAGGGATTAGCTTGAATGAAGCGATTATTCAGGCGAAGCAAATGGATGAGCAGAGTAAGCAGGCAGGGTTTTATCAGGAGGCTTTGGATTTTACTGCCAGGAAGGGCTTTGGGAATGGAAGGATGGACGTAGACATGGAGGAAGGCTTGGAGGTAGTTAAGGAGTTTGATATAGATGAACTTATTGAATCTGAACCCCTGCAAACTAGAACCAAAAAGGGATCTAAATCAGGGCCTAAGTTCCATCAGGGAGAGGGTGTTGTACAAGAGATTCAGAAAAGCTTGCAGCAGAATGTACGGGTTGTAAATTAAAAAAACTTAAAGAGAACAGCGAGTTCTCTTTAATTTATTTATTTTTTTGCTTGTATTAAAAAATAAATAAGATGATTGAACCTAATACCAAACGATACCAAGCAAAAACTTTTAAAGTATTTTTTTCTACAAATTTAACCATGGCTTTTACCACAAGCAAAGCTGCGATGAATGCGGTTACAAAGCCTATGGAAATATTCAATAAATTTTCTGAAGTTAAAACATCAACGTTGCGAAATATGTCATAAGTAGCGGCACCAAGCATTGTTGGTATGGCAAGGAAAAAAGAAAATTCAGTAGCTGCTTTACGTGATAAACCCGCCAACATCCCCCTAATAATGGTTGCACCAGACCGTGAAGTCCCTGGAATCATCGCAAGACATTGAACCAAACCAATAACAATGGCCTGTTTGAATCCAATATTGGTTGCCTCAATGGTTTGGACTTTAAAATTTTTAGCTTCTACAGCAAAAATTAACAGTGCACCAATAATCAGTGCAGATGCAACAACCGAAGGACTGAATAAAACTTGTTTAATAAAATCAACAGCTATAACTCCGATCACTACTGCAGGAATAAATGCAATGAAGACATTTATCGCAAAACGTCTCGCATGGTAATCACCTGATATAAAACCATGTAGTAGATTAATAATTTTTTTACGGTAGAGCCAACAAACGGCTAAGATTGCGCCCAGTTGAATGACAACTTCAAAGACACGGCCTGAGTCTGAATGAAAATCAATTAAATGGCCAAATAAAATTAAATGACCAGTACTGGAAATGGGTAAAAACTCCGTTAAACCTTCTATAAAACCTAAAAATAAGGCTTTAAGTACTGAAATTATATCCATAAATAAAGTGAGTCACAGAATAATAATAGCCATCACTTTTAAGATATTTTTCTGCATTTATAAATTCACTGAGCCAAATTTTTACGCTTTCTTTACGCGGCATCCAAAGTTATGGATAGAGACTTTACGGTTTTATTTTTCATACTAGATAGTGGAATATCCCAATGCTTAGGATGAAAAACATGAGTGCGGTCATTCACGCGCATCAGCAGGTACAGCATCAAAAAAATTGCGTTGTACAAAACAATCAAAATATATCTTATTTCAACTTCTTTAAGCAGATTTCAGCTCTGAAACATAGGAGTGAAATGCCATGTTAGAGTTTGCTTTGCTTTTAGGCATCGTCTTTGTTCTGGCTTATCCCTTGGGTAAATACCTCGCAGCAATTATGCACAACCGCGATATGAAAATTGATCCTCTATTCAATTGGATTGAAAAGCCCATTTACGCGGTTTTAGGAATCAATCCCAAACGGGGGATGAATGTCAAAACCTATTCATTCAATTTTGTCATGAGCTGTGCAGTGATCGGTTTGGTGACTTGGACTCTATTTATGGTTCAAGCTAGCCTGCCGTTGAACCCAAACCATGCACCGAATATGTCATGGGATTTGGCGCTGCATACCATGATTTCGTTTCTGACCAACACCAACCAGCAGCACTATTCAGGACAGGCGCAACTGTCATATTTATCGCAAATGGTCGGCATTGTCGGCTTGCAGATCATCACGCCGATGATGGGCCTGGCGATGGTGGTGGCTACAGTTCGAGCACTGTTCTACAAACAATCCAATGCACTTTCTGAAACCGATCAACAGACCAGCTTTAAGCATAAAGTGCAGCAAATTAATGTCGGCAACTATTGGGCCGATGTGATTCGTCCGACGTTCCGCTTTCTGATTCCTTTATGCATGGTTTGGTCATTATTGCTCACTGGCCAAGGCGTACCATCGACTTTTCAAGGCGGCCCAGAAGTTCAAGTCATCGACCAAAGCAGCGAATTAACAACGCAAAAAATACCTTTAGGCCCTGTTGCGCCCATGGTAGCAATTAAGCAATTGGGCAGTAATGGTGGTGGCTGGTATGGTCCGAACAGCAGTGTACCTTTGGAAAATCCGACACCATTGTCAAACTTTCTGGAAATGCTTGCGATTTTACTGATCCCTGTTTCGGTGATTTTTATGCTGGGCTTTTTCACCAAACGCGCCAAATTCGCAGGCTTGGTCTTTGCTTCAATGCTGCTGATGTCGATCATTTCTGCGACTAGCGCTATCTGGTCAGAAAGCCTTTCATCGAATTCGACATTGCTTTCCGCCATGGAAGGTAAAGAAGTGCGTTTTGGCGAGGCATCATCTGCTTTGTGGTCAGCGGTCACCACCCAAGTCAATAACGGCTCAGTGGATATGATGCATGATTCATCTGCACCGCTCACAGGTATGGTGCAATTGTCCAATATGCTGATCAATGCCATTTGGGGCGGAATAGGCTGCGGTTTGCAGCAATTCATAATTTATCTGTTTTTAGCGGTCTTTATTGCAGGCTTAATGACCGGCCGAACCCCAGAATTGTTTGGCCGCAAAATTGAAGCCGGTGAAATCAAGCTGCTCGCTGTTGTGATTTTGATCCAACCCATCGTCATTCTTGGTTTAACCGCAATAACTGTATTTTTCCCTGAATTGACGGGCAACAGTAATCCGCAATACCACGGCATTTCTCAAGTTCTGTACGAATATGTGTCTGCATTTGCCAACAATGGCTCAGGCTTTGAAGGGCTATCAGACAATACCGTGTGGTGGAATGTCACATGCGGTATTGCTTTATTGCTCGGCCGTTTCCCGACATTAATTATTCCTTTAATCATCGCTACACGTTTAGCTGCCAAACGCCAAGCACCTGAAAGCAGCGGCAGTTTAAAAGTCGAAACGCCAACATTCGCACTGACTTTAATTGCCATTGTGGTGATGTTGACCTTATTGCAATTTATGCCAGTCCTGGTCTTGGGGCCAATTGCTGATCAT
Organism: Acinetobacter lwoffii; assembly: GCF_024129355.1. GTDB lineage: Bacteria > Pseudomonadota > Gammaproteobacteria > Pseudomonadales > Moraxellaceae > Acinetobacter > Acinetobacter lwoffii_I. The sequence goes on along the minus strand of NZ_JAMXXP010000009.1, from coordinate 69,996 downwards.
CTGTTATTGGTTCAAGGTTAAGGGTGAGTACAATGAATCATTCAAAACAAACTGTTCAAACACAGCAAAACACTATCGCTTCAACCTTATTTCAAGCTGAATCATGGAAAAATGCCTTTATTAAACTGCTACCGCAGCATGTGATTAAAAATCCGGTGATGGCCATCGTTTGGCTTGGGACGCTGATTACACTGGTTAGTACAATTTTGGGGCAAGCCAGTCTGGTTTTTGGCTTATTGGTGACATTGATTTTATTTGTGACTGTTCTCTTTGCCAATTATGCTGAAGCCCTTGCCGAAGCTAAAGGCCGCGGACAGGCGTCATCCCTGCGTCAAGCGCGTCAAAATTTGACGGCGCGCCGGATCCATTCTAAAGATGATATGGATGGGGTGCAGATTTCAGCGGCTGAATTGAAAATGCATGACTTGATTGAAGTGCGTGCAGGGGAATTCATTCCCGCAGATGGTGAGATCATTCAAGGCTTTGCTACGATCAATGAAGCTGCTGTAACAGGTGAATCTGCGCCGGTACTGCGTGAAGCGGGCACGGATAAATCAGGGGTGATTGGGGGAACCAAAGTCTTAACCGACCGGATTATCGTTCAAGTGACGGCAGAGGCGGGAAATAGTTTCCTTGATCGAATGATTGCTTTGGTCGAAGGCTCAAACCGTCAAAAAACACCGAATGAAATAGCTTTAGGTATTTTACTGACCGTGATGACTGTGACTTTTATCATCGTCGTGGTCAGCCTGCCGTTGATTGGACATTTCCTGCATATTGAAATCAGCCCGATTTTATTGGTGGCGCTATTGGTCTGCTTGATTCCAACCACCATCGGCGGCTTATTGCCAGCTATTGGAATTGCAGGGATGAACAGAGCGCTCAAAGCCAATGTGATTGCCAAATCAGGCAAGGCGGTTGAAGTTGCAGGCGATATAGATGTTTTACTACTCGATAAAACCGGAACTATTACTTACGGTGACCGTCAGGCGACTGCTTTTTATCCCTTAACAGGAGTGACGGAGTCTGAACTTCGCCAAGCGGCGGTACTGACTTCTTTGGCCGATCCAACGCCAGAAGGTAAATCGGTGGTTGCTTTGGCCAAAGAGCAAGGTGAAAGAGTGGCCGAGCCTGAACAGGCTGAGTTTATCGCTTTTAATGCGTCCACACGCATTTCAGGCCTTAACTTGGCGGATGGTCATCAAGTGCGTAAAGGCGCTATGGATGCCATTCTTAAATTCGCTTCGCAAAACCTTGAAAATCATGCCGAACTGAAAGCGCGCGTAGAACAAATAGCTTCAAAAGGGGCAACGCCGCTGGTCGTGGCTAAAGATCAGAATTTGTTGGGTGTCATTGAACTATCAGACGTGATTAAGCAAGGCATTAAAGAAAAATTTGCGCGCTTACGTGAAATGGGCATTAAAACTGTGATGGTGACCGGAGATAATCCGCTCACAGCAGCGGCCATCGCAGCAGAGGCTGGTGTGGATGATTATATCGCTGAAGCGAAACCAGAAGATAAACTCACATGCATTCGAACCGAGCAAAACAAAGGACATTTGGTAGCGATGGTCGGTGACGGTACTAATGATGCACCGGCGTTGGCCCAAGCAGATATTGGCTTAGCCATGAACTCGGGAACGCAAGCAGCCAAAGAAGCAGGCAATATGGTGGATTTAGATTCTGATCCAACCAAATTGCTATCTGTGGTTGAAATAGGCAAACAGCAACTGATTACTCGCGGTGCATTAACCACCTTTTCCTTGGCGAATGATGTATCAAAGTATTTTGCAATTTTGCCGGCATTATTCGTCGCGGCAATTCCGCAAATGCATGTGTTAAATGTCATGCAACTAGGCAGTTCTGAAAGTGCCATCCTGTCTGCGCTGATCTTTAATGCGATCATTATTCCTCTGCTGATTCCAATTGCACTGCGCGGTGTGAAATTCAAACCTTCGACATCTACCCAATTATTGCGCCGCAACATGCTGATTTATGGTGTGGGCGGGGTGCTGCTACCGTTTATTGCCATTAAAGCGATTGATCTGCTGATCAGTCCAATCTTGGCCCTATAAATTTTTTGAGGATGACAAAGTGAATATGCAAAATCATCAATTGGCAGACTCATCATGGGGTGAGAAACTGCGCGCTTCGTTTGGAATGACCATCATTGCTCTAGGCTTATGCGGCTTTGTATATAGTGCTGCTGCAACCAGCTTAGGACAAATGCTCTTTCCAAAACAAGCCAACGGCAGCTTGATTGTCGAAAATAATCAAGTGATCGGTTCACGCTTAGTGGCACAGCCTTTTGCCCAAGTTCAATATTTCCATCCGCGTCCATCTGCCGCAAATTATGATCCTATGGCGATGGCCGGAAGCAACATGGCGAGAACCAATCCTGAACTGCAGAAAGCCATAGAGGAACGGCTGAATCGAATCGCAGCGAAGGAACAGATTGAAAAATCTAAAATTCCTGCGGATCTGGTCACCGCTTCAGGCAGCGGCATCGACCCTGAAATTAGCGTGCAATCAGCCATGATTCAAGTGAAGCGGATTGCCCATGCACGGCATATGCCTGAACAGAATATCGAAAAACTGATTCAGTCGCATACGGTTCAGCCGATTTTTGGGATTTTAGGGCAGGCACGTGTCAATGTGCTTGAATTGAATTTGGCTTTGGATCGGGGCGGGAAGTGATATGAATGGCTTGATGATTAAAATATAGTGATTGAAAGCTATTGAATAATCTGAATTAAGTTATATACGATTGTTGGGCGAGGGGATGTTCTATACCTCCGCCCAACGGTGGCATCCATATTGCCCAGCAATAGCCAAGCTGACTTTAGACGCATTTAAATGAATTTAAAAACATCTTTTAAAGCAATAAATAAAGATTACTTCTATGACTGATCCACGAACCAATAAAGCCGATGTTTTGCTGCAACATACACAGCGTTATCAGTCTGGGCGGCTGACGATTTTTTTAGGCGCAGCTCCGGGCGTGGGAAAGACCTTTGCCATGCTGGTTCGTGCGCATGAACTGGCGCTGCAGGGTATTAATATCGTCATTGGCTATGTAGAAACGCATGGCCGTAGAGAAACTGAAAATTTAATTTCTGGTTTAGATATAATTCCGCGCAAGGCTATTGAATATCAAGGGCAGCATCTGGAGGAAATGAATCTAGATGCCGTTTTGGATAAAAAGCCCAGTATTGTTTTGGTGGATGAATTTGCCCACACTAATATGCCCGGCAGCCGTCATGAAAAACGCTGGCAAGACATCAATGAATTATTAGATGCTGGTATTGATGTTTTTACCACCATGAACATTCAGCATTTGGAAAGTTTGAATGATGTGGTATATCAAATCACTGGGATTCGTGTCACTGAAACCGTGCCAGACCGGGTGTTCGAACGGATTAGAGATATCCGCTTAATTGATTTGCCTGTGAATGAGCTGTTGGAGCGCTTAAACCAAGGGAAGGTTTATGTGCCTGAGCAGGCGGAACAGGCCTTACAGCGATTTTTCAACAGCTCCAACTTAACGGCACTGCGTGAACTGGCAATGCAAACCGTTGCCAATTATGTTGATAATGATGTACGCGAAAATTTCGCCATTCAAGGGCTTGCTCAAATCCCCTTAAAAAATCATGTCTTAATTATGATTGATGGCAAAGGGCATTCTGAAGCTTTAGTTCGGACTGGATGCCGTATTGCCGAGCATCGTGCGGCAAACTGGACGGTTGTTGCTTTTTCTCATGATACGCAAATCATGAATAAACAGGAAAACTCGCAAAGCCGTGAAATAGAACGGGCTTTAAACTTAACGCGTCAAATGGGCGGAATGACAGAAGTCCTTTACGGCCAGCAACATGCTAAAACTTTATTTGATTATGTGATGGACCGCGGCATTTCAACCTTAGTTTTAGCGCAAGCGGCTCCGCAAAAGTTTTCGCTGAATTTAAGGCTCAATTTGATTGATCAATTACTGCAATACCGGCCCAGTTTTGAACTCAGTATTGTGCCGATTATTGCAGAGAATAAGCATCTGTCCTTTTTCACTCAAAGGGCATTCTTGTCGCTGAGAGAAATACAGTACGTACTAGCCACCACGGTCATCAGCATTGTGATTGCAAGCTTAGGGGAAAAGTATTTAGGGATTGAAGATCTTTCGGTGATTTTTATCACCGCTGTGGTTTTTGTGGCATCAAAAACACGGATGCTGGCTGCAGCTTTTTCAGCCATCCTATTCTTTCTAGCTTATAATTTTTTCTTTATTTCCCCGCAATTTACATTTCAGATTTCTGCACATCAGGGGATTGTCACCGTGATTGCATTTTTGGGCGCGGCTTTAATTTCGAGCCGATTAGCGTCACGTTTGAAAGAACAGGTGACTGCACTCAAAACGGCGAACAGTTATAACAGTATTATGCAGGATTTAGGGCAGAAGCTGTCCACAGCATTAGATTTGGCACAAATCAAGGAGATTGCTGAACATAGCCTGCGTAAAAATCTCAATGCAGATGTCTGGCTGTATTTCCCAGATACTGCAGCAACTCAAGCATCATCCACTATCATGAGTAATAAAGAAAAAATTTCAGCCGATTGGACATTCAAAAACCATCAACCGTCCGGTCGCTTTACCCAAACCTTGACGGAAAATGAGTGGTGGTTTTTGCCCTTATTGGCTTCCAAGCAATGCTTAGGCGTGGTGGGGTTGAAACTTAAAGATGTGCAAGCAGTAATCAATACGGAGCAAAAACAGCTCGCTGAACTCATGGTAGAGTATCTTGCGCAGGCGATTTTCCGCACCCAGCTGACCAAGGCTTTGGAAATAGCCAATGTGAATTCTGAAACGGAAAAATTGCGCTCGGCATTATTATCATCCGTATCGCACGATTTACGCTCGCCTTTGGCGTCGATGATTGGAGCAGCGGATACTTTGAGCACTTACCGCCATTCCATGAATGAAAATGATCAGGACAGCTTGCTGGAAGCGATTCATTTAGAGGGGGAACGTTTAGACCGCTATATTCAAAACCTACTGGATATGACCCGTTTAGGCCATGAAGGCTTAAGCTTGAAGCGGGACTGGATTGGAGTTGATGAACTGATCGGTTCAGCAGTGCGCCGTTTAAACCGTTATATGCCAGATGCATTGGTTGAAGTGCATGCGCCTCAAGAATCTTTGAGTTTATTTGTACATGCCGCCTTGATTGAACAGGCCATTTTTAATGTGCTGGAAAATGCCGTAAAATTTTCACCAGAGAATAAAGCTGTGATGATTGAGGTGCAGCAGGTGAATGAAAATGAGATCGAAATTGCCATAACTGATAAGGGGCAGGGTATCCCGGAAGGTGAGCGGGAACGCATTTTTGACATGTTTTATACCATGCAGCGCGGTGACCGCGGGCAATATGGTACAGGCTTGGGCTTGACGATTGTGAAAGCGATTGTGGGTGCGCATATGGGGAAAATCATGGCATCATCAGGCAAGAACAATCAAGGAACATGTATCCGCATACAGCTTCCTATTCAGCAAATTACTTAAAGCATCTAGCAGCTTTTAGGTGGGAAAATGCCAGAACAGAATGAATCAGCCAGCTCCATGACCAATGTCTTGATTATTGATGATGAAAATCAGATTCGAAAATTCTTGGATATAGCACTCAGAGCGCAAGGCTATAAAACCCTTTTGGCTGAAAATGGCCAAAAGGGTTTGGAACTCCTAGCTTTGCAAGGCGCAGATTTAGTGATCCTCGATTTGGGTTTGCCAGATTTGGATGGTTATGAGGTTTTGTCTGAGCTTCGCACATGGTCGCACGTTCCAGTGATAGTGCTGTCTGTGCGGGCAAATGAAGAAGAAAAAGTGAAGCTTCTGGATGCTGGCGCAAATGATTATGTCACCAAGCCGTTTAGTGTTCAGGAGCTGGTGGCGCGCATTCGTGTACTGCTTAGGCAGCACCAGCATAGTACTGTTGATACTGTAATTTTTGATGATGGCGTATTAAAAATCGATTTTTCCAAACGGCAGGTTTTTTTAAATCAACAATTGCTCTCCTTAACACGCAAAGAATATCAGCTGCTGAATTTATTGGCGAAAAATAAAGGCCAATTGATTACTCAGCCGCAAATATTGAAAGAGCTGTGGGGGCCAACGCACCAAGAAGATACGCATTATTTACGGATTCTGGTGGCTAAATTAAGAGTGAAGTTAAATGATAATGCTGTGCAGCCTAAATATATTATTACTGAACCGGGAGTGGGTTTGCGATTTTTGAAGATTTATTAATATTAAATATGCCATTTATTTTACATGAGTAATTAGACCTCTTTCATAAATCATTTTTTGCTCAGTTCCAAGTTGTAGATTCCAGCGATTAAATTGAATCTCAAACTAAGCCTTTTACATCTATTTCGATAACGCTCAGCAAGGATTTTGAAGGTTTTCAGGTTGCCAAATACATGCTCAATTCCGATTCATCTTTTATTGATTTCTTGATTATAGATTTTCAATTCAGGATCCAATTTACAGTGTCTTTTGGCTTTTAATGGCAACAGGCTATTCGGATACAACACATAAATCCGCTGATAGCCTTTATCTGCCAGGATAAAAGCCCCAAAAGGAATCTGGTTTAAATTGCGTTTGAACAACTCGAAATCATGCACTGCCCCGCGACTGGCACATAAACTCAGAATTTGCTGAGTTTTGTAGTGAATCATGGCTTGTACTTTAAAGGTATGGGTCTTTTTTTTGCCGCTATAGCTTTTCTTCTGTTTTTTTAGGCCTTTGGATTGGAATTTCCGTGGCATCCACGATCACAACATTCCAGTCGATGCCTTCGCCCTCGGGTAAATCTTTGGGTAAATTAAACAGATTGGACCGAAGCAGGCAGTCTTCAACATGACGGACAATTCTTGAGGCTGTGGGCTCTGAAACCCCGTAACTCGTCGCAACGTGAAATAAGGTTCGGTATTCCCGCCAATAGCTCAGACAGAGCAGAACCTGATCCTCCAGGCTTAACTTGGGCGGTCTGTCTTTGGCAGAGACATGCTTCTGCAATTGCTCAACCATCAAATAGAAAGTTGACCATGAGATGCCTGTGTATCGCTTGAACTGAGGATCAGAAAGCTTGTTTGAATCGATGTATTTCATCCGCAGATTATGCACGAATGCCAAGAAATCCGGAGTGCAAATATTAACCAAAAAGAAGATCGTTTTTTGATTTATGAAAGAGATCTATTGTTATTTTTATGTTTTAACTTATTTTAAATTAGCTTTTTCGTGGTTTTAATAGTTTAAAAAATAATCATATTAGTTGGGTGCTTTTTTACGGTTTATTTACGTTACATTCGGTAGAACTTGTTTTATTTTGATCATTGTTAATATTTAACAGGACAAAATAATGAGTAATTTACTCATGGCTAGACATAATATAGCTGACGAAAAAGCGGTCCCTGAATCCATGCCATCTGCGCGTCAATGCTGCGATATTGAAGATATTCTATTTTCAGAAGAAATCGAAAACTATCTGCAGCGCTATCCCAATACCCGTCATGTTGAGATTTGCCTGCACGATCTGAATGGTCATGTCCGCGGCAAGCGCATAGATATTGTCGGTCTAAAAAATATTGCACAAGGCTGTTATTTCCCAATGTCTATTTATGCCATGAGTCTTGATGGAGAAGTGATTGAAGAATCGGGTTTAGGAAAATCGATCGGTGAGCCGGATTATTTATGTAAACCTATATTGGGAAGCCTGCAGCCCTGCGCTTTAAATCCAGAGTCCAAGGCACAGTTATTCCTAACCATGAAAGATGACAATCATCAAGATTGCGAAGTTGAACCGCGCAATATTTTAAAAAAAAGTTTAAAAGCGCTGCATGATCAAAACTTTTATCCTTGCATGGCCGTAGAATTGGAGTTTTATTTATTTGACAGCAATGAAAAATCTGGCTCCAATCAGATTTATTTAAATCAATGTTTTGATGTGAATGCGCAAGATAAATATCAAGACGTTCTGGATGAAATTGAACGGATTGCCCTTTTGCAGGGGATTCAGATTACAGGCTTAGTCTCGGAATCATCTTCCGGGCAATACGAAATTAATATTCAGCATAGCGGTGATATTTTGAAGCTATGCGATCAGATCATGATGCTAAAGCGCACCATTAAGCAAGTCGCTGTAGAACATGGGTTACATGCAAGCTTTTTGGCTAAGCCTGATCTGAATAAAGCGGGCAGCGGCATGCACTTTCACATGAGTTTGTTAAATCAAGACCAGCAGAATATTTTCAGCATGAAGCAGAATCCTTTACCGTCACGGCAATTATTAAAGGCGATCAGCGGGCTGATAGTCTTGCTGCCGCCGTCCATGGCGGTGCTTGCCCCGAATGTAAACTCATTCCGCCGGTTTAAAGCTGGAAACCATGTGCCCTTAGAAGCTAATTGGGGCATGAATAACCGCAATGTGGCCATTCGCATACCATGTTCGGACAATGAAAATCAACGCTTGGAATATCGTGTTGCAGGTGCGGATTGCAATCCTTATTTAACTGCAGCCCTGATTTTGATCGGCACACTGCATGGGTTGACACAGAATCTAGAAATTCCACAGCAAGCCACTCAGATAAAAAATAAACATCAGCCGCACTTTTTAAGTACGAATCAGCTGGATGCTTTAACATTTTTTCACCGGAATACTGTTTTGCAAAAATATCTCGGCAAAAGATTTATGGAATTATGGTGTGCAGTTAAACGTGCTGAGCATCAGTATATGTACAGCCAAATTACTTTGATCGAACAACATTGGGATATTTAACTGCTTAAAAATGTATAACACGATAAATAATGAAGATGATGCTAGAAATCAGAAGCTCAATGAAGAATTATATTTGAAGTATAGTTTACAGGAAATTGATTCTGACATTTTAGTAAAGAAATACCAGTATGCGTCAAAAAGTATGAAAAAAATAATTCATACTATTTTTAAAGAAAGAGGTTTTAATCGAAGTGAGATAGATCATATATTGAAATCACTCAAGTAAAATAATTATGCCAATAGTATTGCTGATACTATTGGCATTTAACTTTTAAAAAGATTTAGTCAGGGTGAATACTGCTTCAGTTTTTACCCCTTTTTTATTTTGACTTGTAAAGTCTTTGGTTTTTAAATTACTACCAACCGCTGCTAATTCTGCATTTATTCCCATTGGCTTATAGCGGTAAGTTGCACCAATTTTCCAATCAAAAAAATGGTCTTTTGCTTCAGAACCATAAATGTCCTGATTTGCTTTGGAATAACCTAAGCTAACATTTGTGCCAAAATTAGTTTGAGCAATCGGTGTAGCATATAAGACATTAAAATACCAATTTGAGATATCTTTACCTATACTGTCACTGGCAGCTTTGCCGCCATAGTTATAGGTATAGCTTATGCTTGGTGTAAAGCTATCGTTCTGATGCAGCAACGCATTAAAGATCATTTTGAAATAGTATTCATTATAATTTAAATCGCTGTTGCCGATGTAATTGTAGCGCAGCATGCCAAGATCAACTGCAGGATGGATTGAACCTAGCGCGATTGGCGCTGTATAGCCGATCTGGGGATCCAGTTCTAAATTTACTTCGTCATCAAAATCAACATTCGATGCAAATGCAGCAAGATAAAATCCTGAAGCATGGCTTAAAACAAAGTTTCCCTGCAAGGCCGGATCATTCTGGGTTTGCGTTTGGCCGCGCCAGCGGTAGTCGCTGGCCAATGATACATTACCTGAAAAGCTTAAAGCGGGAGAGCTTTCATCTCCAGTAGCAAAAGCATAACTTGAATAGAGCGGTATAAGGCTAAAAAGTAGATGGTATAATTTTTTCATAACACTTTAAATTAGTAGTCATTGAAGTAATGTATGTTATGGTTTAATTTATTGATATATAATAAAATTATCGTAAATTTTGCGTAAAATAAGTATAAAATTTAAGATGAATATTTTTTAAAGTCGCAGATTCAAATCCCAAGTGCAACACATTTGTAGTTAGTTGAAAAAGTTAGGTGTATTCATAGAATCATTAGACTTTACCGCAAGGAAGGGTTTCGCCAATGCCAAATTTGAGGTGCATGCAGAGGAAGGGTTAGAGGTGCTGGAGGAATACTATCCTGAACAAGAACAGAACCGGGCGGTGGAGCAACAAGCTTCGCATGAAGGGTTTGTGCAGGATATTCAGCAGGGGTTGCAGCAATCAGTCAGACCCGTCAACTAATCGATTAGTTGGAAAAGAGCAGCTTTCTAGGTTGCTCTTTTTTTTTACGACAGTATTAGTCGTGGGAGTTGTCAAAGTACTATTTTAGCTATAGTTATCCCGTTAAAATGACAAGACTTAATTAATCTCTATTTTTTTGTTAAGTGCATGACTTTTAATAGGTCGCAGATATGCTAACTTAGCAACATTGTTTAACATTAAGTATAAAACCAAAGCGGTTGATCTTGGATTGAGGAAATAAAATGCATTCATTGGAACAAAAGTTTCTAAATGACTTAGATGACAAGCTTTGGAAAGCCGCCGATAAATTACGCAGCAGTCTAGATGCAGCCAACTATAAGCATATTGTTCTAGGGTTGATTTTCTTAAAGTACGTTTCTGATGCCTTTGATGAACGACAGTCTGAGCTCAAGACTTTATTCGCTCATCATGATGACAACAATATCTACTACATGGCACGTGATCACTATGATAGCGATGAAGAATACCAACAGGCTATTGCTGACGAACTAGAAATACTGGATTACTACCAAGAAAAAAACGTGTTTTGGGTGCCAAAAGCAGGCCGCTGGTCAAATATCCGTGATGCAGCCGCTTTACCAATTGGCTCAATCATTTGGCAGGATGAACAAGGTGCAGACGTCAAACTGCGTTCGGTATCATGGCTGATTGACAATGCTTTAGATGAAATTGAAAAAGCCAATCCAAAGCTTAAAGGTATCCTGAATCGCATTGGTCAGTACCAGCTGGACAATGACAAGCTACTTGATCTGATCAATACCTTCTCTGACACCAGCTTTACTAAGCCTGAATATAATGGTGAAAAACTCAGTCTGCACAGTAAAGATATTCTCGGGCATGTTTACGAATACTTTTTGGGACAGTTTGCCTTGGCTGAAGGCAAGCAGGGTGGTCAGTACTATACGCCTAAAAGCATCGTCACCTTGATCGTTGAAATGTTGCAGCCTTATAAAGGTCGTGTGTATGACCCTGCAATGGGTTCAGGTGGATTCTTCGTATCCAGTGAAAAGTTCATTGAACAGCATGCTCAGGAAAAGCATTACAAAGCCTCCGAACAGAAAAAGCATATTTCTATTTATGGGCAGGAAAGCAACCCGACCACATGGAAATTGGCTGCTATGAACATGGCGATTCGTGGGATTGATTTTAATTTCGGTAAAAAGAATGCAGACAGCTTTTTAGAGGATCAGCATCCAGACTTGCGTGCTGACTTTGTTATGGCCAATCCGCCTTTTAATATCAAGGATTGGTGGCATGCTTCTCTAGAAAATGATGTGCGCTGGAAGTATGGTACACCGCCACAAGGTAATGCTAACTTTGCTTGGATGCAACACATGCTGCACCATTTGTCACCTACAGGCAGTATGGCATTGCTACTTGCCAATGGTTCGATGAGCTCAAATACCAATAATGAAGGTGAGATCCGTAAGAACCTGATTGAAGCCGATCTGGTGGAATGTATTGTCGCATTACCAGGACAACTGTTCACCAACACGCAAATTCCAGCCTGTATCTGGTTTCTAACCAAGGACAAAAAGAATGGCTTGTCTTTAGATAAAAAGAAAGCCAACCGTGAAGGCAAGACCCTGTTTATCGATGCCCGTAATTTGGGCTATATGAAAGATCGTGTGCTACGTGACTTTACCGATGCGGATATTGCTAAAATCACCAATGCTTTACATGCTTGGCAACAAGGTGAAAACTTTGAAGGCGAAGCGTATCAAGATGAGAAAGGTTTCTGCTTCTCTGCTGAGTTAAAAGATATTCAGAAGCATGACTACGTACTGACTCCGGGACGTTATGTGGGTGCAGTCGAGCAGGAAGATGATGGCGAGCCATTCGCTGAGAAAATGTTACGTTTGACTGCTCAGCTCAAAGAGCAATTTGCTGAAAGTGCGGTCTTGGAAAGTGAGATTAAAAAGAATCTAAAGGGCTTGGGCTATGAGTTCTGATCATCCTTTATTGCAAGAAATTCAGAAGGGTGAAAGTCAAACTCTTGAATTTAAAGAGCAGTTACCGAAAGGGCAACAGGTGGCAAAGACCCTGATTGCTTTTGCCAATACCAGTGGTGGTAAGCTGGTAGTTGGTGTAAGTGATGATCGCCAACTCGTAGGTATTCAAGATGATATTTTTGAGTTGCAAGATCAGATCACTTCGATGATCAATGAACTGTGTGCGCCCAATATTCTGCCGTATATCTATATCGAGAATATCCAAGGCATTGAGTTGCTGGTGATTGAAGTCAGTCGTGGTTCATTGTTGCCTTATTATCTCAAGCCGCAAGGCAAGGCACAGGGGACGTATATCCGTTTAGGTGCAAGCAATCGTTTGGCATCGCCTGAGTATATCCAGCAACTTGAATTGCAACGTCTGAACCAAACTTTTGATGAACAGCCGAATCCACAATACAGTTTAGATGACATCGATTTACAACCTTTACAACAAGCCTTTACTGGGGTAGGTAAAGAATTGTCTTTGCAGAAAATGCGTAATCTTAAATTGATCATTCAGCAGAATGGACAGGATTACCCAAGTCATGGGTTACTCATTTTGTTGGGGCTTTATGAGCAGGTTGAGATTAAATGTAGCCGCTTTAAAGGCACGACCATGACGGTGTTTTTGGATAAAAAAGAATACCGTGGAGACTTATTTAGTCAGTTAAAGCAAACAGAGCAATTCATCAAAAACCATCTGCATCTACGTGCTGAAATTTTAGGGTTACAACGTACAGAAAGTTATGAAATTCCAATCCCAGCCATTCGTGAAGCCTTGGTGAATGCAGTGTTGCATCGTGACTATAGCAATGCAGGGCGTGATATCAAGGTTGGCATTTATGATGACATTTTGAATATCGTATCGCCAGGTGGATTGCCAAATGGACTGACTGAAGAAGATTTGGCACAAGGTCGTTCAGAGATTCGTAACCGTGTCTTGGCTCGTGTGTTTAAAGAATTGGGTTATATCGAGCAGTGGGGCAGTGGGATTGCTCGTATTAAAGATCTATGTTTACAGGCAGGTAATGCCGAACCTCAATTGAAAGCACAAGGTGATTTTGTCGATTGGGAGTTTTATCGTCCTTCGACTGAGCAAGTAGGTGGCTCAATCGGTGGCTCAATCGGTGGCTCAATCCAAGAGAGTATGCTGACAGATCGGCAAAAAGAGATCTTGGTTTTAATTCAGCACAACCCGAAAGTTTCCTATCGCTATATGGCAGAGCAGCTCGATATTAATGAGTCAGCAGTAAAAAAGCATTTGAATCATTTAAAAGATACGGGTTGGCTTGAGCGTGTAGATGGAACGCGAGGCTATTGGGCGATTAAGAAAGAGTTTGGGGGTGAGGTGTGAATGCTAGTTGGAGTCATATGCTATTAGGTGATCTCATTGAGCTAAAACGTGGATATGATTTACCTAAAAAACAACGAGTAGCAGGACATGTTCCACTCATTTCTTCTGCTGGACTATCTGATTGTCATGACGAGGCAAAGGTTAAAGGGCCTGGTGTGATAACTGGGCGATATGGAACAATTGGAGAAGTTTTTTACATTAAGGATGATTTCTGGCCGCTTAACACGACGCTTTATGTAAAGGACTTTAAAGGGAATCATCCAAAGTTCATTTATTATTTTTTGAAAACTATTAATTACTTGCAATTCAGTGATAAAGCAGCAGTTCCTGGGGTTAATCGGAATCATTTGCATAAAGCATCTATTTTGGTGCCTCTAAATATTGACGAGCAAAAACAAATAGCAAAAATCCTTTCTGATCTAGATGACAAAATCCATCTCAACAACCAAATCAACCAAACTTTAGAATCTATTGCCCAAGCCCTCTTTAAAAGTTGGTTTGTCGACTTCGATCCTGTCCGTGCCAAAATTGCAGCAAAACAAGAAGGCAAAGATTCTGAACTTGCTGCGATGTGTATTATTAGCGGTAAAAGTGAAGACGAGATTCAGCAAATGCCTGAAGGTGACTTTGCAGAGTTACAAGCGACTGCCGCACTGTTTCCTGAAGAGTTCGTAGAAAGTGAGTTAGGGGAAGTGCCGAAGGGGTGGGAGGTTTCAACAGTTGGAGAACAAGTCCAAGCAGTTGGAGGAGGGACGCCTTCAACTAAAAACGCTGATTTTTGGGATAATGGAATTCATTATTGGACAACACCTAAAGACTTATCAAATTTAACAGATAAAATTCTGTTAAATACAGAAAGAAAACTAACTGATACTGGACTGAAAAAAATTAGCTCAGGATTATTACCAAAAAATACGGTGTTGATGTCATCCCGTGCACCAGTTGGTTATTTGGCTCTAGCTAAAATTGAAGTAGCTATTAACCAAGGCTATATAGCAATTTTGCCAAATACGAAATATTCGGCTGAATATTTAATTCAGTGGTGTGAAGCTAATATGGCTGAAATCAAAGGACGTGCATCAGGTACGACATTTCTGGAAATAAGTAAGAAAAACTTCAGAGAAATTAATTTTATTTGCTCAGATGAAAAAGTAGTTACTGTTTATACTAAAACAGCTAAAACGCTATATGATGAAATTTCATTAAAAGCAGAAGAAAATCAGAGTTTAATTAATTTAAGAGATACTTTATTGCCGAAGTTATTATCGGGTGAGTTGGAGGTTTTAACCTAATTAGTGAGGTTTAAAGATGATAAATAGTAGAATTGAAACCCTAGGATTTATACGTGTAATGATGGTGTTAAGTAGTTTTTCACCATTATTTATTCTATGGGCGTTAAGGGGAAATGAAAAAGTATCAGATTTATACCTGATACCTATTTGTGCTTTATTTGTTATTGTTCCTAATTTTTTTTTATGGCTTAGAATTTCATTAGCTAAAAAGAACAATGATAAACGGACACTTGAGGTTGGGACAGCAGATGACCATAAGGATCATATTCTGGTATACCTGTTTGCAACTTTGCTACCGTTCTACTCTGTCGGTATAGAGAGTATGCGAGATGTTTGGACAACTGTAGTAGCTTTGTTTTTTGTGTTTTTTTTATTTTTACATTTGAACTTACATTACATGAATATAATTTTTGCAATCGTGGGCTATCGAATTTTTACAATTTGTCCAATAGACGATAATAATTCTGTAAGTGGGAAAGTTCCTCAAGTATTGATAACAAAGAGAGCTATAGTTTCAAAAGGGGACTCGATAATAGCTTATCGGTTAAGTAATACAGTTTTTCTGGAGATATAATTGTGGCGCTGGATTTTGATTTAAATAATGTAACGTGTATTGAATTTGGTGTAGGCAGAGAAGTTGAACCTAATAATCAACAATGTTTTGAAGTAGTACCGATAGATATTACTGTACAAACTGCATTACTAGAAATGGTCTCTAATACTTTAGATATAATGCAGAATCATAGTCCAAATCTTAATATTTATCAGCCATCTGAAAAACATGCTGGGATTGAATATTTATATTTACCTTTATCCAATGAATTAGCTCAAACAATGAAAGGCTTGCATGAGGCAACAAATATAACAATAAATTCCAATGCTCTCGATAATACAACAGAGATATTTTGCTATTTTGCTAGATTCACTGATCAGTCAGGTAAAAAATTGACTGCTTTACGTAGAGCAATCCAGTTTAAGGGTGTTTTGAAAAATAAATTAGTTAGGATTTGTGATGATAGTTTGAAAATAGTAGAGGATAAAATATTTAAATTGGATACAGATTTTGATCTTCTAATTGATAATACTAATATTTACATGATCAGACCGAGTGCATTTGAGTTTGCTGGAAAGTTACAAGAAGCAATATTACAAGCTGTTCCAATGAATATTGCATCAATTGCAGCTGATCTTACATATGTTGATTTTACAAGTTTACAGGCATATGCGGAGCAGCGACCTCGTGCTGCTAGATATATTGCATCCATTAAGTCTCAGGCTGAAACCCAAAATATTAATCAAGGACGTTTAGAGCTATTGTGCAGACATACTGGCGTTTCTTTAGATATTCAAAATGGTAAAATATTCGTTAAAAGTGGATGTGAAATGGGTTTTCTAGAGGTATTAGATCGACGTCGCTATCGTTTAGAGTTAATTGATGGGCAAGCTGAAAATTTCAAAGCATCAAGCAGAAGTAAAATATAAAAATTGAGATTGAATCCATGAACGAAACACAACTCGAAAACCTATGCCTAGAATGGTTCTCTGAAAATGGCTGGGAAGTCGTTCATGGTGTTGATATTGCGCCTGACAGTAGCAATCCTTTACGCAAAGACTATAAACAAGTTTTGATTGAAGCAGACTTACAGACCGCTTTTGAACGCTTAAATCCACATTTGCCAGTGAGCTGTTTTGAACAAGTTTTACTGAAATTGAGCAAACCTGAAAGTCTGGACTTGAT
The DNA here is from genome assembly GCF_024129355.1 of Acinetobacter lwoffii. Taxonomy (GTDB): domain Bacteria; phylum Pseudomonadota; class Gammaproteobacteria; order Pseudomonadales; family Moraxellaceae; genus Acinetobacter; species Acinetobacter lwoffii_I. The sequence goes on along the minus strand of NZ_JAMXXP010000009.1, from coordinate 53,342 downwards.
CACCAATAACCGTGCTTTTCATCGCATGTTACTGGAAGGTGTGCCTGTCACGTATAAGAAACAGGACGATTGGGTACATGACCATGCCTTCTTGCTGGACTTCAACCATGTGCAGCAAAACCGTTTTGTTGCGGTCAATCAATTTACGATTCTAGGCACTAAACAACCTCGACGCCCTGACATCATCTGTTTTATCAATGGTATTCCGTTTGCCGTGTTGGAGCTAAAAAGCCCAACCGATGAAAATGCAGATATCTGGGATGCCTTTAACCAGCTGCAAACTTACAAAGAAGAAATCTCCGATCTGTTTGTCTTTAATGAAGCTTTGGTAGTCAGTGATGGTGTAACAGCACGTGTCGGTTCACTCACAGCGAATCAGGAACGTTTTTTGCCGTGGCGTACGATCAAGAATGAAGATGATAAACCTGCCTTAGAGTGGGAGCTGGAAACGGTTGTTCGAGGTTTTTTTGATAGAGAGCTGTTTCTAGATTACATCCGATTCTTTGTGCTATTTGAAACTGATGGTGAAAAGACCATTAAGAAAATTGCAGGCTATCATCAGTTCCATGCGGTTAGGGAAGCGGTTCAAGCGACCATTACAGCAGCCCATCCAACTGGGGACAAAAAAGCAGGCGTTGTGTGGCATACCCAAGGCTCGGGTAAAAGTATCTCCATGTGTTGCTATGCAGGTAAACTTTTACAGCAGCCCGCTATGCACAACCCAACCTTGTTAATCGTGACTGACCGTAATGACTTGGATGGACAGCTCTTTGAAACCTTTAGCAATGCTCAAGAATTATTAAAGCAAACCCCAGTACAAGCCAATAACCGTGATGAGCTAAGACAGCTTTTGGCTGAGCGTGAGTCTGGTGGAATCATTTTTACTACAGTACAAAAGTTTGTATTATTAGATGGTGAGAGTGAGCATCCATTATTGAATGGACGCCATAATATTGTTGTGATGTCAGATGAAGCACATCGTAGCCAATATGGTTTGAAAGCAAAACTAAACAATGATGGCACATACAAGTTCGGCTATGCCAAGCACATGCGTGATGCTTTAAAGAATGCTGCTTTTATTGGCTTTACTGGAACTCCAATCTCAAGTGAAGATAAAGACACCCGAGCCGTCTTTGGCGACTATGTCTCCATCTATGATATTCAGGATGCCGTCGATGATGGTGCAACAGTCCCAATCTACTACGAATCACGCTTGGCAAAGTTAGATATTAATCAGGCTGAAATCGAAGAGCTATCTGATCAAGTTGATGAGGTTGTAGAAGATGAAGAAGATGTTGGTAACCGAGAAAAGACTAAAAGTGAGTGGAGCCGACTAGAAAAGCTGGTGGGTGCCACACCACGGCTGAAACAGATTGCTGCTGATTTAGTCGCACACTTTGAAGCCCGTACAGAAGCCACGGCGGGTAAAGGCATGATTGTGACCATGAGCCGCGAGATCTGTGTCCACCTTTACAATGAGATTATTGCCTTACGTCCAGATTGGCATGACCCTGATCCTGAAAAAGGCAAAATCAAAATTGTGATGACGGGTTCAGCTTCAGATAAACCATTATTACAGCCGCATATCTACAATAAGCAAACTAAAAAACGCCTTGAGAAACGCTTTAAGGACGTAAACGATCCTTTACAACTGGTGATTGTACGCGATATGTGGCTTACAGGTTTTGATGCACCGTGTACGCACACCATGTATATCGACAAACCGATGAAGGGGCACAACCTCATGCAGGCCATTGCACGTGTGAATCGTGTCTTTAAAGATAAGCAGGGTGGACTAGTTGTCGACTATATCGGCATTGCTAATGAATTGAAGCAAGCCTTAAAAACCTATACCGATGCGAAAGGTAAAGGTGAGCCGACTTTACGTGCAGAAGAAGCCTATGCAGTTCTTGCTGAAAAGATGGATGCCATACGAGGAATGTTTGCCAAAACCAATGAACAGGTAGGCATGGATTTAAGTGCTTACGAAACTCAGGCACACCGACTGATTATCCCCGCAGCTAACTATGTGCTGAGCTTGAAGGATGGTAAAAAGCGTTTTCTTGATTTAGTTCTGGCAATCAATAAAGCCTTCTCTTTATGCAGCACCTTGGATGAAGCGAAGAACCTGCACAAAGAAATTGCCTTGTACTCAGCCATTAAAGCGGTCATTAGCAAGCATACCTCTGTAGATCGTAAACTGTCGCAAGCTGAAAAGGACAGTACGCTAAAACAGATTCTGGATAATGCTGTCATTGCTGATGGTGTAACAGATGTCTTTGCAATGTGTGGTTTGGATAAACCCAATATTGGCTTGCTTTCAGATGAGTTCTTGGAAGATGTACGGCAGATGCCATACCGTAATTTGGCAGTTGAACTTCTGGAAAAGTTGTTGAATGACGGCATTAAAGCAAAGACTCGAAACAATGTGGTACAGGAAAAACGCTTCTCTGACCGTTTGCAGGAAACCTTGAGGAAATACAATAACCGAGCGATTGAAACTTCTCAGGTCATTGAGGAACTTATTCAAATGGCGAAAGAGTTTCAGGCCGAGATGCAGCGTGAAGCTGCACTTGGTTTGAATCCTGATGAAATCGCTTTCTACGATGCCTTGGCGAATAATGAAAGTGCTGTCAGAGAGCTTGGAGACGATACTCTGAAGCAGATCGCCCGCGAAATTACCGAGAAGCTTAGGAGGTCAACGACAGTGGATTGGCAGGTTCGGGATAGTGTGCGTGCTCAGCTGAAAATATTAGTACGTCGTACTTTGCAGCGTTGGAAGTATCCACCTGATAAAGCAGCTGAAGCGATTGAGTTAGTGATGAAGCAGGCTGAGCAGTTGTCGAATGCTTGGACGAGTGGATAAGTCAAATTCAATCAATATTAGACTTGTAAATGATCCAAAACTCCATACATATTTTTTAAATGAATTATAAGGATAAAATATTTTTTATCCTTATAATTCATTGTCTTTAGTGAGGAAATAATACTAAAATAGCAATTTGATTAAATGAAATATAACACTTTTTTGTAAAATCGAAATTTTAATGAAAATTAAAATATTAAATTAAGGGGTAGCACCAGAATGAAAGGTACATTATTAGATTTTAGTATTCAAACAAATGAAGGGATTATTACTGGTCAAGATAATAATCGATATAAGTTTACAGGTGCTGAGTGGAAAGAAAATGTTTCCCCAAGCCGCGGACAGCAAGTCGATTTTGAAGTCAGTGAGTCTGGTCAGGCTGTTGGTATTTATCTTGAGTATCCAGCTCAAGCTCTAGCAAAAAAACAAATTTCTGCATCAACAGGCACAGCTGTAGAATTAAAAGATGAAGCAAATTATAACCTTCTCGACTGGTCAATGAAATGTATGCGGAAGTATGTCGATTTTTCTGGGCGTGCAAGACGTAAAGAGTATTGGTATTTCTACCTATTCCAGATTATTGTCGGATTCGGTCTAGGGATAATTGCTGCCATACTTGACTTAAGTGATGATGGGTTGAATGGTATTATGGCTTTGATGTATTTAGTCTTTTTACTACCGAACTTATCTGTTCTTGCACGCCGACTGCATGACGTGAATCGTTCTGGATGGTGGATGCTTATTTCATTGACAATTATTGGACTTATTCCTCTATTTATTTGGTTGGTTTCAGAAACAAAGCAAGAATCAAACCAATGGGGACAACCTGCAAAATAATTGAGCTAAGGGCTTTCTGCTAGTTTGTGGGAAGCCTTATTTTCTGTTCAAATTATGCTGCATCAAGTGAATGCTATACAATAAATTATGATTATCACCTTGGCACGTAATTGAGATAAGCATTGCTTTTTAAGTATTCGTAGACTTTGAGGATGCTGTGTTTTAATCTCAAGCATATTTTATTAACTTTTTTAGCTTTGACTGCCTGTTAAATTATCAGAATAAATAATAATGACTGGATATTTTACACCAAATTTACGCCACTAAAATTCAAAAATACTATAAATAATTGTTTTTAAAGGGTAAAATTTATCATGATGTCCAATCCATCATCGGCGCAATACTGATTCGTGGTTGAAGTTTATTTTCAATGGTGGTTAGATCAGTCATTCAAAATCACGCCTTAACGAAATGGAAGAAAGAAGAAGCAATCCATGCAATCACTCAGCTATTGGTTTTTGGCTAAAACCGGATCGGCTGACGTCGCAAAAAGAGGGCGTAATACTAGCATAAAATCAGAAAAACCACTCGGCCAACTTGAGCCAGGTCAGTAAATCCAAGGAATGAAACAAGAAATAAAATTGGAATTCCCAGTCAGGTTGGAATGGTATATTTTGATAGGAGAAAGATGAAGATAAAAATTTTAGAAATAAGGAGAATAATCATGTTGTTATTGGAGGAAATTTATAAAAGCCATAAAGCACAAAATTCGGCACATTTTAATTTAAGAATTCATCGGGGCTTAGGCTGGTTTAAAAAATCGCTAGACCTGGATCAGGATCTGGATTTTAAGTTTATCAGCCTATGGATCAGCTTTCAGGCGATTTATGCAGATGAACGTGATCTGGTTCAAGATCAGAGCAAACTGCAGCAGTTTCTGGAAACACTCTGCCAAAAGGATCTGGATCAGAAAATTAATCATATTCTCTGGGAAAAATATAACCAGCCGATCTGCTCACTCTTGGCTAATCCCTATGTGGAACAAAGCTTTTGGGATTATCGCCATCAGAAAATTAGTCTGGAAAGCTGTCAAGCTGATCTGGAAGCACAGAAACAGAATATAGAGAATGCTTTAAAAGAACGAAATTCTGTTGAAATTTTAGCTGGAATATTTCAGCGTTTATCTACCTTGCACCATCAGATAATGCAGGGTGGCGCCACGTATCACAGCTCGCTGAATTATAAATCATTAGAGGAAAGCTGCCGGATTCTGGCAGCCTTATTGCCGGTTTTTATCTGTATTTTATTGGAAAATTCACAAACTCTTGATCTGAATAAGCCTTATTATCCGGCGGCGCAAGTCAGCTAAATAGAGGTAAAATACTTATGCGGTTGTTCTGGCCTGATACCATTGATCCAGCAGGGCGAACAGGGTAGCGCACAAAGCTAGCCCAAGTCCTGTCATACAGGTCATGCTCCAGCCCCCGTGATGCCAAGCATAAACCCCTAAGGCTGAACCACAGGCACCGCCTATAAAATACAAGGTCATATACAGTGAATTGACCCGTGATTTGGCATCCGGGCGCAGGCGGAAAATCACGTTCTGGTTACAGCTGTGCGTAATCGCGAGCCCCAGATTTATCAGTCCATAACCCAGAATATAACTGAGCAAGGATACCGCACCAAAATATAAAAACAGCCAGCTTCCCATCAGGATAGAACAACCGATCCAGCTCAGTGTTTTGATATGGCCACGATCGGCCCATTTGCCAATGAACTGCGTGGAAAGTGCGCCAAATACACCCACCAGCGTGACCAGTCCGACCATGACATCAGAAAGCTGAAAAGGTTCCTGCGTCAACAGTAGAGCTATGGTGGAGAACAACATACTCATGGCAGCAAAAGCACAGGCGCCTGTAAGTGAACGCAAAACCAGTCGTGGTTCCTGCTTGAGTAATATCCCCATAGATTTAAAAATCGCTGTATAGCTGATTCTCAGACGTGGCAGGCTCGGTAGTTTTCCTCTCAAATAAAAACTTAAGGCCAACATGCTTATGCCACTGAGGATATAAATCATTTTCCAGTGAAACAGGTCGGAAAGTAATCCGGCAATACTGGTCGAAAGTAGAATGCCAACCAGTAATCCGCTCATCAGGAAGCCCACCACTTCTCCAGTTTTTTCCGGTTTGACCGCCATGGTGGCCAAGGGAATCAGAATCTGTGCAGCTACGGAAAACAGTCCGGCAATGATAGTGCCGACCCAGAGCATTGGCAGATTCACTGCACTGGCACAAATAAATAAACCTGCTGCTGCACCCAGCATGAGGAAAGGGATCAGTTTGGTTTTATTCAGCATGTCCCCTAAAGGCACAATAAAAAGCAGGCCCAGGGCATAAGAGATTTGAGCAAAAGTGACAGTAAGCGCCACTTGTGATTCAGGTACCTGATAATACTGCTGAATCGATGAAATCAGCGGCTGGCAATAATAGTTAGCGCCGGCACATAAACCGCATGCAATCGCCATCAGCCATAATAAGGGCTTATTTTGACTAATATCGAGAGGCGTGTGCATAGGGCTAACCTTGTATTCAGACCGGAAGAATTGAAATGAGGAATAAGAATAATGTTCAAATTTAGGGCACTATAGGCCAGAAGTTCTCGCTTTAAAAGTAGAGAAATATTGCCAGCATTGAAAATTGTCAGAACTCAGGCAGCTTAAAGAAAGAAGTGCAATTTTAAATAGAAAATATGAGTGAATGTTTGCAGAATTTTTTATCTTTTGATAATGGGGTTGCTGCATTAAAGCGCAGCTTGATCTAGAAACAATAAAAAAGGAGCACCGAGGCCAAAAAAGTGGAATATTTACTCTACTTTGTTGCGCAAATTTGGTGCGAAAATGGGATTTTCCATTTTTAATCCAGTTCAGAACATTAATATAATAAATAGTCCTCCAGGTTTTTTTCTACCCTTTATCTGGCTGTGTGAACCTTGAGTCTTATAAAATTTTAACGATTATTTTTTTGTCAGATGTATCAATTCTGTCTGATGAAGATCTGCTCAGAACAAATTCTATCATTTCATAAAATAAGATTTTAACATCTAAAACCAGTGTTCTTGCGTGAGTGCTAAATTTGTCAAAAAAGTCAAAACAAAAGAAACGGTACAGCTAAAGTGCCGCTATCTATAGGGACTAGAGAAATTAAAAATCTACTTCTGAATCAAGAAATACAGCAATCATTGTCAGAATCATCAATGTAACAAAATAAATCAGAAATCTGCGCTTATTTACACCAGAAAAATCTGGATATTTCATTCAGCAGAATGAATATCGTTTATAAAAGCATCGAATATGAATAGCCATTGAATTAAATAAATGTGCTATCACAGCATCATTTTTATGAATCATCAGTTCAAAATATAGGTATTTATTAAATAAATAGTAGGTGGTAATTTCAAACAGTTTGATTAGAATCCAAAAATTCAACAAGAACACATCCTGAGGGGAAGCATCGTTTACACGATGTTTACTTAAGAAAAATTAGCTTGAGGAACGCTCATGCAGATCGGAATTCCAGCCGAAACTGTTGTCGGTGAAAATCGCGTCGCTGCGACGCCAGAGACAGTAAAGAAATTGATCAGCGCAGGACATAGCGTGATTATCGAACGTGGTGCAGGTGTTAAAGCTGCCTATATCGATAGTGCCTATGAACAAGTTGGTGCCAAAATTACGGATGATGCCTACACCGGCAGTCAGTTGATTTTAAAAGTTCGTGCACCGAAAGGTGAGGAAATTCAAAAACTCAACCCGAACACCACTATCGTGGCAATGTTTGATCCTTACCGTAATACTGAGCTTGACCAATTCGCGGCACAAAACGTGTCTGCATTTGCATTGGAACTTTTGCCACGAACCTTGTCTCGTGCGCAGAATATGGATGTCTTGTCTTCTCAAGCCAACCTTGCAGGTTACAAGTCGGTGCTTTTGGCTGCGGCTGAATACCAGCGCATGTTCCCGATGCTGATGACTGCTGCGGGTACGGTTAAACCGGCTCGTGTGGTGATCATGGGGGTCGGTGTAGCGGGTCTGCAAGCGATTGCAACAGCAAAACGTTTAGGTGCCATCGTTGAAGCCACGGACTTGCGTCCAACTGCCAAAGATCAGGTTGAATCTTTAGGTGGTAAATGGCTAGACGTACCGATGTCTGCTGAAGAGCAGCAAAAAGCGGCTGATGCTGCCAAAAATGGTTATGGCTGGATGCCGGGTGAAGAATACATCCGCGATCAGGCTGCAATTGTTGATAAAGCGGTATCAAATGCTGACATCGTGATTACCACAGCGCTTTTACCGGGTCGTGATGCACCGCGTTTAATCCGTGCTGAAACAGTTGCGAAAATGAAACCGGGTTCAGTGATTCTGGACATGGCAGTAGAATCTGGCGGCAACGTCGAAGGTTCTAAATGCGGTGAAACCGTGCATACCGACAATGGCGTCAAAATTCTCGGCATTCCAAATATTCCGTCGACTGTATCAACTGAAGCCTCTGCTTTATACGCTCGTAACGTATTTAACTTCGTTGAAACACTATTTGATGCGGATAAGAATTTTGTCCTGAATCCAGAAGAAGAAATTCAAAAAGCCCTACTTGTCACTCATGGCGGCCAAGTGCTGCTGAAACGTGGTTAAGGAGAAGACTCATGGTTGAAACAATTACGATTTTTGTCCTTGCCATTTTCGTAGGTTACTACGTGGTGTGGGGGGTAACACCAGCATTACATACGCCGTTGATGGCGGTGACCAATGCTTTGTCATCGATCATTATTGTCGGTGCAATGATTCAGACCGTTGGCCTGCCGGTGATTGGCGTTGAAGGTAGCGTGGATTTCCAGACCATTAACGTGGTGAGCGTACTTGGCGCGATTGCAGTATTCCTGGCGAGCATTAATATTTTCGGTGGCTTTGCAGTGACTGCACGTATGCTGGAAATGTTTAAACCTAAGCAAAAGAAAAAAGAGGGTTAATCCATGGAAATGATTCGAGAATATGCGGATTGGTTCTACCTGATTGGTGCCGTTCTTTTTATCCTGACGCTACGTGGTTTATCAGGTCCTAAAACTGCGATTGCCGGTAACCGTTACGGGATGATCGCGATGGCCATTGCGGTCGTGACTACCTTCTTTGTAGCTGAGAATCCGGTGGTCTGGATGATCATTGGCGCAATGGTGCTGGGTGCAATCGTGGGGATTGCCCGTGCACGTACAGTTCCAATGACCCAGATGCCTGAAACTGTAGCATTGATGCACTCATTGGTAGGTCTGGCTGCGGTCCTGATTGCTGTCGCTGCCATTATTCACAACAACAAACTGATTGAACTAGGTCCAGACCTGTTGGCTGCCAATGGTGTCAATTTTCATGAAATGAGTCGTGTTCATTTATTTGAACTGTTTGTGGGCTGTTTCGTGGGTGCGATTACCTTTACCGCCTCAGTCTTTGCTTACGGCAAACTGGCTGCTAAGAAATGGGCGAAAACCATTTCAGGTGCGTGGGTGAAACCGGTTCAGGCAATCATCTTTATTGCAATGTTAGGTTTTGGTGTTCACTTCTTCCTGACTGGCAATATGACATCGTTCTGGGCGATGACAGGCCTTGCGCTGGCATTCGGCTGGGTATGGATTGCACCAGTCGGTGGTGGGGATATGCCAGTGGTGGTATCTCTACTCAATTCATTCTCGGGTTGGGCGGCAGCTGGTATTGGTTTTACCCTAGAAAACAACATGTTGATCGTTGCGGGTTCGCTGGTGGGTTCTTCAGGTGCCATTCTGTCTTACATCATGTGTAAAGCGATGAACCGTTCAATCATCAACGTTTTGTTTGGTGGTGCGATGGGCGGTGCAGCTGCGCCGACAGCAGGAGCAGGTGAACAGGTTCAACGTAATCACCGTTCTGGCTCGGCAGATGATGCAGGCTTCCTGATGTCAAATGCAGACAGCGTGGTGATTGTACCGGGTTATGGTATGGCGCAAGGCCGTGCACAGAATGCGGTAAAAGAATTGGCTAACTTGCTGAAAGAGCAGGGCGTAACGGTTCGTTTCGCGATTCACCCTGTAGCAGGTCGTATGCCGGGTCATATGAACGTACTCCTTGCTGAAGCGGACGTACCGTATGAAGACATTCTGGAAATGGATGAGATCAACTCGGACTTCCCGGCAACAGATGTGGTGCTGGTCATTGGTGCGAACGACGTTGTGAACCCTGCGGCGAAAGATGATCCAACCTCGCCAATTTATGGCATGCCGATTCTGGAAGCGCATAAGGCACGTACGATTATGGTGATCAAGCGTTCTATGGCAACCGGTTATGCAGGGCTGGACAATGACTTGTTCTATAATGACAAGACCATGATGATCTTCGGTGATGCCAAGAAAGTGGTGGAGGATATGACCAAAGCCATTAATGGTACGGGTCACTAATTCAAAATCTCCCCTAACCCCTCTTTAATAAAGAGGGGAACTTCCAAAATCAAATTGGTTAGTCAGGTAAGTCCTCCTTTTTTAAAGGGGGACTTTTTTGATAAAGGCTCCCTCCTTTGAAAAAGGAGGGTCGGGGAGGATTAAATAAAAAACCACCTTCGGGTTAATGCTGATCAGTTAAGAAATTTAGAAATAGACTCTTTAACTTTTCAGTCGTTCACGACAGAGTCTTAACTTTTTAAATCAAATATTTGCAATATCATTTGTTACTTTGGTTCCGCCCAAAGTAACCAAAAGCATTTGTCATCCGCAAAACTCGTCAGCCACCATCCACTAGCAAATTTGTCGCAGAAACAATCATTTTTTAATGTAGTCCTGCCTCAGACAGTTGCGGATGACTTTTCCAGCTATCATATATAATCATGAATTTAAAAAGAAAATTCCAGTCAATTGCTTAACTGACTGGCATTAACCTTCGGGTGGTTTTTTATTTCGCATTCTTTTTATACGCACATAAAAAAAGCGACCTACACAGGTCGCTTTTTTGAATATTCGGTTTTTACGCTACAGAGTCAGTATCTGTAGGATTGCGCCATAAGCTTTCTAGGTCATAGAATTTACGCGCTGTTGGAAGCATACAATGAACCACCACATAACCAAGGTCGATGAGGATCCATTCAGCATCACGTTCGCCTTCAATACCAAGAGGGCGGAAGCCAGCTTTACGTGCTTCTTCAGCAACGTTATTGGCCAATGATTTGATGTGACGTGTCGATGTACCGCTTGCAATGACCATAGCATCAGCCACATTACTGATACCGCTGACATCAAGCTCAACAATTTCTTTTGCTTTTACATCTTCAAGTGCAGCATGTACGACTTTTAAGCAGTCCTGTACAGCTTGAGAATTTGAATTCATAGTAAGATCGTGAGAATTAGAAGCGCTGGGCGATGGTTCTAAATTCATGGGGAGTGTAATTTCCTAACAATTATGCATGGTCTAATATAGCGGTTTTAGTCCTGAATTTCAAATGAAGCCGCAGTCCACTCAGTCATGCTCCGGAAAGAACTCAGCTTTCCAGTCAAAGGAATCGTTGGAATGTCCGCTAGGTTTATACTCGGCAGCGACATAACCTTGATATTGACTATGTTTTAACCACTGAAATATATCATGATATTGAATTGAACCCGTATTGGGTTGATGCCGTCCCGGACAATCCGCAAATTGGATATGACCAATCGAGGCAATATTTTCTTGCAAAGTTTCTAAGACATCTTCGCCCATCATTGCCATGTGGTAACAGTCGTACTGCATTTTTAAGGCCGGATGATGTACCGCTTCCAGCATTTCCTGGGCTTGGGCAACATTTTGAATCAAAAAACGTGGCATATCGGTGCCATTGATCATTTCGAAGACCGGTTCAATTTGATGCTCAAGCAGCATTGAACAGGCCATTTTTAGGTTACTCGCCAGCGTATTCAGGCAGGGTAAAAGATCACAATCCCTAGGCTGTTTTCCTGCCAGAATGTTCACCCGAGGTACATTCAATGCGGTAGCATACTGGATGGCCTGCTCAACCGCATGACGAAACTCGATTTCCTGTCCTGGAATGCCGGCCAGACCATGACCGCCCTGCATTAAATCGCCCGCTGGCACATTAATCAGGCACAAGTTCAGCTGATGCGTGCTGAGCTGGTTTTGAATCTGGCCAATTGTGAGTTCATAAGGAAACTGGATTTCCACATGATTAAAGCCCTGTGCACGAGCCAGCGCGAAGCGTTCAATCAGCGGCACTTCGGTAAAAATCATCGACAGGTTGACGGCAAGTTTAATCATGTATGTCTCTTCAATATTCAAGGCTGCATCAATCAAGCGTTATGAGTGTTTAAGCTGTTGGATCACAGTGGCCAGATCTGCTTCGGCAAAGCCTTGGGCTTGATGGGCATTTAACTGCGTTAAAGCTTGAGTCGCCACCGGAACATCCAAGTCAAAGCTTTGGGCCAGTTGTACGGCATTATTTAGATCCTTGGACAAGGTCTGTACTTTCCATTGCACCGGTTCAAAGGTTTGCGTGGCCATACGGGGTGCCAGAATCTGAAAAGGCTTGGAGTCGGCAAAACCACCCGCTAGCGCTGGTGCCAGTAAGCGTGTATCTACCCCGGCAAGTCCAGCCAAGGCGACCGCTTCTGCGATCAAGGTGCTATTGGCAGCCACAATCAGCTGGTTACAGATTTTGGTCGCCTGACCGGTACCCGTATCACCCATACGGGTGACGCGCTGTGAAAGTACTGCATAGATCGGATTAAGATTTTCAATCGTCGCGGCATCACCACCGGCAAAAATCACCAGACTGCCTTGTTCGGCTCCAACTGTACCGCCTGAAACCGGAGAATCAATCCAGGTCACTTTCTTGGCCTGTGCTTGCGCGGCAAGTGTTTGAGTTTGTTGTACCGAAAGACTGGAAAAATCCACAATCACTTGCTCCGCAACCAAATACGGTTCGATCTGAGCAAAGATCGATTGCACTGCATGATCATCTGCCAGGCAGGTAAGAATCACCGGATAGTCGGCAATCTGGTCTAAAGATAGCGCAGTTGCCCCTAGATCCAGCAAGGGCTCACAGGCTGCTGGTGTGCGATTCCAGACCGCTACCTGAAAACCTGCCTGAAGCAGACGTGTGGCCATACGAGTGCCCATTAGCCCCATCCCTAAGAAGGCAATTTTAGTATCAAGATTCAACTGCATGCTTTGGTTTATTCCTTTCCTGGATTCAGACTTGGTTTATTTGTACTGGCGTGGCACAAACTGAATATCTGGGTTTTTGTCTTTTTTACGAGCCAATTGACTATTTTTACCCAGTAATAATTTCAGCTGCCAGATTTTTTCCATACGCAGGGATTTATTTGGATGATGCTGCATGGCATCTAGTACAAATTTAGAGGCCATCAGCGCATCTGGAGAGCGTTGCAGCATTTCTTCAGCCAAGGCTTGTGCTCTAGCTAAAGGTTGTTGATCGACATGGGTGATCAGACCGATTTCTTTGGCATATTCACCATCAAAAATCCGGGCAGTTAAGGTCAGTTCTTTGGCCAGATCAATCCCAATCAGGCCTTTCAGTGAACGGCTGAGTCCCATGTCTGGCACCAGTCCCCAACGAGTTTCCATAATCGACATTTTGGTGTCAGGATGGGCAATGCGGATATCTGCGGCCAGAGCAAGCTGCATCCCGGCACCAAAACAGAAGCCCTCCATTGCGGCAATCACCGGAACTGGTAATTCTTGCCAGACCAGAAATGCTTTTTGAAATAAGCTTTGACCAGGACGAATCAGTTCCCATGCGGCATAAGCACGATTTTTAGGATTATTTAAATCTGCCAGATCAATACCGGCACTAAAGACTTGAGCTTCACCCGTTAAAATCACACAACGGATGCTTTTATCTTTTTTGATTTTCTGTGCAGTCGCGACCAGTTCGCGTAGCAGGGCAAAGCTCATGGCATTGCGTTTATCCGGACGATTCAGTGTAACAGTGGCAATGCCGTTATTTTTTTCCAAGCGCACGAGTGACATGGCATTCTTCCTTATTTTTCCTGGCTTGAGCATAGCATGCAGCCTTTGGCCTTGCATGACAGCCCAGTCACACTTGAGTAAGTTAAGGACTGAGCAGCTTCAAAGCTTTAATTTAAATGTTGCTTCAAAATTTGCTGGGCAGCCTGTTCAACCTGTTCAACCACGGCTTTGAGTTCATCAAAATATTTCAGCACGTCCTGGACAAAGCTTTCATCGGCTTTACGACGTTCTTTGCGCAGGGTCGAAACGAACTGTTCAAAGCCACCAGTGACTTTCTGCAGAGTCGGTGCACCGACATAACGGGTCGCGCCATATAGACGATGCAGTACATGTTCCAGTTGTGGGAAATCTTCTAGTTCAATCAGTTGCTGCATTTCATCGAGTTCATCTGCAAAGCTGTCTACCAGCATGCGTAACAGGTCTACCGCCAGATCCTCCTTATTGGCTGCCAGTTGCAGGCTTTGCTGCCAGTCCAGAATATTCGGATCCAGAGCATCAATCACATTGGCGCGTTCCAGTACCGGAATCCGTTTAAAATGCTCGGTGGTCCAGTGCGTCAAAATTTGGATAATCTGCTCGATCTGGATCGGCTTGGTGACATAATCATCCATGCCGTTTTGCAGCAGTTTATGCTTTTCATCAGAAAGCGCATGCGCTGTCAGGGCAATAATCGGCAGGCGGCTATGATTTTCAAAGGTCGATTCCAGCGAGCGAATGGCACGGGTGGTATCAATCCCCGACATGACTGGCATCTGAATGTCCATAAAGACCAGATCAAACGCCGGCTGTTCCTGTTCATAACGGCGCTGGATAATATCAATCGCTTCCTGTCCGCTGAGGGCTTTGGTCGTGGTGACATTTAATTCGCCCAGCAAGGCTTCCAGAACAATCAGGTTCGGCAAATGATCATCCACGGCCAGAATATGCAGGCCTTGGCCATTGAATTCTTCATGCTGTTCCTGATCGAAGACCAGCTGATTGCCGAGTAACTGAATCAGCGCGCTGCGGCTGAGTGGCTGATGCAGGGCACGGGCACGATGGTCATTAAGCATGCTCGGATCTAGCTGCATCTGATAACCATAGACAGCCAGATGACCCTGATAACGTGAACGGATTTCGCGTAACAAGACTTCACTGTCACCACTATGATCGACGATCAGCCAGGTATTTTCGCTATCCTGTAAATGATTCAGACGGCTAAACAGATCCAGAATCGATGCACATTCAATGTGTTTGACCTGATAATTTTCCAGATAATGCCGCAGCACATTCGCAGTTGCCGGATGTGCAAGATAAGACACCACGGTCAATTCGCTAAAATCAGGATGCTCAATCACGGTATCTTCATCGACCAGGAACTGGGCAGTAAACCAGAAAGTAGAGCCTTTTTCGGTTGGAGCACGTTCCTGATTGTCTTCAAAACCAATCTGGCCATGCATCAGGCTGACCAGCTGTTTGGAAATTGCCAGACCAAGACCGGTACCGCCAAACTGACGGGTCACCGAGGTATCACCCTGCGAGAAGGACTCAAACAGCTTTTTACGGTCGGTACCACTCAGGCCAATGCCGCTATCCTGTACACTAAAATGCAGCACACACTGATCCATTCCATCATGTTCCATGCGTGCCCGGACAATGATTTCTCCATCCGGAGTGAATTTGATCGCATTGGAAATCAGGTTGGTCAGAATCTGTTTAAATCGTAGCGCATCACCAATAATGTGTTTTGGCACACCATCTGCATAATAGAAGGCCATATCAATATGTTTTTGTGCTGCCAGAGGTGACAACATGTCCATCACATCAAAAATCGCTTCTTCCAGATCAAAAGGTGCCGTTTCCAGTTCCAGTTTGCCGGCATCAATTTTGGAAAAATCCAGAACATCATTGATCAGTGCCAGCAAATGCGCCGAAGACTTACGAATGGTCTGCAAATACAGGCTCTGCTCGTTGCTGAGATTGCCCTGACGTAACAACAGATGAATAAAACCATCAATACTGTTCAGCGGGGTGCGCAATTCATGGGAAATATTGGCCAGAAACACCGACTTGGCCTGGTTGGCCGAGATCGCCTGGTCGCGTGCCTGACGATAGGTAATATTCTGGACTTCTAAAGTGTCGAGGGTGCGGCGTAAATCGTCTTCGGTCTGTTCGGTATGTTCACGCAGTTCCAGAAAGCTGAAATGCAGACGTTTCACCACATTGGCAATATCACGTTGCAATAAACGCAGCTCGCCGGTGCTGTTAATCACCATATGCTGGCCGAGGGTATCGGCATTCAGGCGTTGCAACTGCATGCGAATCTCATACATCGGTGCAATCCAGCGCCGTGAGTAGAAATTCAGACAAAGCAACAATAATAATAAAGTGAGTAATCCGGTCGCAATCAGTACGATCAGTACTCGGTAACGGGCAATTGCTAGCGGCTGGTTATCCAGTTCAATCGCCAGCCAGCCGGTAGAAAAAGTGTTTTCATTCACTTTAATGGCATAGATATGATTATCTTGATGCAGAATCGGACCAACAAAATTGCCGCTTTTCTCAAATTCTGGCCAAGGCGCCTGTTCCTGAAAACCAATGCCCAAACGGTTCTTGCCATTTTCATCCAGAACTGCTGCCCGAACCAGATGCTTTTCATTCAGCATGTTCTGCATGGCGTTGTGAGCCTGGTCATATTGCCATGGATACAGATTCAAGATATCCAGTGCATATTCTGAGGTGCCTTGAAAACGGGTGAGAATCGCAATGGCCATCTGCTTCTGCTGGGCACGTGCGGCATTCGAGGTCTCAGTCAACACCAGCATGGCACCGACACAGGCCAAAATGGTAATCGGCACAAAAATCAGCGCAATCAGCTGTCCATAGGCATGATTTAAGTGTAGGCGTTTAAACAGCTTTTTGTTGATCGTTGACATGATTTAAGCAGTATTTTCTTTATGCCTGGCATATTAGCATGCTTTAAATCGACAGTTAAAATTTAAGCATAATTTTTATAAAGCTTCGGATTAGCAGTTAAAAATACAAGAGATTTCAGTTAATTTTGCTCAGGTACAGCAAGACTAAGACGCACGAAATTTCAATCTGTAAAAGTGCCAGACTGAAATAGTATTTTCATCTTCATTAGCGAGCTGCTTCACCTGGCTAAATTATCGGGAAATGTAGTTTATGGCTTGATAGTGTGTGAGTTTTAGTGAGTTTTCTGAAAAAGCCTTGCTAAATGGGTGCAGGGAAAAGCATTTTTTCATACAATAGCCGCACCTCGATATAGGTGCAAATAATGAGTAATACCACCCCTGATTTTCAAGCAAATGAATTTTTGTTAGACCATTATGTAGGCAAAACGCCACTGGTGCGTTTGCAGCGCCTGGCAAGTCACACTCAAGCTACAGTACTCGCGAAACTCGAAGGCAATAATCCGGCAGGTTCGGTGAAAGACCGCCCGGCCTATAATATGATCATGCAAGCGGAAAAACGCGGTCAGATCAAACCGGGTGACACCCTGATTGAGGCAACGAGCGGAAATACAGGGATTGCATTGGCGATGGTCGCAGCAATGCGTGGCTATAAAATGAAGCTGATCATGCCGAACAATATGAGTCAGGAACGTAAGGATGCGATGCGTGCTTATGGTGCCGAGCTGATTGAAGTAACCAAAGAGCAGGGCATGGAAGGTGCACGTGATCTTGCTGCTCAAATGCAAAATGATGGCGTGGGTCTGGTGCTGAATCAGTTCGGAAATCCGGACAATGTTGAAGCGCATTACCTGACTACGGGTCCAGAAATCTGGCAGCAAACCGGTGGCAAGATTACCCATTTTGTCAGCTCAATGGGCACCACCGGCACCATCATGGGTGTGTCAAAATACCTGAAAGAAATGAATCCTGATATTCAGATCGTGGGTTTACAGCCATCTGACGGTTCAAGCATTGCCGGAATTCGTCGCTGGCCAGAAGAATATTTGCCAACCATTTTCGACCGCAGTCGCGTGGATCGCCTTATTGATATTCCACAAATTGAAGCTGAAAAAACCATGCGCAAGCTGGCACAGAAAGAAGGCATCAGTGCCGGCACCTCTTCTGGTGGGGCAGTGTGGGCGTCGATTAAACTGGCAGAAGAAAATCCGGATGCAGTGATTGTGTGTATTATCTGTGACCGTGGTGACCGTTACTTGTCTACAGGGTTATTCTCTGTACAAGATCCTGAATAATTATTTGAGCACTGTTTTATGCGCCTGCCTGTTTTAACTTTCGATATTGAAACCCAAACCGATCTCAAATCAGGCGCGCATCTGTTTGGTCTGGACCTGCCCGAAGCAGATCTGGATCAGGCCTTGACCAAATTACGCCGTCAGGATTCAGGCTCGGATTTTCAGCGTTTGCCGCTGCATGAAATCGTCTGTATTTCCGGTTTGTGGATGGATGAGCAGGGCATGAAGCTGTTTTCCTTTAGCCGGGAACAGCATTCTGAAGCAGAAATTTTGAAAAAATTCTTGTCCATTTTTGACAAGCGACATCCGACTCTAGTGAGTTGGAATGGCTCACAGTTTGATTTACCAGTAATTTTATACCGCGCCATGTATCATGGACTCTCTGCACCGAGTCTGTTCGATCAGGGCGAAATTGATACGCAAAAGCGTTATAATAACTACCAGAATCGTTACCATCATCGTCATGTTGACCTGATGGATGTGATGGCCATGTTTCATGCCCGTCATTTCCAGAAGCTGGATGATGTTGCACATTTGCTGGGTTATCCAGGCAAGCGCGGTGACGGAGCCTATCGGGTTCCGGAATATGTCCGCAATCAGCAATGGACCGAACTGACGTCTTATTGTGAAGGTGATGTCCTGAATACCTGGCTGGTGTATATCCGCTGGTTGCTGTTAAAAGGCCAGCTGTTACTGCCGGATTATCAGCATCTGCTGCAAAGCACGATTCAATATTTGCAGACTCAACCGCAGCATGCGGACTTTTTATCAGTTTGGCGTGAGACTTCGCAACGAACTGAATTTACCCAATTTGATTTTCCCATCTCCATACCCTAGGTTTTCATGAAACATCGAGCACAAGCACGTCCTATCCAGCAACCCGAGTACATTTTTCAGGTTGAGTCACTATCGCATGAGGGACGTGGTATCGCTCATTATGGTTCACA
Organism: Acinetobacter lwoffii; assembly: GCF_024129355.1. Classification (GTDB taxonomy): domain Bacteria; phylum Pseudomonadota; class Gammaproteobacteria; order Pseudomonadales; family Moraxellaceae; genus Acinetobacter; species Acinetobacter lwoffii_I. The sequence goes on along the minus strand of NZ_JAMXXP010000009.1, from coordinate 34,506 downwards.
TCCGGATCATCCGCAGCATAAACATGGCAAGAAAGTCTTTATCCGTTATGCCTTGCCGGGTGAAACCGTGCGTGCCCGCATTACCCGTGAAGTTAAAAAACTCGAAGAAGCCGACAGTCTTGAATTGTTGAGCGACGCTTCCGAGATTCGCGTGAAGCCGGTGTGTCCGCATTTTGGGATCTGTGGTGGCTGTAATATGCAGCATATCGCTGCGGATGCGCAGATTGAACTGAAACAGAATGTGCTGAAATCGCATCTACAGCATTTTGCTGGAATCCAGCCTGATCAATGGCTACCGCCTTTACGTTCACAACGTGAAGATTATCGCCGTAAAGCCCGGATTGGGGTGCGTTATCTACCTTCCAAGGATCAGCTGGTGGTGGGTTTTCGTGAGAATCAGTCCAACAAACTGACACCGATTGATCGCTGTATGATCTTGGATCGCGAGTTTGGCTCGGTTACACGTCTTAAACAATTGCTGCAAGGTCTGAATGGTAAGCCCGACATCGGTCATATAGAATTGGCCATGGGGGATCAGGACATTGCGCTGCTGGTGCGTGAAACTGCAAAATTATCTGCCGATGATGTCAACCAATTGCGCGAATTTACGTTACAGAAAGGCTGGCAACTGTATCTGCAGCCTGCCGGCAAAGAAACGCTTTCGCGAATAGATGATACAGAAGCATCTGCACGCTTACACTATGGTCTTGATGACTTTGATGTGAAATTCGGCTTTAATCCTCTGGACTTTACTCAGGTAAATTCAAGCATCAATCCGCAAATGGTACGATTGGCATGTGATTTGCTACAACTGCAACAGGGTGAACGGGTTCTGGATCTCTTTTGTGGATTAGGAAACTTTTCCTTACCTCTTGCGCGCTGTGTTGGTGCGTCGGGTCAGGTGATTGCGGTCGAGGGAAGTGATGAAATGGTTCGACGTGGTGCGGAAAATGCCAAAAACAATGGTATTGCACAAATATCGTTCTATTCACAAGATTTAACCAAAGATTTCTCGCACCACACTTGGGCAAATCAAGGTTTTGATGCATTATTAATCGACCCGCCACGTGCCGGGGCAGAAGAAGTGATGCATTATATTCCTCAGTTTGGAGCTAAAAGAATCGTTTATGTGTCATGTAATCCTGCGACACTCGCCAGAGATGCAGGACTATTGGTACAACAGGGCTATCGTCTCACCCAAGCGGGCGTGATGGATATGTTTACACATACTGGACATGTTGAATCAATCGCATTGTTCGAAAAAGAAAATCAAATAAACGATTAAAGAAATGATGTTTTTAAAAGTAGGAGACGGGTATGGTCACAGTACGTGAGCAACTCCCTGGACGACTCAATGAGTTGTCACAGGAGACGACTGTAGAACATGCCGAACAAGCACACCAGGATCTGACTGAATGGTTGGATCGGGTTCGTGGCATATTAGATGGCGCACCTTTAACGCAGCTCGAAGAAGTCGCCCACTTAACATTAGAAAGAGAGCTGCAAAGTACGGTTCAGCACCGCTCCAATACCTTTTATACTGGTATTGAGATGGCGGATATTCTGGCGCATCTGCATGTCGATGAAGATACTTTGTCCGCAGCCATGCTGTATCGTGCTGTTCGTGAAGGCGTCATGCCACTCAGTGAAGTATTGGAACAGTTCGGCGAACAGGTGCATAGCCTGGTCAAAGGTACGCTTGCCATGGGTAAGCTGTCTGAGCTGATCGAAAAAAATAAACGCTTGGAAGATCATTTCAATAATAACCAGCGTGAACATCTGTCTGGCATTTACAAAATGCTGATCTCGGTCACCGAAGATGTACGTGTCGTTCTGGTCAAGCTGGCCGAACGTACCTATGCCTTGCGTGAACTGGCCAATTCCTCGCGTGAGCGTCAGGAACGGGTGGCCCGAGAAATTCTGACCATTTACTCGCCACTGGCACACCGCTTGGGCATTGCTCAGTTGAAGTGGGAGCTGGAGGATCTGGCTTTCCGTTATCTTGCGCCGGAACGTTATAAAGAAATTGCTTCCTTACTGAATGAAAAGCGTCTGGAGCGTGAACAGTATATTCAGTTTGTGATTGATAAATTACGCAATGAATTGGCTGAGCATGGCATCGAAGCTGAAATTAATGGCCGGGTGAAACACATTTATTCGATTTATCGAAAAATGAAAAGCAAGAACCTGAGCTTTGACCAGCTCTATGATATTCGTGCGCTACGGGTACTGGTGAAAAGTGTACCGGAGTGTTACCACACTTTAGGTATTGTGCATCAGATCTGGCGCCACATTCCGCATCAGTTTGATGACTATATTACCAATCCGAAAGCCAATGGCTATCGTTCTTTACATACAGCAGTAATTGCCGAGAACAAGTCACTTGAAGTGCAAATTCGTACCCATGCAATGCATGACGAAGCTGAACTTGGGGTGTGTTCACACTTTAATTATAAAGAAGGTGCAAAAACCACAGATCGCTCCTTTAACCATCGTCTACATTCCTTACGTGCGGTACTTGAGCATTATCAGGAGCGTAATGAAAGCAGTGCACATAAAGAATCTGAAGATGAAATAGAGAATTTTGAGCATATTCAAGATTTTGAAGGCTTCGAAAAGATCTATGTGTTTAGCCGTGATGGTGATATCAAAGAGCTACCACGTGATTCAAGCGTGCTAGACTTTGCGTATCATGTACATACCGAGGTCGGGAACAAGTGCTATGCCGCACGGGTGAATCAGCGCTATGTGCCGCTGACCTATACTTTGAAAACTGGTGAACAGGTCGAAATTCTGACCAAAAAAGACCGGGAACCGAACCGGGACTGGCTGGTTAATTCGCTGGGTTATATCAAGACTGCCCGTGCGCGAGATAAGTTGCGTCACTGGTTCCGTCAACAGGATCGCAGCAAGAACCTGGAAGTCGGCCGTGAAGTACTGAACAAAGAATTGTCACGTCTGGCAATTCATCCGAAATCGATTGATCTGAGTGATTATTGCAACCACTTCAATGTCAAAACCGGTGATGACATTCTGGTGAATCTGGTCAATGGCGATATCAGCTTGCATGCTCTGATTAATCAGGTGAACCGCCATATGCATCTGGATCAGGACGAACCTGAACTGGTGCTAAAACCTGCCCTGAACCCGCGTGCCAGTCATACGCTGTCAGCGCACGGGATTCTGATCGACGGTCTGGATAACGTGGAATTGCATGTCGCGCAATGTTGCCAACCGGTGCATGGTGAGTCAATTGCAGGTTATATCACTCTGAATCGGGGGGTGAGCATTCATAAGGTGGCCTGTCCAGATTATATTCGCATGATCACCCAAGAGCCTGAACGTGCTGTAGAAGCTGATTGGGAAATGCAGCCAACACGTGGTCAGAGCGTACAGATTGTGGTGGAAGCTTACGATCGACGTGGGTTGCTCAAAGATCTGACCCAGGTAATTTTCTCGGATCAGATCAATATCCGTCAGGTGAATACCATTTCGGAAGCGGACGGTATTGCCAATATGAAGCTGCTGATTGAAGTCAAAGGTCTGGCACAACTTTCCAAGCTATTGGCCCGTCTTGAGCAGCAGCCGGGAATTATCAGCGCGCGCCGTCTGGTACAGGGCACTTAATTCCCCTTATGTAAGTTTAAAAAGCCTGTAATTCAATTGCGGGCTTTTTTATTGTAATGTATTTGAATCACATGCATAAAAAATAGACCAGCAAACCAAGATGAGCGCGACCGAAATATTTGAACGTAGACGAAATAATCTGGCCAAGGTGATTGATCTGCTGATCGAGACGCAGCAATTTAAAACCGGCAAAGAGATCTGTGAGTATTTCGGCTTGTCTGCGTCATATATTGCGCAATTGCTGAATAGCAAACGCCAGATCGGGGAAAAGGCAGCAAGGGAACTGGAACAACAACTGGGTCTGGATACTCTTATTTTAGATCAGTCGGCTGAACCAAAAGTTGAATTAGCTCCAATTCCAGAGCAAGGCGTATTATTTCAGATGCAGGTGGTGCAACAGCAGGCATTTGCACTTATTCCTATAGATTCAGCGCTCTCATTCAATCAGGATATTTTTCATTTGCAAGCACAGCATTATGCGATTCAGGTAGCAGGGCCGTATTATTTTCCCAGCTTAAAACCGGGCTGGTGGTTGATTTGTGACAAACAGGCCGAGTTATCCACTACAGGCATACTCTGTGTGTATCTGCTCAATGGCCTGCAGCTCATTTTGCAGTTGGTGAGCGAAGCTCGGGATCATTATGAATTTCAAAGTCTGGATGAAAACAGAAAGGTGGTTTTCCAAAAAAACGATATTGAGAAAATCCATCCAGTCATTGCGATTCTTCCCACTGCGAGCATATTCAAATAGCAGAAATAATTCAGCCCATCAAAAGATGGGCTGAACGATGAAAATGAAATAGAACAGATTATGGAATCTGGTTCTCGTCTTCAAATTCTGGCTTCACCTGAACAATAAAGTCCTGACGGTTCAGACCACGCCATAGGGCAAAGGCTGTACCGATATAGATCGACGAATATGTTCCGACAAAGACACCAACAAACATCGCGATCGAGAACCATTTCAGGCCATCACCACCCATCAGCATCATGGCAAGCACCACGAGCAATAAGGTCATGGAGGTATGAATGGTACGACGCAACGTTTCAGTCAGGGCAATGTTGATAATCTCGACCGGTTCGGCACCACGAATCTTACGGAAGTTCTCACGGATACGGTCAGAAACCACGATATTATCGTTGAGTGAGAAACCGATGATTGCAAGGAGTGCCGCAAGTACAGTGAGGTCAAATGGCCACTGCATCATCGCAAAAATCCCGAGGGTGACGATGATGTCATGGAATAGCGACAACACGGCGCCCATGGCTAGCTTGAACTCAAAGCGGATAGTGACATAGACCAGCATCAACAGGAGTGCTAATGCCACAGCACCGCCAGAACGGACATAGAGCTCGTTACCGACCTGTCCACCGACGACATCGACCTTGGGTACTTCTGCCGCATTATTTGGCAGTTGAACCGCTGCTGTAACAGCCTTGGTCAAGTCTTCAGCTTCGATATCTTCCTGAACCGGCATACGCACCATCAGGTCACGTTCAGACCCTAAGGTTTGTACCACAGCATCATTAAAACCTGCCTGATTCAATGCCTTGGAGACATCTTCAGGTTTGACCGGATTGGTATAGTTTAATTCGGCTGCCACACCACCGGTAAAGTCCAAACCGAGGTTCAGGCCTTTGGTGGCAATAAAGAAGATACTCGCAACAGTTAAGAGGATTGAAAACAATGCCGCAGGCATCGCAATCTTCATAAACGGAATAATGCGTTCGTCTTCCGGGCGACCGTACTGTTTTTGATTCAGTTGAGTATTTTCAGTCATCAGTGATCTCCTTAAATGCTCAACTTTTTCAAGTTACGTTTTTTGCCATAAATGAGCTGTACCACGGCACGTGTTACTGTAATGGCAGTAAACATCGAGCAGACAATACCAATCATCAGGGTTACGGCAAAGCCTTTGATCGGACCTGTACCAATCGCGAACAGAATGAACGCCACTAGGAATGTGGTCAAGTTCGAGTCGAAAATGGTGTTATAGGCACGATCATAACCGGCCACAATCGCCTGTTTTGGCGAAGCTCCCCATTTCATTTCTTCTCGTATTCGTTCACAGATCAGTACGTTGGCATCGACCGCCATACCGATGGTAATGACGATACCGGCAATACCCGGAAGGGTAAGGGAAGCGCCAATCCAAGACATGACTGTCAGAATCATCGCCAGGTTAAAGACCAAGGCAAAGTTGGCAATCACACCAAACAGACGGAAGAATACCACCATCCAGATGGCGACCAGAAGGAAACCGATCTGAGTTGAAAGTACACCTTTATCGATGTTTTCTTGACCCAGACTTGGACCAATTACACGTTCTTCAACAAAATACATTGGCGCAGCCAACGCACCTGCACGCAGCATCAAGGCAAGTTCAGCAGCTTCTTGCGGCGAGTCCAGGCCAGTAATACGGAACTGAGAACCCAGTACTGCCTGAATGGTTGCAGCGTTAATGACTACAGATTCAGTATACGGCGTACGAACTTCAGTCTGAGTGCCGGTCGCAGGGTCTTCCACATAATTAATGCGCTGCTTGTTCTCGATGAACAAGACGGCCATACGTTTGCCGACCGCATTACGGGTGGCATCCGACATCAGTTTGCCGCCTGCGCTGTCCAGGGTAATATTTACTTCTGCACCGCCTGTATCCTGGCTAAAGCCACTTGAGGCATTCTGAACACGTTCACCGGTTAAGATACGGTTACGGTTCAGGAGGAGCTGACGACCACTGTCCAGTGATTCATAAGCGAATACTTCTGTGCCTGGTGGCAATGCACCCGTTGCCTGACCGGTATATGGATCAATATATTGATCATTCAGGTCAGACACTAAACGGAACTCGAGGTTCGCGGTACGGCCCAAGACACGTTTCGCTTCAGCGGTATCCTGTACACCCGGAAGCTCAACCACAATACGGTTGCTGCCCTGAGTTTGAACCATTGCTTCCGCCACACCTAACTCGTTAATACGGTTACGTAAAGTGGTCAAGTTCTGGTTGACTGCATAAGATTCAATTTCTTGCTTACGCACATCAGTATAGTTCAAACGTAAAGTCGAACCGGTTTCGGTCGCAACAGCCTGCTGGGTAAACTCATTGCCATTACGGCGCAAGAAGTCCATCGTTGCAGAACGATCATCATTGTTGGCAAACTGCATCACAATGGTGTTGTTGCTTAAATTCAGGCTATTAAATTTCAGGTTGTTATCACGCAACTGACGACGTAGATCCGTCGCAGAGGTTTCCATACGCTGGGAAATGGCCTTGTCCATATCCACTTCAAGCAAGAAGTGAACACCACCACGTAAATCCAGGCCGAGCTTCATTGGTTTGGCACCAATTTTTTGCAGCCATTCTGGGGTGGTCGGGGCAAGGTTCAGTGCAACCACGTAATCATCACCTAAACCACGACGTAAAGCCTCTTTGGCTTTAAGCTGCGATTCACTTGAATCTACACGTAATAAGGCTGCATTGTTGCCAAAGCTATTGTCATGGGTGGCAATATTTTCAGTTTTTAAAATTTGCTCTGCTTTTTGTACGATGCTTGCATCAATTTGAGTACCGGCTTTGGCACCCGAAATCTGTACAGCAGGTTCATCTGGATACAAACTTGGCAGGGCATATAAGGTACTGATCACCAGGACAACCAGGATCAGTACATATTTCCATGCTGGGTAACGCATTCGTTTTCTTCTTAAAATGAAAAAGTCGTGCGAGGGCACGACTATTTTTGATTAAAGGTTATTTAAAGTGCCTTCAGGTAGAACTGAGATTACACTTGCGCGTTGAACTTTGACTTCTACACCGCGGCTCAATTCAACCACTGCGAAGTCACCTTCAATCTTGGTGATTTTGCCCATTAATCCGCCTGCAAATACCACTTCACTGCCAACGCCCAGACTTTCAACCAAAGCACGGTGTTCTTTGGCACGTTTAGATTGAGGACGCCAGATCAAGAAATAGAAGATTGCAATAAAAACAGCAATCATCAAAAGGTTCGCTATCATGCTTGGTTGTTGTGCAGCTTCACCTGCAGCGTGAGCAGTCGAAATAAAAAGGCTCATTACATTTTCCTAAAATAAAAAAACTGGTGATCAACTCGATAATAAATTGATATATTCTTGCAATTTACATTGTCTTTTTCCTCAGCGCAAATACTGATGGATTAATCTTGCGGACAAGGTGGCACTTCCAGGCCACGGCGGGCATAAAAGTCATGAACAAATTCGTCAAATGTACCGTTGTCTAATGCATCACGCATCGCTTCAGTCAAACGCAGGTAATAGCGCAGATTATGAATCGTACCGAGCATAGAGCCGAGCATTTCTCCACATTTCTCAAGATGGAATAAATAGGCACGGGTAAAGTTCTGGCAGGTATAGCAGTCGCAATGCGGATCGAGTGGACTCTGGTCATGACGATATTTACTATTACGGATCCGCACCAAGCCGTCTGTCACAAAATAGTGACCGTTACGTGCATTTCGGGTTGGCATCACGCAGTCAAACATATCCACACCACGACGTACCGCTTCCACAATATCTTCAGGCTTGCCGACACCCATCAAATAACGCGGTTTGTCTGCAGGCATTTTTTCTGGAAGATAATCCAGTACCTTGATCATTTCCTCTTTTGGCTCACCAACGGACAGGCCGCCAATCGCATAACCATCAAAGTCGATTTCTAGCAGGCCTTTTAAGGATTCATCACGTAAATCTTCATACATGCCGCCTTGAATAATACCGAACAGCGCATTACGGTTTTTCAGCACGTCATGATGCTGGGTTTTACAGCGTTTGGCCCAGCGTAAAGAAAGTTGCAATGATTTTTGCGCTTCTTCATGCGTCGCAGGGTACGGGGTACATTCATCAAAAATCATTACAATGTCAGAGTTCAGCGTGTGCTGAATATCCATTGAAATTTCAGGAGATAAAAATACTTTTGAACCATCAATCGGCGAGCGGAAGGTGACACCTTCTTCTTTAATTTTACGCATTGCGCCCAGACTGAAGACCTGGAAGCCGCCTGAATCGGTCAAAATGGGACTATTCCATTTCATAAAGCCGTGCAGGCCGCCATGTTCACGAATTACATCCAGTCCTGGACGTAGATACAAATGGAAGGTATTGCCCAGAATGACTTGAGATTTGATCTCTTTAATGTCGCGTGGCAACAGGCCCTTGACCGTACCATACGTACCCACAGGCATGAACATCGGGGTTTCCACCACACCGTGTTCAAGCGTTAAACGACCACGACGGGCACGGCCCGACTGACCTAATTTTTCAAACTTCATAGGAGTTCCACATCAAGGCGAAAAAACAGTTCGCTGATTGTTATAGCTAAAGGGCGCTATTTTCCTTGATTCTTACACTAAACGCCAGCATTGTAGAGCATTCGCTCTGTAATTTTATTTATCGCTGAAGCAAGGGAACATTCGGAGATATTGGGGGATGTGTAGAAAACTGCTGTAAGCGCTGCTGAATATCTTCCCGGCTGAGGGCGCAGCTGCCATCCGGTTCTGAGGCCATTGCAGCGATATGCTGGATCAGTTTCTGGATATAAATATTGCTATCGACAAAGTAGGATTCCAAGGTTAGCAAATAGGCATCTTGCGCCACTTGTAGATAGTCATAAGGCTCCATCACCAGCATCTGCTCTAGATCAATCAAGATATCTTTGTCGTTTTGCGAGAGTTTCAAGCGTTTCTGCATGGCAGGTAAATGAGTAGTTTGTCTGGATGCCAGAAATTTCTGTAAATGAATATGCTCAGGATTAAGTGTCTGTGCAGATTGGCATTCAAATTCGACTTGGGTGGGCAGGCTCATGAAAAACAGGATGCCATCCAGATCCAGACCATAGGCTTCAGAAAGACGATGTTTGGCCTGTTTAAAACTCTCCAGCAATAAATCCAGATGCGTCGCGTGCAGCTGTTTTTGCTGTGCCAATACCGGATGGCCAAAGCTGTGCTGGGTTTTAAAATAATCGGCCAGTAAGGTTTTAAAGGGGATAAGTCCAGAGTCGGGCAAAGCGTGGGCCCGATAACGCCACTTCCGGACATTCCAGCGATCCTGTTCCGCCAGATATTGCTGTGGATTTTCCGGATCTTTAAAAATACTGCGTTCAGTCGAGATGGCCAGATCATCCAGCAGTAAAAATTCGTCAAAGACCAGACTACAGGCATAGATTTGATCATCCTGATAATGGTCGTATAACCGATAAAATTCCTCGACCAGCGTCTGTTGCAAGTGCTCTAAATAATCCAGCATAATTTTTATTCTTTATATTATAAGTTTTAGATAGGTACAGCCGCATCCTTGGCTATTTTTATAATAAGTTAATGCGCCAAGGATGCAAAATTTTATCAGATCTTGCTGTTCACTCAGTGAAAGTTCGGACGGTAATCAAAATTCTGTGTCACGCTTTGATCACGGAATGGACGTACCACTTTTTTTCTGAGTAACATATTATTAATGATGTTGTGCGGAAAAATCTGGATCTGGTTGTTAAACAGCTCGACATTGCGATTATAAATGGTAATCGCCGCACCGACATTTTCATTCTGTTCTTCAATTTCAGCCATCATTTTCAGATAGATGTCATTGGCTTTCAGTTCCGGATAATTTTCAATCACGACATTCAGGCTATGCATTAACTGTTTGTTCAGACTTTCAATGCGTTGTAATTGTCCAATATCGGCATCCTTGATATTCAGGTTCATGATGTTCTGACGCAGTTCGGTGACTTTTTCTAGCGTGCCTTTTTCAAAACTCGAGTATTGCTCGACCAGCGGTTGCAGCCCATCCAGAATTTTCAGTTTTTGCCGTTCATAACTGGCGACATCCGACCAGGCGCGAATCGTGGCGTTGTGATGACGGACAATACTGTTGCTGATCATGATAATCGTGACAATCAGCGCCACAATGATCAAACATAAAATCAAAAATCCCATCCGAGATCTCCCCAAGCTATATCTATATTTTAAAAATGATGCGAAAAATTTATTTTAAAAACTGCAGCAGATCATGTTGTAAGTTTTCGAGCTGTTTTAATTTAAACGTTCTCAGGTGGCCGCGCAATGTGGAAATATCGCTAATATTCTGCTGCTTGCTCGATACCTGAAATAAATCATGGGGCCCTAGATAGCACAGCATCTTATTTTCTGGGTGAAACAGTAAATCACCCTGACGCTGTTCAAAAAAGTCGGCCAGTCGCAGCACAAAACCCGGACTGAGTAATTTGGCAGTTTGCAGCGGATCACTGCCATAAAAGCTTAATCTCTGGTTGGTGCGAATATCGCTGCTGTGCCAGGGATGGCTATAAGGATAATAAAATTTCTTTCTGGAAGTCGTAACGGCCAGTCCCTGAATCTGGATATCAAACACAAATACGCCCCACAGGTCTTTATGGACCTGCATCAGTTTGACTGGCTGACCTTCCTTATTTCGGGCCTGTACTTCATCAATATAGTGGTATTGGAACAGTAGCACCTGATGTTGCTGGCCATTTTCATCTTCCCAGACCGTGCTGGCATAACGCTGAATCTCATTACTCAACGAACCTTGATTGAATACTGGAAATAATTGTTTTAAATGCCGGATAAAGTGCAGGGGATTGAGTGGCATGGAAATATGCAGTGGCTGTTTTTGAAAGGCAAGCTGATATTTTTTGGCCAGTGCCTGTTCTTCCAGAAAAGCAATGACTTCCTCTAAGGGCTGCTGCTGTTCATAGCAAATATAGGCCCAGAAGATACAGAGACAGCCGAGAAAAACACTGCCCTGAATCCAGATATTTCCCGGCGCAATAAAAATGCTGCCAATCAGAAAAAGCCCAATTCCGGCAAGCGCAAGCGGCAGGTTATTTTCAAACTTGAGCGTAATCGGGCCATTCCAGGGATGCAGCCCATCCAGCAATTGCTGATGCGTTTTGGCCTGTTGACCCAGATCCCAAAGCCGAGCGATATTTTGAAACACCACTGCATTTTTCTTGCGGCGAATATGAATGGACTGTTGTACAGACTCGATCGGCATGGGCAATGGTTCTCGCTTATTTCGCCTGATCAATCAGCATGGCATCGCCATAACTGAAGAAGCGATACTGGCTGTCTACTGCATGCTTATAAGCATTGAGAATATTGTCACGATTGGACAAGGCAGACACAAGCATTAACAGGGTCGATTCTGGTAAATGGAAGTTAGTGATCAAACGATCGACCACTTTAAACTGATAACCCGGATAGATGAAAATCTGGGTATCACCTGTCCAGGCTGCCAGTTCACCGTTATGTGCTTGTGCTGCACTTTCGACTGCACGGGTGGCAGTCGTGCCTACAGAAATGACTTTATTACCGCGGGCTTTAGTCTGACGAATCATCTCGACCGCAGTTTCAGGGACGTCGCACCATTCGCTGTGCATGATGTGATTTTGAATATCATCGGTACGCACTGGCAGGAAAGTACCTGCACCAACATGTAGGGTCACAAAAGTTTTTTGAATCCCTTTGGCTTCCAATTTTGCCAACAGATCGGCATCAAAATGCAGGCTGGCAGTAGGTGCTGCAACGCTGGCCAGTTTGGTTGGGTCATTAAACACGGTTTGATAACGTTCAGTATCAATCTCTTCCGCTTCACGGTTGAAATAAGGCGGAATCGGCAAGGCGCCGTATTGATCCAGCACATCGAGAATTGGTTGTGAAAATTCTACAATAAACAGATTTTCATGACGGCCTTGTACGGTCACTTTCACTGCATCCGGGCCAATAAAAAGTTCTGCACCGGCTTTCGGAGTGTTGCTGGCCTTAATATGACAATAGGCAATAAAGCGATCTTGCATACGCTCAACCAGCACTTCTACCGCACCGCCTGAAGCACGTTTACCTTTTAAACGGGCCTTCATGACTTTGGTGTCGTTTAATACCAACAAGTCGCCGTCTTCAAGTAAATCCAGAATATCGGTAAATTGATGGTCATGATATTGACCTTGGGCATCGAGGTGCAACAGGCGAGAGGCACTGCGTGTTTCCAGTGGGTAGCGAGCAATCAGCTCATCGGGGAGATCAAAATTAAAATCAGAAAGTTGCATGATGATTTACGCTAAAAAAACTGCGGCTAGTATAAACTTTTTTCTTTTTTATGGCGGGAATTGCTCGATTTTAAAACGAAAAAATGCGATTTGTTTTAAAAATAAACAAATGAAAATATTCTGCGTTGACAGTGCTGAGAAATCGCGTATTATACCTTTCATCCACTCCCGAGGTGGTGAAATTGGTAGACGCGGCGGACTCAAAATCCGCTGTCAGAGATGACGTGTCGGTTCGAGTCCGACCCTCGGGACCAAAATTCTAAAAAACCCCAAGCACATTCAGTCTTGGGGTTTTTTATTGTCTGAAAAATAATAACCTGTTTCTTTTTATCTGCTCTTCAAAATTATCTTCTTGATTTAAAAGATAGCTTGTGAAAATAACACTGCATAGAACTGCTTAAAAAATGGATTGCTTCAGTGATTGCGCTGCATGAATTGGACATAAAAAAAACCGGCACGTCAGTGCCGGTTTTTTAATCAATTTAACCTAAGGTTAAATCGATTTTTTAACTCATTACATAGAAGCAAGAGCAGCATTCAACGTTGCACTTGGACGCATCACTGCATTTACTTTTTCTTGATCAACTGCGTAGTAACCGCCGATGTCTACTGATTTGCCTTGAACTTCTGCAAGCTCAGCAACGATTTTCTCTTCATTTTCAGCTAAAGTTTTTGCAAGTGGTGCAAATTTCGCTTTCAATTCAGCATTTTCGTCTTGAGCAGCAAGTTCTTCAGCCCAGAATTTCGCCAGGTAGAAATGGCTGCCACGGTTATCAAGCTCACCTGTACGACGAGAAGGTGACTTGTCGTTATCCAGTAATTTACCAGTTGCACGGTCTAAAGTTTTGGCAAGTAACTTGATGTTGTCATTGCCTTCTTTAATACCCATTTCTTCTAAAGATACCGCCAACGCCATGAATTCACCGAGTGAATCCCAACGTAAGTGGTTCTCTTCAACTAACTGCTGTACATGTTTAGGAGCAGAACCGCCTGCACCTGTTTCGTACATGCCGCCACCCGCCATTAACGGCACGATAGACAACATTTTCGCAGATGTACCCAATTCCATGATTGGGAACAAGTCAGTCAGGTAGTCACGCAGGATGTTACCTGTTACCGAAATAGTATCTAGACCGCGTGCAACACGTTCAAGCGTATAACGCATTGCACGTACTTGTGACATGATCTGGATATCAAGACCAGTGGTGTCATAATCTTTCAGGTATTTTTCAACTTTCTTGATCAGTTCGTTTTCGTGTGGACGGTACGGGTCAAGCCAGAAGATTGCTGGCATGCCAGAGTTACGTGCACGAGTAACTGCAAGTTTCACCCAGTCACGAATCGGTGCGTCTTTCACCTGACACATACGCCAGATATCGCCTTCTTCCACGTTTTGTGACATCAACACTTCGCCTGTTTCTAGGTCAGTGATGTTCGCAACACCTGCTTCAGGAATTTCGAAAGTCTTGTCGTGTGAACCGTATTCTTCCGCTTTTTGCGCCATCAAACCAACGTTAGGTACAGTACCCATGGTTTTTGGATCGAAGTTGCCATTCCATTTACAGAAATTGATCATTTCCTGGTAAATACGTGCGAAAGTTGATTCAGGCATGACTGCTTTACAGTCGTAAGGCTTGCCGTCAGCGCCCCACATTTTACCGCCACCACGAATCATTGCAGGCATAGAAGCATCTACAATCACGTCGTTTGGTGAATGGAAGTTAGTGATGCCTTTTGCAGAATCAACCATCGCTAAAGCTGGACGGTGTTCTTGACAAGCATGTAAATCAGCAATGATTTCTTCACGTACAGAGGTTGGTAAAGTTTCAAGCTTTTCGTAAAGACCCGCCATACCGTTATTGACATTAATGCCAAGCTCATCAAAAAGCTTGCCATGTTTTTCGAATGCTTCTTTGTAGTAGATTCTTACACAGTGACCAAATACGATTGGGTGAGACACCTTCATCATGGTTGCTTTAACGTGTAAAGAGAACAGGATGCCTGCTTCACGACAGTCTTCAAGTTCTTTCTCGTAGAAGTCGCAAAGTGCTTTCTTGCTCATGAACATTGAATCGATGATTTCGCCGTCCAGAAGCGCAACTTTTGGCTTAAGAACAATCGCTTCACCAGACTTGGTGATCAATTCCATTTTTACATTCCGTGCGCGGTCTAAAGTCATCGACTTTTCGCCGTGGTAGAAGTCACCTTCGTCCATGTGTGAAACGTGAGTTTGCGACCACTGTTTCCACTCGCTCATAGAGTGCGGGTGTTTTTTCACGTAGTTTTTAACAGCAGCAGGTGCACGACGGTCTGAGTTACCTTCACGTAGAACAGGGTTTACTGCTGAACCAAGACATTTGCTATAACGTGCCTTGATTGCTTTTTCTTCTTCAGTGGTCGGGTTTTCAGGATAGTCAGGGATTGCATAGCCTTTAGACTGAAGTTCCTTGATACACGCTGTTAGCTGGCCAACAGAAGCACTGATATTTGGGAGTTTGATAATGTTCGTGTCTGGGTCTTGTGTAAGACGACCTAGCTCAGCTAGAGTGTCAGGCACCTTTTGCTCTTCGCTTAGGTAATCTGTAAATTCGGAGAGCACGCGCACAGCTACAGAGATGTCACTTTTGACGATCTCAACGCCAGCTGGCTTAGTAAAGGTCTCAATGATCGGCAGCAGAGAATAAGTCGCCAATAATGGCGCCTCGTCGGTCAGTGTGTAAATGATAGTTGACTTTCCACCAGCCATATATAGCCCCTTGCGTTGGATTGAGTTTCTGAGGACCGAACTTTTGGCCCAGCCTCTTTGAACCGATTTGCTTAAATAAAAACATTGAGAGTATCGTCTTTCAGCGCATTTCAGTCAACGAAATATCCCTTTAGATTAAAATTTGGGCGAAAATTTGTACAGATTTGTGCGATTTAGCCGTGTTTGTATTTTGTACAAAAAAATAATCTTCTATCGCTGTAAATCCTGATGAAAATGATCGGAAATGATTCGCTAGCCAATTGTATTCACTGAAAATGGTTTTTTGATCCTGACACAGGCTTAAACTGATCCTCGATATGGGGATGGATACCGAGTGACTGGATGCTGTTTTGCGCAAATTCAGTCAGGCTGATGATGCAAATTTGTCCTTGGCAGATGGCTACATCATCATGGAATAGCTTTGCGCTATACTGGCAAGCATCAATGAAATGATCTTAAAGATTGACGCTAACAAGGAAATGTAATGCCCAGCTTGTTTATTGTGATGCTCGGTGGTCGTCATGCCCGTGCCAATACAGAAGTTCATGATGTAGTTTTGGCAGTGGGAGAGAGTCTGGAAGACACCTATCCGCAATTAAAAAATGCCTGGTTTGCGGAACAGAAAGGTCTGCATGTTGATGCCTGGGCGCAAATCAACGGGCTAGAGTTCGAGGGCAAGTCCTATACGCTGCAATTTACTGATGCACAGCCACAGCAATCCGATGAAAAACTTTGGCTGATTAATCTGGGCGGTTATGATCCACGTGAATTTGGCGAGCTGCATCGTTATGTGCTGGTGGTTGCACAGAATGCCATGGTGGCCAAACAGTGTGGTAAAGCTTACTTCGCCCGGCACTGGCAAAAACAGCATACTGACCGTGTGCTGGATGTAGATGACTGTATTGCCATCGATCAGGTTTATGGCCGCTACGTCCAACTGCTAGAGGGTAGTTTTAGCGGCAATCGCTGGGAAAATACTTATCTCACGATTTAAAGCAGTTTGCGATTGAATTAAACCTGTGCCCGGCTTGATGATTCGATAAGCGGTTTAAAAAATCTCTTTATCAAAATTTAATAATTGGCATAATACTGCCAAGGAAAAACAGTTTTGACTGAGATGGAATGTCTTAAATGGATTTAATTCAGGCAAATGGACAACCGCGTTATGGACGTTTCAAGGAGCTTCCAAAAAGTATTGACTATCAGGCATATCAATACAAAAATCCTTATGGTCATGTGCTGTCAGGCTGGCGTAAGCATCTAAAATATAAAAAATTCAAATTCTGTAGTATTCAGCACGAGCATTATACGATTGGACTGGCGATTGCCGATATTGCATGGGCAGGGCATGGTTTTGTCTATGTCTATAACCATATGAGCAATGAAGTGCTGGAATGGAATGCGATTAATTTCCTGTCCCGTAACACGGTGCTGGACGAGCAGCCACTGTTTAATCATAGTTATTTTCACAAGTCACCTTTTCAGATCGATATCCAGCATGCCAACGGCGTGCGTTATATCAACGTCAGCAAATACGGCGAAATTAAACTCAGTGCCCGGATTTTCTGTGCCGGAACTGATCCACTGAGTATGTGCAGTCCAACCGGCATCAATGGCTGGACCTATACTCAGAAACTGACCACTTTGGGCTGTGAAGGCTTTTTCATTAACAAGCAGGGTGAAACCATTCAGTTTAATGAACGCAGCTTTGCTTCTCTGGATGATACCTGTGGCTTTTTGCGCCCGGAAACGGCCTGGTTCTGGTTGTCCTGTAATTTCTGGGATGTGAACCATAATCGGATTGGACTTAATCTGGCTTCAGGTGTGAATGAAAGTTTTGGCAATGAAAACTGTCTGTGGATCAATGGCAAGATTTATCCGTTGGCCGATGTGCTGTTCCAGCAGGAATCGGAAAACCAATGGACGATTCAGTCGCTGGATGAAAAATTGAATCTGATGGTGAGTACAGGCTGGCGCCGTTATGAAAATCTGAACCTGCGTCTGGTCGGAAGTCAGTTTAGTCAGTGGCAAGCCAAGGTTTCCGGAACGATCCAGCAGGATGATCAGGAAATTATTTTACTGAATGAATATGCCTTGCTTGAGCAGCATTATGCCAAATGGTAAAAGTGCAGGACATAAGACCTAATTTAAAAGCCTTCAATTTTTGAAGGCTCTTTTGATTTGAGCTTAATCTTTGGCGGCCTGCCAGAAGGCTTCACCTGCTTGAATTGGATCATTGGTTTCGGCTAAGGTTTTTACCCAGACATCGTATTGCGCAATCACAGGATGTTGACTGGGATGAAAATCTTTTTTAAACCAGTCCCGATATTGTGGGCCCATACGGGTCAAGGTACCGTTACGGCCAAACAACCAGGGCAGTCCTTTCAGGTTCATTTGCAAACGCTCTAAGACACTGAACCCATCATGTTTCAGCATGACATTGGCGCGATAGGCAGTATAACTAAACATCAAAAATGTCGTGCTGAGCAGGGTCATTTTGCGCATCCATTCAGGTGTTTTTGCAATATCTTTCATCACGTCAAAAGCCACATCACGATGTTCCATTTCTTCAATCGCATGCCAGGCAAACATGGCACGTACATAAGGATGCCCGTCTTTTAAGGTGGATTTTTGACCGTAAAAAGTTTCAGCCATCAGCGCAGTCAAGTGTTCTGCCGCTGCCGTCGTGGCAATATTGAACTGTGCTGAACGATGTTTGAGGTCATGAGCGAACATATTATTCAGACGCTCAATAAAATCATCGACAGGCATGCCTTGTTCACGCATCAGCTGGTTCATTTTCTCATGGGCAATGCCGTGCTGTGCTTCCTGACGAATAAAATCTGCCACACGTTTTTGCAGCTCCGGGTCTGTGATCTGATCTCGGAACAGGCGCACACTCTGAATAAAATAACGCTCGCCATCTGGAAAGGTCAGGCTCAAGGCATCGAACATGCGGGTCAGAAAGGGGTCACCGCCAAACCAGTAGCGCGGGATTTCATCCAGTTTAAAATCAAGCTGGGTCCGGACCACGGGCTTTATTGAAGATTTTAATACTGCATTCATCTTATGAATTCTTTTTTGTGACGATGCTGACAGTATGTCGGGGAATGCCGTAATTGTTTTGACAGTGCTTGCCAATTTTTATACATTTTATGCCAAATGAAAATAAAACTGCTTAGACTAAAGCAGGCAGCGGGAAGCGCGCATGCAAGAAATTAAAATATCCAATGGTTATATTCAGCTTTGGGCGACTTATCTGCGCAGTCTGCAAATTGAGCCTTTGGAAGCTGACTTTCTGCAAGATGTACATGAAGCGCTTGTCCCCCTGATTGATCAGCCTTTTGCCACGCAAGTGCCGCTGGAATTATTAAATCAGCTTCTGTTAAGAACCCGGCAACATTTAAACTGTCCACAACTAATTTTCGAGATCGTGCAGGTTATTCGTCCAGAACATTTTGGCGTGCTCGGCTATATGGCTTCGCGAAGCAGCAGCGTTGCGGAAATGATCCGGCATATCATTCGCTTTCAACGACTGGTGATTGATGGCAGTGAGTTTGTACCTTTGCAATTGAAGCAGCGTGAACACAGTCTTAAATTATTTTGGGCCTATCTGGATGAAAAATATAATCTGCTCAATGAGCTGACCATGGCCGCGATGGTGCAATTGGGACGCGTCATTTTGCAGGATCATCAACTGTTACTGCATTGTGTACGTTTTGCCCATGTGCCTGACATGGCGAAAATACATTATCAAAAGTTTTTTGCCAGTGAGGTGAGATTTTCTCAGGACTATTATGGCATAGAGCTGGATTTGCAAGGACTGGCACATGGGTCTGAGCAGGCTGATCCAATGCTGTTGCAGCTACTGGTTCATCAGGCAGAACAGGCGATTGCAGCCAAGCCGCCCCTTGAAAATCACCTGGAACAGGCGCAGCAAATGATTGCCGAACAGCTGCGGACCCAGCATCAGGCCATTAAAGTTGAACAGCTTGCCCGGCAGTTGTTGATGTCGACACGGAGTTTGCAACGCTTATTTAGTACCCATGGCACTTCATTTAAAAAACTGCTGGAACAGCAGCGGATCAAACGTTGCGAGCTGTTGTTGCAGAAGGGATTAGGTCTGACCGAAATCGCCGAGCAGCTAGATTATTCTGACCAGTCGGCATTGGCACGGGCCTACAAGGCAGCCGCCGGACAGACATTATTAGAGCGCAGAAAGCAGTTACACAAACAGCGCAGCTAAAAAAAGCGACCCGTATCGGTCGCTTTTTTATTTGAAGAAAATGGTGAGGTTAAGCGTTGGCTTTGATTTGAGGGAATCTAAACGCAATCGCCGCAATCGCAAAAATGGCCAGAATCCAGCAATAGTACACACCACCAATCAGTTCAACCGGTGAGATTTTTGCAATGGAACAGGCCAGTAGTAACTGTGCGCCATAGGGAATCAACCCTTGTACCACACAGGAGAAAATATCCATCAGTGCCGCAGAACGCTTGGGATCCACCCCGTATTCTTTGGCAACTTCACGTGCCATATCACCAGACAGAATAATCGCCACGGTATTATTGGCCACAAAGATATTCGAAAACACCACCAAAAAACTAATCCCGATTTCGCCGGCACGTTGCTTCCCAACTTTAAACAGACGGGTCAGGCTATAAATACGCTCGATCAGCCAGCGTAAACCACCTTCACGCTGCATGATCGCCGACAGGCCACCCAGAAACATCGACAATAACGCCACTTCAAACATGCCGACAAAGCCATCGTAAATTGAAGTATTCAGTTTGAGCAGATCGAATTCAGCTGTGGCAAATAGGCCAAACAAGCCGGAAAGTAGTACGCCAATGGTCAGTACAGCCAGAACGTGTAAACGGCTAAAGGCCAAAATAAATACGGCGATATAAGGTAAAACCAGAAGCCAGTTAAAATCCTTGTATTCCACCGCATTGCTACTGCCAGTACTCAATACGTAAATCAAAATAGTGACGATTGAGGCTGGAACCGCAATCCAGACGTTGACCCTGAACTTGTCACGCAGTTGTACGCGTTGGCTGGTGGTCGCCGCAATGGTGGTGTCTGAGATCATGGACAGGTTATCACCAAACATGGCACCACCGACCACTGCACCAATCGCATAAATCACATCAATATCGGTAACCTGGGTGAAACCAAAAGCGATCGGTGCGCAGGCCGCAATGGTACCCATGGAGGTACCCATCGCCGTGGCAATAAAGGCCGAGATCACAAATAACATCGGTAGAATAAATGTGGGTGGGATAACCGACAAGCCCATCTGCACGGTAGCATCCACACTGCCAATGGCGCTACTGACGCTGGCAAAGGCGCCGGCCAGCATAAACACCATAAACATCAGAATTAAGTTCGGATGACTGGCACCTCTGAGGAATTCCTCAATGCCCTGGTTGAGTTTGCCGCGATATACTAATGCAGCCAAGATAATCGCAGGCAGGGCAGCCACAGGCGCTTTCACCTGATAGAACGCGAACTCGGTTCCGATCAGGGAATGATAGATCCCGCTACCCAAAAATATGGTTAAAAATACAATAAGCGGCAGCAGTGCAATGGCGCGTGCCTGCACTGTAGCCTCAGAATCAGTCTGCATAGGAGATAAAAAAGTAAGAGAATAGGACTAGTATAAAGCAGGTTTTGCAATTTCAGAAAACTTTAAATGAATGCACTAACATCTGCATTTTTATTAATTTTTATATGATAAAGATAAGTTTATCTAAATATTCAAGATTTTAGGTAATAGCAAAATTAGGCATCTTTGATCATTGTGAAAAAAATCAAAATAATCGTAAATAGACCCTTCCGAATTGTTTTGAAATCTTCGCACAGGAAATGAAGTACTCGAGGTCGGTATCGCAGACTGTTCATTGGACAAAAAATAGCGTTACAATGCGATGTCTTGTATTTCTACATAGTCAATGCCTCAAGTTTGAAACACGTTAAGGAAAATACCACCCTATGTCACGTTTAGCCACACGATTTGGACAACTTAAATCTCAACAGCGTAAAGCTTTAGTTTCTTATGTCATGGCGGGTGATCCGCATCCAGAAGTCACAGTGCCTTTGCTGCATGAGATGGTGGAGGCGGGTGTCGACGTGATTGAGCTGGGACTTCCTTTCTCGGATCCGATGGCCGATGGGCCGGTGATTGCGCTAGCTGCTGAACGTGCTCTGGCAGGTGGAACCAATACCCTGGATGCACTGCACATGGTGAAAGAGTTTCGCTTGAAAGACCGCGAAACACCAGTGGTGCTGATGGGTTATCTGAATCCGGTTGAAGTAATTGGCTATGAAAAGTTTGTGGCTTATGCCTATGAATGTGGAGTAGACGGTGTGTTGCTGGTGGACTTGCCACCAGAAGAAGCACAAAGTCTGGGTGAAGTACTGGAAAAATATGACATGGATCAGATTTTCCTGCTGGCACCAACTTCAACCGATGCACGTATTCAACATGTAGCAAAACAGGCCAGCGGCTTTATTTACTATGTGTCACTGAAAGGCGTGACCGGTGCAGCAACTTTAGATGTTTCTGAAGCCGCTACACGCATTCAAAAGATTAAAGCTGTGACTGATGTTCCTGTAGGCGTAGGTTTCGGTATCAGTGATGCTGCATCTGCGAAAGCGATGGGTGTTGCTGCCGATGCAGTTATTGTGGGTAGTGCGTTTGTAAAGCAATTTGCAACGCTCGCACCAGAACAAGCCGTTATTGCGACGGTGAATAAAGTCAAGGAGCTTCGAGCAGCGCTCGATGAGTTAGTATGAGTCAACAAGTGAAATCAGGCAAAATTCTGAGCCCATCGACCCCATGGACGGAGCGTACTGTTCCGGGCATTCAGGTACCCGATGAGCAAACGGCATATAAAGCGACATTTACCGAGCCTACGATTGAGTGTCCTGAATGTCATGCATTGGTGACCCGTACTGCCATGTCATTTAATGCCTATGTCTGTCCGCAATGTGATGAACATTTGCGTATGAAAGCCCGTGAACGTCTGAACTGGTTCTTTGATCAGGTACAAACAGAATTGGGTCAGGAATTTATAGCCAAAGATCCCCTGAAATTTGTCGATAGTAAAGCCTATCCAGACCGTATGGCTGAAGCGCAAAAGAAAACCGGTGAAACTGAAGCACTGGTGGTAATTCAGGGTTTGCTGAAAGGCGTACCGATGATTGCCTGTGCGTTTGAGTTCGACTTCATGGGCGGTTCTATGGGCACAGTGGTCGGTGACCGCTTTGTTCAGGCTGCAGAACATGCGATTGAAGCTCGTCAACCTTTGATCTGTTTTGCTGCTTCGGGTGGTGCTCGTATGCAGGAAGGCATGTTGTCCCTGATGCAAATGGCGCGTACTTCGGCTGCGATCCAGCGTTTAAAAGAAGCAGGTCTGCCTTATGTAGTGGTATTGACTCATCCAGTGTACGGCGGTGTGACCGCATCATTGGCAATGCTGGGTGATGTACATATTGCTGAACCGAAAGCGATGATTGGCTTTGCCGGTAAACGTGTGATCGAACAGACTGTACGTGAAAAACTGGAAGAACCGTTCCAGCGCGCGGAATATTTGCTTGATCATGGGGTAATCGATCAGATTGTTCACCGTCATGCATTACGTGATACAGTTTATCGTATCGTTACGAAGTTGATGAATTTGCATTGAACACAGCACCCTTAGCAACAGATTCTTTAAATACATGGCTCGATTATTGGAGCCATGTTCACGTTACGGGTATTGATTTAGGTCTGGAACGGGTTATTCCTGTGGCTGAAAAGCTGGGCGTGACATCTCCAGAGGCCAAAGTGCTGACGGTGGCAGGAACCAATGGTAAGGGTTCGACCACCACCACGCTGGCCGCGATCCTGAATGCGCAAGGCTTCAAGGTCGGGCTATATCAATCCCCCCACGTGTACCGTTTCAATGAGCGTGTTAAATTGCGCGGCATTGAAGTGGAAGATCAGTTGCTGATTGATGCTTTTGTTCAGGTCGATCAGGCTCGTCGCGAATGCGGTTTGAGCCTGTCTTTCTTTGAAGCCACCACACTGGCTGCTTTTGTGATTTTTAAAGATCAAGGCTGTGATGTCTGGGTACTGGAAGTGGGTTTAGGCGGCCGTCTGGATGTGGTCAATGTGGTCAATCCGGATGTGGCGGTAATTACCAATATTGGTCTGGATCATACCGACTGGCTTGGTGACACCATTGAGAAAATTGCTTTTGAAAAGGCCGGAATTATTCGCCCGGATATTCCCGTGGTATTTGGTGGACAGCAACAGATCCCGCAAGCCATTCTAAATAAAGCCCAAGAATGTAAAGCACCCTTGTATGCAATCAACCGGGATTATTTTTATGAAGCCTTTGAAGATGGCCAAAGCTGGGCTTTTGCTTCATCAGGTACGACCTTAAAACTCCCTACAGGTTCACTGGCATTAGATAATATTTCTACCGCCGTGGCCGCCATTCTGCTGAGCGAATTAAACGTCAGCCAGCAGGCAATTGCACAAGGCATTCAAACGGCAAAATTGCCGGGACGTTTTGAAATCCGTCAAATCCAGAATAAAACCGTGATTTTTGATGCAGGACATAACCCGCATGGGGTGGAATTTCTGCTGAAAAAATTACGAGATTATTTAAATTACAATCAAAAATATAATGAAGTCATTTGTGTATTTTCAATGCTGGCAGATAAAGATATAAATTCTGTCGTCAAGTTATTGAAAGACACGGTTCAATTGTGGAAAATTGCACCATTATTCGTCCCACGTGCGGCAGAGGTCACAGTTTTGGCTGATGCTTTAAGCGGTGAGGCGGTAGAACAATTTGACAATGTAAAATTAGCTTTTAAATCAGCACTGGATCAAACAGATAATAATCAGCTGATTTTGGTATGTGGATCATTTCATACCTTAGAAGCGGTATGGGAGTATTTGGAAGAATGTCAATGAATAACAAACAGCGCTGGATGGGCGGTGTTGTTTTACTCGGTGGTGGTGTTTTATTGGCAGCATTACTCCTGAAAGGCCAAGATGAAATCAATCAGGACCGTCAGCAAAATCCGGCACAGGCTGCGGAAGTTGAAAATAAAGAGACAGGCAATCATTCGCTCGGTTCTTTGACGGTCGATGTGGAAACAGAAAAGCGTTTACTTGAACAGCAACGTCGTGACCGGGAAAAATCGGTTGCAGAACAGGAGGCGCGTGCGGCCGAATTTTTAGCGATGCAACAGCAGGCTGAAGCAGATGCTGCGCGTAAAGCAGCTGAAGAATATGCTGCCCTGAATGCACACCGCCTGGGACAGCAAAGTTCCGATAATATTCCACCAGAACTGGTGGAAGATGAACAGGCCAAGCAGAAACGTCTGGCTGAAGAAAAAGCGGTGCAAGAAAAAAAGTTAGCCCAGCAGCAGCTGGTACAACAAAAAGCCAATAGTTCTACTGACGCAGCCAAGAAAGAAGCAGAGCGTAAAGCTGCTGAAAGTAAAGCCGCTGAAGAAAAACGCAAGTTAGAGCAACAGCAAAAAGCCGAAGCAGAACGTAAGGCGGCTGAAGCAAAACGTAAAACCGAGGAAGAGCGTAAAGCGGCTGAAAAGAAAGAAGCTGAACGTAAAGCTGCCGAGGAAAAACGTAAAGCTGACGAAAAACGTAAAGCTGAAGAAGCCAAGAAAAAGGCTACAGCCGAAGAAGCCAAGAAGAAAGCAGAAGCTGAGCAGGCGCGTAAGTTACTGGAAGGTGAAGAGGACAAGCAATGGATGGTACAGGTGGCACTGGCAGCGAATGAAGCCAATGCGGATGCTGTAGCAGCCAAACTGCGTGCCAAAGGTTATAAGGTCACCAAAAGCTCAACGTCTAAAGGTGTACGCATCATGGTGGGGCCGTCCAAAGACCGTGAGACTGCAGATGCACTTCGTAAGAAAATTGCGTCTGATGCCAGCCTGAATATGAAATCAGCTTGGGTGAATGACTGGGTGCCGCTGGATAAGCGTTAATTCTTTGTATTAATCAAAGTTTCTGTAGATGGATTCTTGAGTTGCTCGCGAATCCATTTTACATTTTCAGGCGTGAATAACTTTTCGATATTGCTCCAAATGGCATGAAAGCCATAACCGCCATGTTTCATTTCCTGTAGCGCCTGCTCAATCGGCCAATGTTCAAAAATAATTCGGTACATGGCGACACTTGCACCAGTGCGGTCTGAACCGTGATAACAATGCAGGAGCACCTTTTGGTGATTTTGTTGTGCTTGCTGAATCAGTAGCATAATTTTCAATAAATCTTCCCGATCAATTGCCCAGGTATGTATGGGTACATGATGTAGCTGAAAGTTTTCATTGCTCAAAACAAAGCTGTCTTGATCCCGTGAACGTAAATTAATAACCACATTGATTTGATGCTGCTTTAATAAAGGAATGAGTTCAGTTGAAGGCTGCTCACTACGATAAACAAAATTGCTGATTTGATGAAAATTATGATTCTGATGAATGGGCTGTCCCCAATGCTGAGGACGTTGAGGTTCAGGCAGGGCGGGCGTAGTCATGCAACCTGTGGTTAGGAGGTAGCCACTCATGAGAATTGGAAATATGCAGATTTTCATACAGAGCGTAGATGTTGTTTTTGTTATTTCAAGTTTAAAGTGAATACGAGATTTTGAATATAAAAAAGCCTATCCGAAGACAGGCTGTATCAACAAATCGAATCCGTGGCACGTCAATGTCGTATTCGATAAACCATAAAATGTGGAAAATAGAGTTTCTCTTATCCTTTACTTCGCTTGTCTTTCGCAAAATTAAAAAGGAGTCCTTTTAATTTTGCTCAGGATGGGGCGTGAGGCGTAAATAAGGTTTAACCGCTGTATAACCTTTTGGAAAACGTTGCTTGATTTCTTCTTCATCTTTCAGTGAAGGGACAATCACCACATCATCACCGTGCTGCCAGTTCGCAGGCGTGGCCACTTTATGTTTATCGGTGAGTTGAAGTGAATCCACCACACGCAAGATTTCATGGAAATTACGACCGGTCGATGCAGGATAAGTAATAATCAAACGGACTTTTTTGTTGGGATCAATAACCACTAAAGAACGAACTGTTAGCGTTTCGCTGGCATTCGGATGAATAAAGTCATACAGCTCAGAAACTTTGCGATCCTGATCGGCAATGATCGGGAAATTCACCGTGGTGTTTTGGGTTTCATTGATATCTTTAATCCAGCCATGATGCGATTCAACATCATCGACCGACAAGGCAATGGCTTTCACGCTACGTTTTGCAAACTCGTCTTTCAGTTTTGCGGTATAGCCAAGCTCAGTCGTACATACTGGTGTATAGTCAGCAGGGTGTGAAAATAAAATGCCCCAGCTATCACCCAGAAAGTCATAAAAATTAATCAGGCCTTCACTGGATTGCTGTTCAAAATTCGGTGCGGTATCGCCTAGACGTAAACTCATCTTTTTAGCCTCAATTGGTCTTTTAGTGTCGAGATAGGATTTAATATGAACCAATTTTTTTATGATTAAAAATAGTGTTTTTTGCTTTCTTTATGAGTAAATTGCATAAGTAGGATATCCATCTATCCAGAAGCGCAAAAATCAGTCACTTAATTGACTATGTTGCACAGGGAAAATTTGCTACATTACTTTGCCTTAGATCTTAGGGCTAGAACTAAGGATCAGATTTTTTTAGCGGTTTTACAGCAAAACCCTTGTAGTTCAAATTTCTAGCACCATAATAACGACTAAGAACATATTCATTTGACAAGCAAGATTTAGAGAGTCTATTCATGTTGGCAAGTCTGATCGGAGGAATCTTCGGTACCAAAAATGAGCGCGAACTCAAACGCATGCGTAAAATCGTAGACAAGATTAATGTGCTCGAGCCGACGATATCTACCCTTAGCGATGCAGACTTATCTGCAAAAACTGAAGAATTCAAACAACGATATAATAAGGGTGAAACCCTCGATAAATTACTGCCTGAAGCATTTGCAGTCTGTCGTGAAGCCGCGAAGCGGGTGATGGGCATGCGTCATTATGACGTGCAGCTGATCGGTGGTATTACCTTGCACGAAGGCAAAATCGCAGAAATGCGTACCGGTGAAGGTAAAACCCTGATGGGTACTTTGGCCTGCTATCTGAATGCTTTGAGTGGCCAAGGTGTACATGTCATTACCGTGAACGACTACCTGGCGCAACGTGATGCCGAGTTGAACCGTCCATTATTCGAATTTTTAGGTCTAAGCATCGGCATTATTTATTCCATGCAAAATCCGATGGAAAAAGCTGAAGCTTATCGTGCCGATATTACTTACGGTACCAATAACGAATTTGGCTTTGACTACCTGCGTGACAATATGGTGTTCTCGCTAGCAGAGAAAAAGCAGCGTGGTTTGACCTATGCGATTATCGATGAGGTCGATTCGATCCTGATTGATGAAGCACGTACCCCGTTGATTATTTCCGGTCAAAGTGAAGATTCTTCACAGCTTTATGCAGCCATCAATAATATTCCACCAAAATTACAGGCACAGAAAGAAGAGAAAGTGCCGGATGGCGGTCACTTCTGGATTGATGAAAAACAGCGTTCAGTTGAAATTACTGAAGTGGGTTTTGAAACCATTGAAAGTGAACTGATAGAAATGGGCTTGTTGGCAGAAGGCGAGAGCTTGTACTCAGCGTCGAACCTAAACCTGTTGCATCATGTCACCGCAGCGATCCGTGCGCATTATCTCTATCAACGCAATGTGCAATACATCATCAACGATGGTGAAGTGATTATTGTCGATGAAAATACCGGTCGTACCATGCCGGGACGTCGTTGGTCTGAAGGTTTGCATCAAGCCGTAGAAGCCAAAGAGGGTCTGGAAATCCAGCCAGAAAACCAGACTCTGGCAACCACAACCTTCCAGAACTATTTCCGTCTGTATAAAAAACTGTCCGGTATGACCGGTACTGCTGATACTGAAGCAGCGGAAATGAAAGAAATTTATGGTCTGGATGTGGTGCTGATTCCAACTCACCGTCCAATGATTCGTCAAGACCATAACGATTTAATTTACTTAAATCGTGAAGGAAAATATAACGCGATTATTCAAGAAATTCAGCGTGTGCATGAAGCTGGTGTTGCACCAATTCTGATTGGTACAGCCACCATTGAAGCTTCTGAGATCCTGTCGGATAAGCTAAAAGCTGCAGGGATCCAGCATGAAGTACTGAATGCCAAACAGCACGAACGTGAAGCCGATATTATTGCGCAGGCCGGTGCGCCGCGTGCAGTGACGATTGCCACTAACATGGCCGGTCGTGGTACCGATATCCTGTTGGGTGGTAACTGGAAGGCGTTGCTGGCTAAAATTGAAAACCCGACTCCTGAAGATGAAACTCGTCTGAAAGCAGAATGGGATGTTAATCACCAGGCCGTGCTGGATTCAGGCGGTTTGCATATTATCGGTTCCGAGCGTCATGAATCACGCCGTATCGATAACCAGCTGCGTGGCCGTGCCGGTCGTCAGGGTGACCCGGGTGTATCACGTTTCTACCTGTCACTTGAAGATGACTTGATGCGTATTTTCGCCGGTGATCGCGTAGTCGGCATGATGCGTGCCATGGGCTTGCAGGAAGATGAAGCGATTGAGCACAAAATGGTGTCTCGCTCGATTGAAAATGCGCAGCGTAAAGTGGAAGCACGTAACTTCGATATTCGTAAGAACTTGCTGAAATACGATGACGTGAATAACGAACAGCGTAAGATCATTTATAGTCAGCGTGATGACATTTTGGCAGAAAATTCACTGCAGGATTATATTGAAGAAATGATCCGTGAAGTGATGCAGGGTGTGATCGCCAACTATATTCCACCTGAATCGATTCATGACCAGTGGGATATTGAAGGTCTGGAACTGGCGCTACGTGAAGATCTTTCGATGGATCTTCCTATCGGGCAATGGCTGGAACAGGACCGTCGTCTGGATGAAGAAGCTTTGGTGGTTCGTATTACCGATGAAGTGCTGAACCGCTACCGTTCGCGTCGTGAACAAATGGGTGGGGAATCTGCAGCATCGCTTGAACGTCACTTTATGCTGAATTCTCTGGACCGTCATTGGAAAGAGCATCTGGCGGCTATGGATTACTTGCGTCAGGGTATTCATTTACGTGGTTATGCGCAGAAGAATCCGGAGCAGGAATACAAAAAAGAAGCTTATAACCTGTTTGTGAACATGCTGGGTACGATCAAATCCGATGTCGTGACAGATCTGTCACGCATCCACGTACCGACCCCTGAAGAGCTGGCGGAAATGGAAGCACAGCAGCAGGCACAGGCTGAGGCAATGCGTTTGCAGTTATCTCATGAAGAGTTTGACGGCTTGTTGGCAGGCGACCATGAGGTGACGACCGAGCAAAATGCTCAGGCCAATCCGGTAGCACCAGTTTTTGAAGCACCGGCAAGTCGTAATGCACCTTGTCCATGTGGTTCAGGCCTGAAATACAAACAGTGTCATGGTAAGATCTAAACGCTATTAAAAATCAGAGCCCCATGGCTCTGATTTTTTATGTATGAAGATTTTTCAGAAATTGAATACTGTTTGCAGTCTTAGGAATTAAATGCTATTTAATGGCTCATTCAACACCTCAAAGTGGAATAACCTGAATGAAAAAAGTATTAAAAACGCTCATGATTGCCGTTTTGGCAATGCCTGCCTTAAGTTTTGCACAAACTGCAGCGACCACAACAATTGATAAAGTTCAGCAAGCGGTGGGTACTAACACTGCTCAAGTACAACGTACCGATGCACAAGTGACTGTAGCAAGCCCACGTACCGGCATCCGTTATACCTTTGCCAACCAGAATCGTCCGATTGTGTTGCAGACCGCTGCGATTGCAGCTGCTAATGCGGCAAATGCAGACCGTATTGTTGCTACTAATCCTGCACTTTCTAGTGCAAGTCAACAACAAGCGAAACAGGCTTTACTAAGCGAATCTGGACAACTTGCACAAAATTAAAAATATCTTAATTTTAAAAACGTAGAAACCAGTCTTGATGACTGGTTTTTTTATTGTGAAAACCCATAACAAATCTCAGGCTGGCTCAGGCTTTGGCTCGATTTTTTGTTGCAGATCAACTAAGCTATATTTTTCTAAAACTTCAATATTGGACTTTAAAATGGCAGTTGGTGACGTATCTATGCCACAGATGCATGTGGTGAAAGGGGTTAAAATTGGTTCGGCTGAAGCCTATGTGCGCTATCAGAACCGACGTGACCTGGTGATATTTGAACTGGCTGCAGGCTCCAATGTTGCTGGAGTGTTTACCCAGAATGCCTTTTGTGCAGCACCTGTGCATGTATCCAAAGCACATTTGCAAGCGGGAAATCCACGTTACCTGGTAATCAATACCGGCAATGCCAATGCAGGAACAGGTCCTACAGGCATGGCAAATGCAGAAGCCACCTGTGCCAAGTTAGCTGAACTTGCAGGCGTACAGGCTGCTGAAGTGTTGCCATTCTCGACTGGTGTGATTGGTGAGCAGCTTCCAATGGAGCGTTTGCTTACAGGTTTACAGCCTGCGCTGGATTCATTGCGTGATGATGCCTGGGGCGATGCAGCGACTGGAATCATGACCACAGATACCACTCCGAAAGGTGCGTCAGAACAGTTCGAGCTGAATGGTGTGACTTATACCATGACCGGTATTTCCAAAGGTGCAGGCATGATTCGCCCGAATATGGCGACCATGCTGGGCTATGTTGCGACGGATGCACCGATCAGCCGTGAACTGGTTCAACAGTTATTAACTGAAACAGTCAATGTATCGTTTAACCGTATTACAATTGATGGCGATACCTCAACTAATGACTCGTGTATTTTTATTGCCACAGGTCAGGCCGGTGGTGCTGAAATCACTTCGACTGAAGATCCACGTTATGCAGTGGTGCTAGACGTATTGACACGTACCATGAAACGCCTTGCGCAACTGATTGTACGTGATGGTGAAGGTGCGACTAAATTCATTACCGTGACTGTAGAAGGTGGTGGCAATACTCAAGAGTGCTGCGATATTGCCTATAGCATTGCGCATTCACCGCTGGTCAAAACCGCAATCTTTGCTTCTGACCCAAACTGGGGCCGTATTCTGGCAGCGATTGGTTATGCCGGTGTGCCAAATTTAGACGTTGCAAAAATTCAGGTTTGGTTAGATGATGTACAAATCTGCAAAGATGGTGGTGCGGCAGCAGACTATACTGAAGCAGCCGGTGCACGTGTGATGGCCCAGGCTGAAATGACGATTCGTGTTGATCTTGGACGAGGTCAGGCAAAAGATACGGTTTATACCTGTGACCTGTCGTATGACTACGTAAAAATCAATGCAGATTATCGCTCATAATTCAGATTGTTTATAAAGCCTCCGTTGTGGGGCTTTTTTTATACTTAATGATTTTTAATGACTGGTCAAAAATAGCATTTCGCCAGAGATGACCGGGATGTAGGGTGAAAGGTTCATTGAATAGTGAACCATGAGGGTAGAGTAAGAGTTGTTATGAATGATGCGACCAAATTAATAGCCAATGAAGCTAAATCGATTGTGCAGGCGCATTTAGATCGTTTAGGTGTTCCACAAGAACATCAAATGAGCCAGCAGGAAAAATTGGACAAATTTGCACAGATCAAGGCAGAGCTGGAAAAACAGGATGCTGTTTTGGTGGCGCATTATTATTGTGATCCTGAAGTGCAAGAACTGGCTGAACTGACGGGGGGCTGTGTTTCCGATTCACTGGAAATGGCGCGTTTTGGTCGCGATCATCCAGCTTCAACGCTTGTGGTAGCTGGTGTGAAATTTATGGGCGAAACCTCTAAAATTCTTTCACCCAATAAAACCGTGCTGATGCCAACTTTGGAAGCGACCTGTTCACTGGACTTAGGTTGTCCTGTCGATGAGTTTACCGCTTTTTGCGATGCGCACCCGGATCATACCGTGGTGGTTTATGCCAACACGTCAGCGGCCGTGAAAGCCCGAGCCGATTGGGTCGTCACTTCAAGTTGTGCAGTGGAAATTATCGAACATCTGGACAGTCTGGGCGAAAAAATCATCTGGGCACCAGATCAGCATCTGGGTCGTTATATCCAGAAAAAAACCGGTGCAGAGATGTTGCTCTGGGATGGTGCCTGTATCGTGCATGAAGAATTCCGTTCACGCGGTATTGCCAATATGAAAGAGCTCTATCCAGATGCGGCAGTTCTGGTACATCCCGAATCACCGATGTCTGTGGTCGAGATTGCCGATGCGGTGGGTAGTACCTCACAATTAATTAAAGCAGCACAAACTTTGCCAAATCAGCGTTTAATCGTAGCTACTGATCGCGGTATTTTTTATAAAATGCAGCAGGCAGTGCCGGATAAAATTCTGATTGAAGCACCAACCGCAGGAGAGGGGGCAACTTGTCGTTCTTGTGCGCATTGTCCTTGGATGGCCATGAACGAGCTGGATGGTATCTTGCATGTGTTACAGCATAAAGATCAGGAAGTGCATGTCGATCCGGTACTTGCTGAACGAGCTAAACTGCCTCTAGATCGCATGCTGAACTTTAGTGCCGGACTAATACGTTAAAATTTGTATAAAAAATGTCTGAAGCGATTGATAAATAAACGCTTGAAGCGTTTTTTCGGTTTTTTTTAAATATAGGTGTTGACGTCTCCGGGCGTCGCGCCTAGAATGCACACCGTACCGAACGATGTTCGATACGAAAGCTGAGATGAATCGGAGCATAGCACAGCCTGGTAGTGCACCTGGTTTGGGACCAGGGGGTCGTAGGTTCGAATCCTACTGCTCCGACCAATTCTTCAAGGCAAATGATGTTTGCATCAGTAACGCGCTTGTAGCTCAGTTGGATAGAGCATCCGCCTTCTAAGCGGATGGTCACAGGTTCGAATCCTGTCAGGCGCGCCATTTGGTCGCTTGATGTTAAGAATCAAAATGATGGTGGATGTAGCTCAGTTGGTAGAGCCCTGGATTGTGATTCCAGTTGTCGCGGGTTCGAATCCCGTCATTCACCCCAACTTTTAAAGTTGAAATCGGAGCATAGCACAGCCTGGTAGTGCACCTGGTTTGGGACCAGGGGGTCGTAGGTTCGAATCCTACTGCTCCGACCATCTCCTTCAAGATGGTCGAGATAAAAGATACCGCGTTAAGCGGTTTTTTTATGCCTGAAATTCAATGTGAATAAAAAATATACAATTGTTATCGGTGGCTATCATGATGAATGCTCGAATTCCTATTAAATTATTTTTCATCTAATAAAACTGTGCATTGAAGATTGCTTTCTTCTCGCATTGCTTCACTCTTAATTTTAATCATTCAACAATTTAACCAGAGTTTATCTATAGAGTGATTATCTTGTTGAATGGAATTTTAATGGATGGATGAGGATTATATTTTTAAAATGGGTAAGGGATTCCATAGTAAATCTATTTTATTAACTCATCTGTTGTGTTTGATCTGAAATAAAGACAATAAAAAATTTTTAGATAGATATAGCAATTAAATTAACTAGAAATACCCATTGATAAGTAAATAAACTACTTTAAAACATCAATAATTGAATAAATTTTGAGTGAAAAATAGAAAAACCTGTATTTTTTGTAGAATAAATAAACAGTCGTGGTGTTTTTGCTGAATTATTTAAAAATAGGGGTTGTATTGGGTTGGGAATCCTGTAGAATGCACATCCATCGGCGGTGATGAAGATTAAAACTTCTGATAAAACAGTGACTTAGTTAAGTTTGATTGAGTTGGGTTTTAGAAAGAAAGTTTAGAGATAATCTAAATTACTGGTTGACTTTCTAGAGATAGAGAGTAATATAGCCGACCTAGCTTGCTGGTGACGAATTAGCAAGAAGATCATTAAGAGATTATGAAGAACAACTTGTGTGGATTTTTACTGGTTGATTGATCGAAATTATTTTCATTGATTGATGGTAGAAATTACTCGAAGTTTATTTGAGAAATATTTGTCAGAAAATTGATGAGCCAAGA
>NZ_JAMXXP010000008.1 GCF_024129355.1 Acinetobacter lwoffii | reverse complement strand
TTTTGCCACCGGGTGTCCTGAATATCGTCAATGGTTATGGGGTTGAAGTCGGTCGCCCGCTAGCCACCAACCCACGCATTGCCAAGATTGCCTTTACCGGTTCCACCGCCGTCGGTCAGATGATCATGCAATATGCCACCGAAAATATTATTCCGGTGACCCTGGAACTGGGGGGTAAATCACCGAATCTGTTCTTTGCCGACATCATGGATCAGGAAGACGATTATCTGGACAAAGCGCTGGAAGGTTTTGCCATGTTTGCCCTGAACCAGGGTGAAATCTGTACCTGCCCATCGCGTGCGCTGATCCAGGAAAGCATTGCCGATGAATTTCTGGCGCGTGCGGTAGAACGGGTGCAACGCATTAAAACTGGACATCCACTGGATACTGACACCATGATTGGCGCGCAAGCCTCACAGGAACAGCAGGACAAGATTCTGGGCTGTATTGCCACTGGCCGTGAAGAGGGCGCACAGATTCTCACCGGTGGTGAAGCACGTCAGGAAGTGGGTCAAGGTTTCTATATTGAACCGACCATCTTTAAAGGCACCAATGACATGAAGACCTTCCAGGAAGAAATCTTCGGGCCTGTACTGGCTGTGACCACCTTTAAAGACTTTGATGACGCGATCAAGATTGCCAATGATACGATTTATGGTTTAGGTGCCGGTGTCTGGTCACGCTCAGCACATACCTCTTACCGTGCAGGCCGTGCTATTCAGGCCGGTCGGGTCTGGACCAACTGTTATCATATCTACCCTGCTCATGCGGCTTTCGGTGGCTATAAAAAATCAGGCATTGGTCGTGAGAATCACAGAATGATGCTAGATCATTATCAGCAAACCAAAAACTTGCTGGTGAGCTATTCAACCAAACCGGCAGGTTTTTTCTAAACAACCTGATGATTAAAAGCGGGCTTCGGTCCGCTTTTAATCCCCTATTTTTTAAAAATTTTTAATACTAGGTAAAATTTCCCAACATTGTTCGTCCAGAATTCCATTGAATGACTGACAATGAATAAAAATACTTTCTAAAAACCCCTTAATGTCTGAGCTTATGTTGATTTCACCTAAGTTTCTCATTTTTTATGCTTTTTAATTGCTCAAAAAACCTGCATAAAGCCCAGGCTTTCATTTAAAGTCGGCTTTTCATGTTTATCAAGACTGTGTATAACAATGAACCACTAGAGGGAAAGCAATAAGCATAGGCAAAATTGCGCAAAAAGCGTTAGACTATGTACCCAATAATGTCATGATTCGGTCTGATCAAGATCAAAAAAGAAGGTGAAGGTTGATGCCGCTCAATACTGTTGAAGAGCTTGTAGCAGATATCCGTGCAGGAAAAATGGTCATCCTGATGGATGATGAAGACCGTGAAAATGAAGGCGATTTAGTGATTGCTGCCACACACGTACGTCCTGAAGACATCAACTTCATGATCACCCATGCACGTGGTCTGGTCTGCCTGACTTTGAGTAAAGAGCGTTGCCAGCAGTTGAATCTGCCGTTAATGGTAGATGCCAACGGCGCCCAGCATGGGACCAATTTCACCTTGTCGATTGAAGCGGCTGAAGGTATTTCTACCGGTATTTCTCCGGCTGAACGTGCGCACACGATTCAAACTGCTGTGGCTGCTCATGCCAAACCGGCAGATATTGTACAGCCAGGACATATCTTCCCGCTGATGGCGCAGCCAGGCGGTGTCTTGCACCGTGCCGGACATACTGAGGCAGGTTGTGACCTTTCCCGTTTAGCAGGACTGGAACCGGCTTCTGTGATTTGTGAAATCATCAATGAAGATGGCACCATGGCGCGCCGTCCGGATCTTGAAGTGTTTGCTGAAAAGCATGGCCTGAAAATCGGAACGATTGCCGATCTGATTCATTACCGCATGACCAATGAACAGACGGTTGAGCGTATCGATCAGCAAAGTATTGATACTGAATACGGCAGCTTTGACTTGTATCGCTATCGTGAACTGGGCAATCCGGATATCCATTTGGCCTTGGTCAAAGGTGAGCCTAAAGAGGGTGTGACCACAGTACGTGTACATGGTTTTAACCCGACCCGCGACTTGCTCAAACTGAAGAAACAGGATGGCGAACCGGCCTGGAACCTGGATCGTGCCCTGAAAGAAATTTCCAATAGTGATCGTGGTGTACTGGTCTGGATTGGCCAACGTCATTTACAAGATTTGGGCCCCGTATTAGATACCCTTAAAGCACCAAAAAATGTAAAATCAAATTCTGCACTGTCTCAGCAATATCAGACCATTGGTGTGGGTGCACAAATTTTGCGTGATTTAGGCGTTGAAAAAATGAAGCTGCTCAGCTCTCCATTGCGTTTCAATGCACTATCAGGCTTTAACTTAGAAGTGGTGGAATACATCACCGCACAACAAACATCTTAAGAAATCATCGAGGTTGTTATGGCAGTTCGCCGTATTGAAGGTATGTTACATCTCGCGAACGAAGACCGTTATGCGATTTTAGTTGGTCGTTTTAACAGCTTTGTGGTTGAACATCTGTTAGAAGGTGCCATTGATACATTGAAACGTCATGGTGTATCAGAGGATAATATCACTGTTGTTCATGCACCTGGTGCCTGGGAACTTCCTGTAGTTGCGAAAAAACTGGCAGCTTCAGATCGTTTCGATGCCATCATCGCGCTTGGCGCCGTGATTCGTGGTAGCACGCCTCACTTCGATTTCGTTGCAGGCGAATGTGCCAAAGGTTTAGGCGTGGTTGGCCTGGACACTGGCTTACCTGTCATTAACGGTGTACTCACTACGGACAGTATTGAACAAGCGATTGAACGCTCTGGAACAAAAGCAGGCAATAAAGGTAGCGAAGCTGCCCTGACTGCGATTGAAATGGTTAACTTGTTAAAGGCTATTTAACGCTATGTCGCAAACACTTCAAGCAACTTATGCAGCAAAACGTAAAGCACGTCGCTTTGCTGTACAAGGAATTTATGAATGGCAAATGAGCCACAATCCGGTGCATGAGATTGAAGCACGTACTCGTGTGGAAAATGCCATGCACAAAGTGGATCTGAGCTATTATCATGAATTGTTGACTCAAGTGGTTGCCAATCATGAAGCATTGGATGCGCTCTTAATCCCGGTACTCGATCGCGAACTTTCAGCACTTGACGGTGTTGAGCTTGCGACCCTTCGTCTTGGTGCATATGAACTCAAAGAACATTTTGAGATTCCATATCGCGTCGTTCTAGATGAAGCAATCGAACTGGCTAAACATTTTGGCGGTGCCGATAGCCATAAATACATCAATGGTGTATTGGATCGTTTAGCGACAACTTTGCGTGCAGCAGAAAAACAGCAGTCTAACTAATAGCGTAGATTCGTTGTATGGCTGAATTTTCGATTATCGACACCTATTTCAATCGCAAGAATGCCAATTCTGTCGATCTGGGCGTCGGTGACGATTCAGCCTTGCTCACCCCCCCTCCTCAGCAACAACTGGTCATCTGTGCCGACACTCTAGTTGCTGGACGCCATTTTCCAATAGACACCGATCCGCATGCGATTGGCTGGAAATCTGTGGCGGTTAATTTATCTGATATTGCCGCGATGGGCGCAACCCCGTACAGTATTTTACTCGCATTGAGCCTACCCCAAATTGATCATGACTGGCTAAAAGCTTTTAGTCAGGGTCTGTACGATTGCTGCGATCAATTTGGCGTAAGTTTAATCGGTGGTGATACCACTCAAAGTCCTCATTTAACCCTGTCTGTTACAGCATTGGGCTGGGTGGATATTGGTCAAGCCATTCCACGCTCAGGTGCAAAACCGGGTGATCTGATCTGTGTCAGTGGAACTGTCGGTGATGCAGCTTTTGCACTACAGCATCTTGGTCATCCACTGCAAAAACGTCTGGACTATCCAACGCCACGCTGTCAGCTCGGTGCTGCCTTAAAAGGTTTGGTACATAGCATGATTGACGTCTCGGATGGCTTGGCACAAGATCTTGGACATATTCTCAAAGCCTCTCAAGTCGGTGCAAAGCTGCAACTCGAAAACTTACCGATCAGTCCTGCCCTGCATGCCTTAAACGATGCGCAAAAATGGCAATATGCCCTCGCTGGTGGCGATGATTACGAGTTATGCTTTACAATAAGCCCGCAAAATTACCAAAAATTATTGCAAAAACAACTTGATGTTCCGATTAGTATAATCGGAAAAATTCAGCCGCAGCACGGCTTAACTTTTGAAAAAAATGGCGTAGATCATTTACTTCAATTTAATGGGTATCAACATTTTGCATAAGCCTCCAATTCTTTTTAAAACTATGACTTGGCCAGAACGTTTTATTGTGTTCTGTGGTGTGGGCTTTGGTTCTGGTTTAAGTCCTAAAGCACCTGGTACCACTGGTTCCGCTTTTGCACTATTATTTGTACCAGTTTGGCTTGCAATCGGCTTCACAAACACCATCTTGGCGATTATGATCATGTCCCTGATTGGTATTTATATTTGTGACAAAACAGCAAAAATTATGGGCGTACATGATGATGGGCGCATCGTCTGGGATGAGTTTGCAGGACAATCCATCACATTTTTGCCACTGATCTACTTAGGTCAGATGAACTGGTTATGGTTGCTCGTCGGTTTTGCGCTATTCAGATTATTTGATATCTGGAAACCTTGGCCGATCCGGGTGATTGACCGTCAGGTCGACGGTGGCTTCGGCATCATGCTGGATGACATTATTGCCGGTCTTTGGGCGGCTCTTTGTATTTTGCTTTATTTTTACTTCACCGTGGCATAAGCCATATTTAGGATTAGAACATGTCAACGACTGTTATTATTCTTGCTGCAGGTAAAGGCACGCGCATGCGTTCAAGCTTACCGAAAGTATTACAACCGCTTGCAGGACGTCCTTTACTGGGTCATGTCATTGAAACGGCAAAAAAATTAAACGCAGATAATATTATTACGATTTATGGTCATGGTGGTGACCGGGTTCAGACAGCATTTACACAACACGGTATTAAATGGGTAGAACAGGCAGAACAGCTGGGTACCGGCCATGCAGTGCAAATGACCTTACCTGTCCTGCCTCACGACGGCATATCTCTGATTCTTTCCGGTGATGTGCCGTGCATTAATCCTGTGACCTTGCAAAAATTACTCGATGCCACTGCAGAAACCGGTATTGGTCTGGTAACCCTTACCCTGCCAGATGCTGCTGGTTATGGCCGTATTGTCCGTGAAAATGGTGAAATCCAGGCCATTGTGGAGCACAAGGACGCTTCCGAAGAGCAGCGTCAGATCAAGGAAATCAATACCGGTATCTATGCAGTTAGCAATGCCAAACTGCATCAATGGCTGCCAAACTTAAGCAATGACAATGCGCAAGGTGAATATTACCTGACCGATATTGTGGCGATGGCTTTGGCAGATGGTATGCAAGTTGCATCTGTAGAACCTGAGCAGGCTTTTGAAGTTGAAGGGGTCAATGACCGTGTGCAGCTCGCTGCTTTAGAGCGTCAGTTCCAGTCTTATCAAGCCAAACAGCTAATGCAGCAAGGCGTACATCTGCTTGATCCAAGCCGCTTTGACTTGCGTGGCAATTTAACTGTCGGCCAGGATGTCCGCATTGATATCAATGTGATTATCGAAGGTGATTGCGAGCTGAGCGACAACGTTGAAATTGGCGCCGGCTGTATTATCAAGAATACCAAGATTGCAGCTGGCACCAAGGTTCAGCCATATAGCATTTTCGATAGCGCCATCGTTGGGGAAGATACCCAAATTGGACCTTTTGCACGACTCCGTCCGGGTGCACAACTGGCCAATGAAGTGCATATCGGTAACTTTGTTGAAGTTAAAAATACCATGATTGGTCTAGGCTCTAAAGCCAACCACTTTACCTACCTGGGTGATGCAGAAGTTGGTAGTGGTTCAAACATCGGTGCAGGGACCATTACCTGTAATTATGATGGTGCGAATAAATTTAAAACGATTATTGGTGATCAGGCCTTTATTGGCTCGAACAGTTCATTGGTGGCACCTGTGAGAATTGGCAACGGTGCCACAGTCGGTGCAGGCTCAACGATTACCCGTGATGTGGAAGACAACAGTTTGGCAGTAGAGCGCTCTAAGCAATTTGCCAAAGAAAACTATCCACGTCCGCAAAAAATCAAGAAATAAGGGGAACAAATATGTGTGGTATCGTTGGTGGCATTGCAGAACGTAGCATTACCAATATTTTGATCGAAGGCTTAAAACGCCTGGAATACCGTGGTTATGATTCAGCAGGTTTGGCACTGATTAATAATAGCCAGGTCCTGCGTGAACGCCGTGTGGGTAAGGTCGCAAACCTTGAACAGGCTGTGAATGAATCACAGATTAGTGGTTCACTCGGTATCGCGCATACACGCTGGGCAACCCATGGCAAACCGACTGAAGAAAATGCCCATCCGCATATTTCTGAAAATGTGGCAGTGGTGCATAACGGAATTATCGAAAACTACCAAGAACTCAAAGATGATCTTGAAGCTTTGGGCTATGTTTTTACCTCACAGACTGATACTGAAGTGGTTGCCCATCTGATCAATGATGCGCTGAAATCTACCCCGAGCCTGTTAGAAGCTGTACGCCAAGTGGTTCCGCAACTGAAAGGTGCCTATGCACTGGGTATCGTACATACTGACCACCCGGATGAGCTGATTACCGTGCGTGAAGGTTCGCCCCTGGTGATTGGTGTCGGTATTGGTGAAAATTTCATTAGTTCCGATCAGTTGGCATTGCTTCCAATTACCAACCGTTTTATTTATCTTGAAGAAGGTGATATTGCCCGTTTGACCCGTACCACGATTGAAGTCTTTGTCGATGGTCAACTGGTCGATCGTCCGGTCAAAGAACTGGATGCAGCGGTCAGCAATGCGTCTAAAGGTGAATACAAGCACTACATGCTCAAGGAAATTTATGAGCAGCCGGAAGCGATCAAACAGACCATTTCTCAAGCCTTAAATGGCAATGACCTGCGCGAAGACTTCCTTGCCAGTGCAGAACAAGACTTCTCAAAAATCCAGCAAATTCAGATTATTGCCTGTGGTACCAGTTATCATGCCGGCATGATTGCCAAATACTGGTTTGAACAACTGATTGACCTGCCTTGCCAGGTCGAGATTGCCAGTGAGTTCCGTTATCGCACTCCGGTGATTGTGAATCACACGCTGTATGTGTGTATTTCCCAATCTGGTGAAACTGCCGACACCTTAGCTGCCTTACGTGATACACAGAAACGTGCAACTGCCAAAGGCCTGGACATTACCACGATGACCATCTGTAACGTGGCGACCTCTTCGATGGTGCGTGAAACTCAGCATAGTCTGTTGACACTAGCAGGCCCTGAAATTGGTGTGGCTTCAACCAAAGCTTTTACTACCCAGCTTGCTGCATTGATGCTGTTGGTACTGAAAATCGGTTTTGTAAAAAATACTATTTCCACAGAACAAATGACGGAGATCACCACAGAACTTTGGCATACGCCTAAAGTGATTCTGGATACCTTGCGTCATGACGATGAAATTTTACGTCTCTCTGAACTGTTTGTTGAGAAGCAGCATTGCCTGTTTTTGGGCCGTGGTACGCATTTCCCGATCGCTCTGGAAGGTGCACTCAAACTGAAAGAAATTTCATATATTCATGCTGAAGGTTATGCTGCAGGTGAGCTGAAACACGGGCCATTGGCACTGGTCGACAATGACATGCCGGTGGTGATTCTGGCGCCACAGGATGACATGCTGGACAAGCTTAAATCCAATATGGAAGAAGTTCAGGCACGTGGTGGCGAGCTATTTGTGTTTGCTGATGAAAACAGCGGCATTAAAGCCAAAGAACGCCAGCATGTGGTACATATTCCGTCAGTCAATGCAGTGCTGGCACCGATTGTCTACAGTATTCCTGTGCAGCTGCTGTCCTATCATGTTGCAGTTCTACGTGGTACGGATGTGGATCAGCCACGCAACCTGGCAAAATCGGTCACCGTAGAATAATTAAAATTGAATCAAGGCTGGGGAACCGGCTATGTTCGTATAATTAAGTTTGTACCAAATAATTAAGTTTAGATTTAATTATTTAAGTTTGGATATTAATGAAGTAAACGAACAAAACCCTACCCTGTAGACCCAGTGATTCTTCACCAAGTCTACAGGGTTCTTAATATAATTAAATTCAAATTAGAATCACACTAGAAATATAAAATTATTACTAATATATTCAAAGATATAGATATATAAAAATCTGAACCTAGATTCAAAAAGCATCCCTTTTTGACCTCACCTTGAAAACATTTCATTTTTATTTAAAGTATGCTTCGCCTTTCTGAGCAAGAAT
Source organism: Acinetobacter lwoffii (assembly GCF_024129355.1). Taxonomy (GTDB): domain Bacteria; phylum Pseudomonadota; class Gammaproteobacteria; order Pseudomonadales; family Moraxellaceae; genus Acinetobacter; species Acinetobacter lwoffii_I. The sequence goes on along the minus strand of NZ_JAMXXP010000008.1, from coordinate 100,826 downwards.
TCGTATTTTAAAGTGGAAGAATCCAATACTTAATACAAACTTAATTTCACCTAAAATTCAGGATACCAAATTTTAATACAAACTTAATTCTAAAATTTAAAAACAATGAATAATATATATCAACAACTTATAATAAAAAATAAAACAAACTTAATTAAATTACCATAATTAGACGCAATATTTGGTCATAAAGCAAAATAAGGGATAAGGAACTATGTGCAAACTCTGAATACTATTAGCTATTCCTGTTACTAGCTAGCAGCCCACCTTATTTAAAATGAGGTATTTCATTCACTGGATATATTAATGTTAATGGATTTGATGTTAACGAGATAAAGCCAAACCGCTGATAAAACTCTATAGCTTTTTGATCCTTAGCATGTATTACAACAAAATTAACACCAATAATTTGAGCAACTTTTGAAATTTGTTTAAGAGCATGTGCTAAAAGTACATTTCCAACTCCTTGCCCCTGTGCTGCTTGATCAACGGCAAAGCGCCCCACAACCACACAAGGTAAGGGATAACGAGGTAATCGTTTAGTGAGAACAGCATCAACCCCATCAAATCCTATAGAGGTACTTGATAGACAATAAAACCCCCTCACCTGTGCATCATCATCAATAGCAACATAGGTTTTACTTGTTCCTGATTTCTGATGTTGGGATGCGTATTGTTTTATGAACTTATTTAAATCATCTTGCCCACAATTAAATGATTTTTTCTGATGATGGGCTTGTAAAACCTCAATTTTCATCCAATAAACTCATTAAATTTTTCATCTCATCATTTGCAGGGCGCGGATTTTCAAGCAAATTCATTAACATATCACGATCAGCATTATTTACTTTTAACTCGTGATTAGATTTAAGTAATTCTTTTGCTCGTTCAAATGAGGATTGGATCATAAAGGAACTCACACTAAGACCCAATAAATTCGCAGCTTGCTCAATTACATTCTTTGCATCTACGGTTGAACGAACACTGATTCGTTCTGTTGCTAAGTTAGCCATATTTTCCACTAATTTGTACATCATAATGATGTACAAATTATAGCAGATTAAGGTAGTACTTTAAGATCCAAATTTACATATTTTGTTCTAAAATATTTGGAATAGAAAATAAGCATTTTACTATGAACCAGAATGAATGGTCGGGTTTGAGTCTGAATATGCAGTTGGTTTACATAAGAATATGCAACGATGTTTACTAAGATGTAATTTGAATACTTTTGCCTATCATCAACGTTTTTTAAACTCATCAATTGAGCATTAAAATACTGGATTAATTATTAAGTCACTGAATTAAATAAATAATTAAATAAAAATTATAAAATTTTGTTTGTATATAAATATATTTAAGTTTGTATGTTTTTGCCAAATACAAAATTACCCCCCTTCAGATATGATTAATTATCCACCAAAATCCACAGGTCTTCTGTATGGCAAAAATTATAAAAAACTATGAAGAACTAGTAACAGAAGGGTATGGCCAGGGCCATGGACGCGATTATAAACCTTGTAAAACTGTTCAAAACTTCAGTTCAATTGGTCGCTCTCACAGAGTACAAGGCCGTGTCAGTAAACGTCTTCATCACTTATTTTCTGATCTAGAGCTATCTACCTTTTTACTGCTTGACTGGAATCAGAACGTTACAGATATTCGCGAACATTATCCTTTGGATATCTATGATCTTAACTCCATCTGTTCTCGTTTCCGAATGAAAAAAGTATCGGTTGACTATATACCTTTTACCCTATCTTCAGATTTTTTAGTTGATTTTGGTAAGTTTTCTATAGCCCTTGACACTCTTTACAGCAAGGATCTGAATAAAGCTCATGTTATTGAGTCATTAGAAATTAAACGTCGTTACTGGGAAGAAGAGCACAATACGCCGTTCAAACTGATTACTGAAAAAGACATTCCTGCTACGGTACTAGAGAACATTAAATGGCTGTATGTAGAAAAAAATGACCTTGAAATAACAAATCACATGATTGATCAAGCAGTTTATTTTATGGAAGAAATTAGCCAGTACCCTCAAAGCTCATTAATCCAATTTTGTAAGCATTCTGACCAAACTCAAAAAATGGGTATCGGAGCGACGCTCGCATTGTTTAGAAAATTATTCGCACTGCGAATACTTCAATTTAATCTAGAAATTTCGTACTTGGAGCTTAAACTCTCTGATATTCATGCAAGTAATTTGCTCCAGAATGAGAATACAGTCCATGCAACTAATTAATTCAGTTTACATCTTGAATTCAACACAATACCGAATACTCAAATTCTTACCGCAGTATACGGTATGGATTGCGATTGATAATAAAAATGCTTTTCCTGAACTCATTTTGTCTAAGGAACTTCAAACTCTCTCAGATGATCAAAGCCTAATACCAGCACAAGATCCTTATGAACACTTAAAACGATTAAACTTGAGTGAGGATTCTATTCAACTCAAAAAAAGAGATGAAAACTTTTTTATTATTCAAGATTTAATTAATGATGAACAAGTTCTTATCAATGCAAAAATCAGGACTGCAAAAATTAAAACTATACATCTAGAAAAAGAAGTATCAATTAATAAAATCCTACGACTCCTAAGACGCTACTGGCAACGTGGTCAAACTATAAATGCTTTGGTACCGGACTATGAAAACTCAGGTGGAAAAGGCCAAAAAAGAGCTATAGGTGATAAAAAAATTGGCAGACCACGCATTTATGAATCGAATGAAGGTAAGAATGTCACTGAACAGGTTGAATTATATTTTAAGCAAGCCATCGAAGAGTATTTAGTTCCTGTCAAAAAACAATCCATTAACGAAACTTATCTTCGGTTTAAAAATTTATTTTCTAAGCACTTTCATCAAGTGCAAGCCGCAGATATTCCAACCTATGCCCAATTCTATTATTTTTATAATAAGCGATATAGAAATAAGAATAATTCCAAGGAAATTCTGAAGAATCAGAAAACTCTGAAAGATCACAAACCTCTGACTTCAACAGCGACCAAGCACGCAAATGGTCCTGGTGCACGTTATGAGATAGATTCAACAATCGCTGACATCTACCTTGTATCATCACGAGATCCATCACAGATTATTGGCCGACCTACCGTATATATTGTTATCGATGTATTCAGCCGGATGATTACTGGGCTTTATGTCGGCATGGAAAACAGTTCCTTTAATACAGCCATACAATGCCTCAGCGTTGCAATCCAAGATAAAGTGACATTCTGTCAGAGTTATGGCTTGCAAATACAACCAGAAGACTGGCCTATTTATGGTTTACCTGGTGCCATACTTGCAGACCGCGGTGAACTAATTGGCTATCAAATTGAACTTCTTGAAAAAAACTTTTCTGTTCGTATTGAAAATGCGCCACCGTATCGAAGCGATGCCAAAGGTATTGTGGAGAGGGCTTTTGGAATCATTCAGTCACGCTTTAAATCCTACGAGAATATTGGTGTTGTTTCTGGATTCAAGGAAAAAAAGAAAGGCGGACATGATTATCGACTAGAAGCTTGTCTAACTCTGGAAGAGTTCAGAAAAATCATCTTAAGCTGCGTCTTTTTACGCAATAATTTTGATATTTTGACGAAATATGATCGTAGTGCCGATATGCCGACTGACCTGCCATCTATCCCCCTTAAGCTCTGGCAGTGGGGCCTACAGCACCGTACTGGGATGTTAAGACAAGTGGATAACAAATCACTATATGTTGGCTTGTTACCTAGGACCGACGCCTCCTTAAGTGACAAGGGACTTAAAGTCAAAGGCTTACTCTATCAATGTCTGGAAATGCATCAACAAGGCTGGTTTATTCGTAACACGACCAAATCCCGCCCGAAAAAGTTGCGGATTGGTTTTGACCCATACTCAGTAAATACCATTTATGTTTTCTTTGATGAAAATAAGTTGGAATACTGGGAAGCGCACTTAAGTGATGCCTCACGTCAATATCAGCATCTGACCTGGTGGGAAGCTGAACAAATTCAAAAAGCAATCAAAACTGTTGAAAAACAGCATTCACAACTAAAGTCCGTAGCCATCAGTGAATTGCAGGATTTTACTGACAAAATCATCCACACAGCACAGAGCCGGCAGGCTCAAGCAGGAGTTCACCAACTTTCTAAAGCACAACGTACTCGGGATATTCGTCAGAACAAACAAGAAGCAATTCAGGTGGAACGTGAGGAACATCTCCAAAATAGGTCCGTCAATTCTATCCGGACTATCCATCCCAACCAAGACAATCCTCCAACACCCCCATCTCACAACAGCAATCTGGATTTGACCAGTCAACCAGACTTAATGAGACAATTATTTGAAGAGGACGATGAAGAATGAATAATAATGAACTCGCGGTCAACACATCGATAGAAGATATCTATGGGGATAATCCTCTCATTACTCAATTACCGCCTATCCTTGACACGAAATCGGTTATTAAACACCTACGAGGGAAACTGAAATTTATTCCAGAACAGCGTTTCTTACCCCAACCAGAAAGAATCCATCTGATTGCTCAGTTGCCTCATGATTTTTTTCAACCACTGACTAAACATCTATCCCTTGAACAAAAAATTTCTATCATGATCCGGCAAGGTTACGTGAGCAGAAACATCACTAATGGGGATAGACATCGACATTTACACGCTGCTTTTCAGCAACTAGAACCATCAAATGAAAGCTCTTACCGCTATGCACCTCCAGAGTCGACTGCAACTAGCATGTCAATTATAGGATGTTCGGGAAGCGGCAAAACAACAACAATTAACAAAATTTTGCGTTATTACCCGCAAGTGATTGAACATAGAGAGTTGGGATTAAAACAAATTGTTTACCTTAAAATTGATTGTCCGCATGACAGCTCTTTAAAAAACTTATGCTCAAACTTTTTTAGAGCAGTAGATTTAGCATTAGGAGATACAAACTTCGAGCATCGTTTCACCAGAAGTCGCTTAAATGTGAATGCTATGCTGCAGCAGATGAAAATTATCGCAAATAATTATTCTATTGGACTTTTAATCATTGATGAAATCCAGCATTTGAATACAAAAAAATCTGGCGGGGCTGAAATCATTCTTAATTTCTTTGTCACACTTGTGAATGTGGCATCCATTCCAATTGTGATGATTGGGACACCCAAAGCCAATGAAATTCTGCAAGAAGACTTAAGATCAGCTAGACGCAGTGCGGGATTAGGCTCTTTAATCTGGGAACCTATGCGCAATGAAGCACCCACTCCCGATCCTAGCACCCCTGATCAAATGATCATTTCTGAATGGTATGCTTTCACCAACAAGCTGTGGCAATATCAATGGGTTCAACAACCAGCTGAACTGACCGATGAATTAAGAAACACTTGGTATTATTATACGCAGGGCATTCCAGATTTAGTGGTTAAACTGTTCTGCTTGGTGCAGATTCATGCAATCACCATTGGTCTGGAAAAAATTACATCTGAACTTTTTAAAAAAGTCTATGAAGAACAATTACAGCCAGTTCACGATATTCTAGATGCGCTGCGTTCAGGTAATCCTGCACGTATTGCACGGTACTCTGACCTCACTATCCCTCAAGTTCAAATTGAGGAGTATGTTGAACAACACCGTTTTAAAGCCGCATTAAAAACAGAAAAACAGCATAAAGATCTAGGACCGCATTATTCTACTTTAATAGGTATGCTAACAGCATTAGGTCATCCCGCTGCTGCAATAGAACCGCATGTCACTTCTGCATTAAAAAAATATCCAAACGAGAACTTACAGGTACTCCTCCAGCATATTCTGGAAGTATTAGACAGCTCTGTAGTAAAAGATAAATTGGACCAGCCTCAGACCACAACTCCGGCAAGGAAGCCAAGGACCTCTCGTAAAGTCATGAAAGTGGAGGAATGGAAGAGTACTGAAACGAATGACTTACGAAACTTTTTCAGTCAAGCACAAGAACAGGACGTAGATGTTTATGAGTTATTAAAATCATCTCACTATTTGTTTGATCCTACCCGTCCCATTTTGCATTAAGCAGAAAAAATGGAGGGTAAGGTACCATGATTTCAAATTTTCCAGCACCATATCCAAATGAATTGATTTACAGTATGATTGCTCGTTATGCTGTTCACAATGGGATTCTGAGTCCAAAATATCTCACTGAAGAATTATTCAATAATAGGAACTTGACACCAACTTACGATTTACCTTCTCATCTAGACAGGGTGGCCAGTTACTTACCAGATCACTATGATGCGCTTATTTTAATCAACCAACACACCCTGTTACCAATTTACCAACCATTTCAACCTGATACAGTAATGCATTATGCTGTGCAGGCATTGCGAGGTGAGCAGTATCAATCCCTGCATACCAAATTAGGAAAAAATGCATCGCGGATCAAAGCTGTGAGTTTTTTCCGGTTCTGCCCTCATTGCTGGCAAGAACAGATGCAGCAATATGGAGAAGTTTACTGGAAACGTAGCTGGCAGATTACTGGATACGAGTATTGTACAAAGCATAAGCAACCGCTCTTTATGAGTTCTATCCCTTGCAATGGGATAGACCGAAAATTCTATTTTGCTCATTTGAATGCGCTGAAAGACTCTTCACAACTTGCATTTAATCCTCAGGACTCACGTCACCATATCGAGCTTGCGGAACTAATCGAAGAGCTACTTGCTCATTCAACATCCATTAGTATTCCAGATTTTTCGACTATATCAGATGCTTATTTTCTGATTTTAAAAGATAGAGACTTACTATCAAGTCGTAAAAACATCCACTACAAAAAAGCTCGTCAGTTGGTCATAGATTACTGGGGCGAAAGTTTACTTGCATATTATCAATTAGCAGATTTAGATAGTGAAAACTGCTGGCTGAAAAATATATTAAGAAAGCATCGTAAAGCATTTTCTTATCTTGAGCATCTCATCGTATTAAAAGCTCTTATTCCAGAGAAGAATCCGATTGAAACATATAAGCAATATATTCATCTAGCATTAATGGATCTAGAAGAAGCCACCGCAACGGCAACAATATGTATTGATAATAAAGTAGATCGAACGTTATCTGAAGACCAAAAACAATGGACAAAATTAATCCTAGAACGGTCAGTCAAACAGGCTCGCCAACAAAACGGCTCACTGTATGCTCGCTTATATCGCAATCATAAAGATTGGCTATTATTTATCAATAAATCAGCTTTAACTCTCCCTCCCTCTGATCCTAAACCACGTATTGACTGGAGAGCTCGAGATCGAAAGTTTGTTAAACAACTCATCAAAATACGGAATGAATTATTAGGAGATCTCGAATCACCTCAATGGACAAAAAAGTTTTTTATTAGACAACTGGGTTCAGTGAGTATGATTGAAAAAAACTGGAATTTTTTCCCATTGACTGCAGCCTTTTTGGATCGTTACGCTGAGTCTGTGGATTGTTATCAAATACGTCGTCTGACTCGAACGTATATTCGTCAACAAACTGAAAATAAAGACTATCCACCAAGTGTTTTTTTACGTCTTGCAGGATTAAGTCGAGAACGCTTAACACCAGAAGCACATCGATTTTTTGATAATATTATAGGGAGATAAATAGTGCGTAATATTCCATTAGAATGTTTGCCTAAAGCAACCAAATACTACAGCGCAACGCAGATAACTCATCGTGGTGAAACTCGTTTTGATATCAAGACCACGATGTACAATCCTGAGGAAAACAACTTTTTTCTTTCAAAAAGACCAATAGAAAGTATTCTCTTATATCACTATAAAACACCACTGAGCAGTGTTGAACCTGTCCCTTTAGTCAACCATAAACTCACCCAGATTGATTTAGGAATGTTGAATAGTACTAATGCTAAAGATCCAGCTATAAATTCTCATGACAACTATAGAAATCGTCTATGCTTTAGTTTCCCATATAGCAATACAGATGAGTTTAATGATGGTTGGACCATCCAATTACCTAAACTGGTACTCGCACGAGATCTTTTTTTCTCTCATCCATATTTATTACGCGCTGCATTATTTTCTGAAAGATATACAACTGATATCTTGGTTGATCGTGACGATACTGAAGCCTTTCATATTTTTGTTGCACCAAACAGAAAAATAACAGCCAAAGATCTGAACGACCCTGTTTTTCTAAAAAAACTAGCATTAATTTTATTACACCCTGAATTAAATCAATCTTTTTTAAGTATTTATGAAAAAACTATTAGAAATCAGGCTCAATCCAAGGCCTATGATTTTGATATAGATGCCCCTATCCTGAAAAACATTGAACTTAATGTTGATGGATGTATTCATCCAGAGAAAAAAATATTTCGAATTGAACGCATCAATTCATTTAGAAATTTGGAGACAGGAATAGATAAACCTGTTCAATTTCATTTTATATCTAAAAAAAATTTTGGGAAGGTTAAAAATATTCTGGATAAAAAACAGGATATCAAAAAACAGCCAAGCTCAGATAAGTCTCGATTTGATGATGAAGCTAACGCTGATATTGATCAGCAAATTGCACAACTAAAAAATATTACGGGGGAAATTTATACTATAGAAGACCTACAAATCTCACTAAATACTTCATGCTCAGAAATTAATATACAAAGACGGAATACAAATGGGGAAGCTCATCATGAGGACCAATCATTTGCTGGTGGAGAAGGTGACGACGAAGGCACCCGACCAGGATTTACTATAGAATCAGAAACTTATTTTGAAAGCTCTACTTATCAAGACCTCAGCAAAATGCTAAGAAAAATAGAAGACAAAGGTTATAAAGTCCAACAAATCCATAATCAGTCTTTCATAAAATATGGTCGATTCAGAGGACATAAATTGACTAATGGTCAAGATCGCCTATTTTATGTAAATCTCATATTCGACAGCGAGGATAATGAGTTATTTTATCTATGCGAAATCGACACATCTGATGGGAAAAAAAATATTTCCACGCTATTGCTACCATCAGAGATTAAAGCAGACAAAATGTTTATAGACGAAAATCTAAAGTCTTTCAAAATAGCAATTTTATCGCAGTCTTTAAGTTGGCCCAAAGACTTTATCAACAAAGTCTGTAATATCCAGTCATATATGATGATCAACCACCTTTCAAAAAAAGATCATTTACTTTCAAGTTCCTATCATGAAGACTGGGCAGATAGGATCCTGGAAAAATGGAAATCTATGCATAACTCATTATAACCCTGATCAAAAGTTATTTCAGAATAAAGGCAATGATCTTGGAAGCCTGCAATTGCTGGCCCAAATATTATAGAAATACTGAGTCAAAAATCACGGATGAAAGAAACTAGATTACATAATTTTGGTTCTATACTACTGGTATATATTATACCTTTTTCTTATTTTCAAGGATCTTGAGGGCTTACATGACCAAAATGACTTGCTTTAAAGCCTATGACATTCGCGGCAAACTTGGTAGCGAGCTGAATGAAGACATCGCCTATAAAATTGGCCGTGCCTACGGACAGATTTATCAACCGAAGACTGTAGTGATTGGCTGTGATATACGTCTCAGCAGTGAAGGCCTAAAACAGGCCACGATTCGTGGTTTGAATGATGCCGGTGTCAATGTACTGGATCTGGGGATGACCGGCACTGAAGAAGTTTATTTCGGCGCATTTCATCTCGATGTTCAAGGAGGGATTGAAGTCACAGCCAGTCATAATCCGATGGACTATAACGGGATGAAGCTTGTACGTGAAAATGCCCGTCCTATCAGTGCGGATACCGGTCTTAAAGAGATTCAGGCTTTGGCAGAATCAGGTGAATTTATTAAAGTCAGCAATAAAGGCCGTACCGAAAAATACAATATCCTGCCCGAGTTTATCGAGCACCTGATGACCTATATTGATCCAGCAAAAATCCGCCCGATGAAACTGGTGGTGAATGCGGGTAATGGTGCAGCAGGTCATGTCATTGATGCAATCGAAGTAAAATTTAAAGAACTCAATATTCCGGTTGAATTTATCAAAATTCATCATGAAGCCGATGGCAACTTCCCGAATGGGATTCCCAACCCGATTCTGGTTGAAAACCGTGCTAGTACTCGCGATGCTGTGATTGAGCATGCTGCCGACATGGGCATTGCCTGGGATGGTGACTTTGACCGATGCTTCCTGTTCGATGAAAAAGGCCAGTTTATTGAAGGCTATTATATTGTTGGTCTTTTGGCTCAAGCCTTCTTGCTAAAACAATCGGGTGAGAAAATTGTGCATGACCCGCGTCTGGTCTGGAATACCCTGGATATCGTGGAACAATACCAAGGGATTACGGTGCAGTCGAAATCAGGGCATGCCTTTATTAAAGATGTGATGCGTGAACATAATGCGGCTTATGGCGGAGAAATGAGTGCCCATCACTATTTCCGTGACTTTGCCTACTGTGATAGTGGCATGATTCCATGGTTACTAGCGATTGCAGTACTGTCTGAAACACAGCAATCTCTATCTTCGCTAGTGGAAGAGATGATTGCCAAGTTCCCGTGTAGTGGTGAGATCAACTTTAAAGTCGCCGATACCCAAACCACGATTCAAAAACTCTTTGATCACTATGCCGATCAAAATCCTGCAATTGATCAGACCGATGGTGTCAGTCTGGACTTTGGCACCTGGCGTTTTAATGTGCGTGCATCCAATACTGAACCTTTATTGCGTCTGAATATTGAAAGCCGTCGTGATCATAATCCACGACCAATGCAGGACTATGTCGATGAATTGACTCAGCTGATTCAGAGTTAATCTTCACGCATACAGTACAATAAAAATGGGAGCTGTTCATCAAAAGCTCCCATTTTTATTTATATCGCTATAAAGATTTTAGCGATAACCATTCGGATTCTGCTTCTGCCAGTTCCAGCTATCTGCCAGCATATCCTCCAAACCATATTGTGCTGCCCAGTCCAACTCTTGTACTGCACGGCTATTATTTGCAAAACAGGTCGCCACATCACCTTCACGACGTGGTGCTAATTCAAATGGAATTGCAACACCATTGACCCGTTCAAAAGTATCTTTAACTTGTAGCACTGAAATGCCATTGCCAGTACCAATATTCCAGGCCCGACACCCTTGTGCAGTTAAACGATTATTGAGGGCACATAAATGTGCATTGGCCAGATCTACCACATGAATATAATCCCGTACACCCGTGCCATCGACAGTGTCATAATCATGACCAAAGATCGACAGTTTTTCACGTCGCCCTACTGCCACCTGAGTTACATAAGGCATTAAATTATTCGGAATACCTTGTGGATCTTCACCGATCTGCCCGCTTTTATGTGCACCGACCGGATTGAAATAACGTAATAAGGCAATCGACCAGCGCTGATCTGCCACAGCCATTTTTTCCAAGAGCTGCTCCACAATCAGCTTGGTATAACCATAGTTATTGGTTGGCATGCCAGTCGGCATTTCTTCGTTTAAAGGTGAAGGATTATTATCACCATACACAGTAGCCGACGAACTAAATACCAGTTTAAAAACCTGGGCGCGCTGCATGGCCTGCACCAGGCTGATGGAACCGGCAATATTATTATCAAAATATGCCAGTGGAATCTGCTGGCTTTCTCCAACTGCTTTAAGCCCGGCAAAATGAATTACCGCATCAATACTATTTTGCTGAAAGACTTGATCCAGTAACTGGACATCCCGGATATCCCCTTCAACAAAGGTCAGGCTTTTCAGGGTCAACTGTTGCACCCGATTTAAAGACTCAGCAGCGCTATTGCAGAGATTATCTAAAACCACCACCTCATGGCCGGCATTTAATAACTCAACACAAGTATGCGAACCAATATAGCCTGCCCCGCCCGTTACCAGAATTTTAGCCATGCTGCTTCCCTAATAAAATGTTAATTAAACCTTGAGTTGAACCATCCAGACCACCTAGCTCAGACTGTTCACCATTCAAAATAGGCAGCAACTGGTTGGCAATTTCCTTGCCTTTTTCTACGCCCCATTGATCAAATGGGTTGATGTTCCACAGCACCGACTGAACAAACACCTTATGCTCATACAATGCAATCAGCATCCCCAGACTATAGGGATTCAGCTCTTGCAGTAACAAGGTACTGCTCGGCTGATTGCCTTCATACTGCTTATAAGCCGGCAAGCTAGCCAATTCGTTTTGATCCAGCGCTTCATTACCAAAAGCCAGTAAACGCGATTGCGCCAGACAATTCGACAATGCCAAATGATGCTGCTCGATTAATGCCTCAGCACTATCGGCATAGGTATATTGCTGACTGTTATAGCGCTTTACCGGTGCAATAAAGTCACAACTGACTGACTGGGTGCCCTGATGCAGGAGTTGATAGAAAGCATGTTGCGCATTCGGGCCAACCTCTCCCCAAATAATTGGACAGGTATCCAGCTGCACTTTTTCACCATTGCGCTGGATCGACTTGCCATTCGATTCCATTTCCAGCTGCTGCAAGTAGGAAGCAAAGTATTTTAGCCGGCCATCATAAGGCAGGATGGCATGGGTCTGAATATCCAGGAAATTGTTATTCCAGGCCCCCAACAGGCCCATCAAGACCGGAATATTCTGTTCAAAAGGCTGATACTGAAAATGCTGATCTACTGCATGTGCACCCGCCAGCAGCTGCTTAAAGCCCTCTATTCCAATACTCAAGGCAATCGGCAATCCGATACAGGACCACAGCGAATAACGCCCTCCGACCCAGTCCCATAACAACAGCTGATTTTCTGGAGCAATCCCCCAAGCGGTCATTTTCTCCGGTTTGGTCGATACCCCGATAAAATGATGCTTGAGAATATAAGGATGCTGACCCAATGCTTTTTCCAGCCACAAACGCACGGTCTGGGCATTAGTGAGGGTATCAATCGTACCAAATGATTTGGATGAAATGATAAACAGAGTGGTTTCCGGACGCAACTGATGCAACAACTCGGACAACTGACTGCCATCCATGGTCGAAACAAAATGTACGTTGAGTGGCTGGGCAGACTGATATTTAAAATCAGATAAGGCATGGGTGACCATTAGAGGGCCAAGATCTGAACCACCGACCCCAATATTGACCACATCCTGAATCACTTCCCCGGTGGCACCACGACGCTGCCCGGCATGGATTTGCTCGACCAAGGCATACATGCGCTCAAGTTGAGCATGCACATCAGCGGCCAGATCCGCATGCTGCTGATCCTGTGCTGGCAAGCGTAATGCCCAATGCATGGCAGCACGTTGCTCGGTATAATTAATATCCTGATTTGAAAATAAAGACCCAATCCAGGATCTTAGGTTTTGTGCATCTGCCCATTCAATCAGGTCCTCCATCACCGTGTTATCAATTCTGTGTTTACTATAATCGAAGACCAGCTGTTCAAACTGAATTGAATATTTGTTAAAACGCTGGGGGTCTGCGGCAAACAGTTCTCGTAGATGCACCGCATCAAGTTGTTCTTTGCTCGAGGCGAGTTTTTGACACACAGTTTCAGTATTTAGATCTGGTTTAAGCTGACTTAACATTAACGTCCCACCCCAATATAATTAAAACCACGCGCCTTGATATAGGCCGGATCATACAGATTACGCCCATCCAAAATCAGGGGATGCTGCATCAGTTTAATGAGGTGTGGATAATCTGGACTACCATACTGCTTCCAGGCAGTCATCAAACATAAGGCATCTGCCCCCTCAACTGCCTGATATTGATCTTCACACAGGATTAGATCCTGCCGTATCCCATAGACTTTTTTAATATTGGCCAATGCTTGCGGATCATGCAGTTTGACCGTCACCCCTTGCGCCCATAATGCAGTGAGCATGGCATGCACTGGAGATTGCTGGATGCTCGGGGTATTTTCTTTAAAGGCTGCGCCCCAAATCGCCACCACTTTTCCCTGTAAATCGCCACGGAAATAATTCCATAGTTTGCGGAACAGTAATTCTTTTTGTTGTTCGTTAATCTCCCAGACCTGTTCCAGTAACTGGTTTTTCACCCCCGAATCTGCTACCGCATGCGTTAAGGTGCGGATATCATGCGAGAAGTTCTCTCCACCAAAACCGACTCCTGGAAACAAATAGGCGGAACCAATCCGGTTATCCGCAGCCATGCCCTGACGCACCTGTTCAATATCAATCCCAAGTTTTTCTGCCACACTGGCCAGATCATTCATATAACTGATCCGGGTGGCCAGCATGCCGGAAATACTGAGTTTGGTAAATTCGGCATCCAGTACCGGCATAAACAGATACTGCTGCGCACGCGGAAACAAGGGGCGTAACAGCTCTCTGATTTTAGCCTGTGCATCTGCATGATCACAGCCCACGATCAGCTGGGTGGCCTGAACAAAACTACGCAGGGCATTACCTTCCTGAATAATATCGGGCAGATAAATCCAGTCATCATTCGGCAGCAGTTGCTGGAAGCGTTGAGTGCCATGCAAGCCGAACGTCGAAGCATTAATAATCAGCTTGGGATGAGCAAAACAGGCATGCCGAAGGGTATCCAGCATCTGAAATGCCTGCTGCTCTTCGGTGGCATTAAAACTAAAGAAAAAAACATCCTGATTAAAATCCAGATGCTGAAAATCACAACAGTTTAAAAAACCGGATTTTTCCTGTTTTTGCAGCAATGACTGCAAGGATTCATCCTGAAAATAAGTCCTGGCCGGCTCATCTGCACTGAAGCTGTTACACCACACCACCTGATGACCACATTCAGACAAAAGGGCCGAAATGACCCCAGAAAATAAGGTTTTTCCCAGTACTGCGACTTTCATAGTATTCCTTGGTTATTATTTTTTATTATAAAGCGAGTTCTTGGATCAACGCTTTAAACTCGCGACCGAGCTTGGGATGATCAACCCCATAATGTAATACAGCTTTAAGATAGCCGAGCTTGTTGCCACAGTCAAAAGTTTGACCTTTCATGCGATAAGCTTCCACTGCTTCAGTCTGCTGTAACATGGCAATCGCATCGGTGAGCTGAATTTCATTGCCTGCCCCGCGTGGTGTCTGTTCCAGAAGCTGCATGATTTTTGCCGGCAGGATATAACGCCCGACCACAGACAGATTCGATGGTGCGGTGCCGACTGCCGGTTTTTCAACAATCCCTTGCATGACAATGCTTTCGCCTTCGGCCGGAGATGCGGCCACATCGACAATCCCATATTGATCCACCAGATGTTCAGGCACCGCTTCAACCATGATTTGTGCTGCTTGAGACGCGTCATAACGCTGAATCATGCGAGACAAATCATTTTCCGGATCCTGATCCTTGACCAGCACATCTGGTAATAATACCGCAAAATCTTCATCGCCAATCACGGCTTTGGCACAGAGTACTGCATGACCTAAGCCCAAAGGCTGCGGTTGACGTACACTAATAATACTTACACCGCTAGGCAGAATTTCAGTAATTTCTTTGAGTAAATCGGTTTTGTTTTTTTGCTCAAGCGTGGTTTCAAGTTCAAAATTACGATCGAAGTAATTTTCAATCGATGCTTTTGAAGAATGAGTCACCAAAATAATTTGTTCAATTCCGGCGGCTACCGCTTCACGGACCACATATTCAATCGCCGGACGATCGACCACAGTCACCATTTCTTTGGGAATCGATTTGCTGGCCGGTAAAAAACGCGTACCGAGGCCGGCCACAGGAAGAATTGCTTTCTTAATCATATCTATAAATAACCTAGTTCACTTGAATTTCGTTGCCACGGACATAACCATCGACATAGTATTCCAGCTGCGCCAATGCCCATTCAATATCGGCTTGTGTCGCTGAAAGTTCATGCATCCGGTTAAAGACCTCCAGGATTTCTGCCAATGGATAATGCTTCTCGACTGATCTCAAAATACGCTTATGCGAGGTGATTTCTGTATTTTCTTCATCAATCAGCAGTTCTTCATACAGCTTTTCGCCCGGACGTAAGCCGGTATATTGAATTTCAATATCACCATTTGGATTTTTTTCTTCACGGACTTTGAGTCCACTGAGTGAAATCATTTGTCGTGCCAGATCCTGAATCCGTACCGGTTCGCCCATATCCAGCAAGAACACATCTCCACCGGTACCGAGGGCACCAGCCTGAATCACCAACTGCGAGGCTTCCGGAATGGTCATAAAGAAACGGGTCACTTCGGGATCGGTCACCGTGATTGGCCCACCCTTGGCAATCTGCTGTTTAAACAGCGGTACCACCGAGCCCGAAGAACCCAGTACATTACCAAAGCGGACAATACTGATCTGGGTCTGGTCCTGAGCTTCTGCCATGGCCTGACAATAAAGCTCTGCCATCCGCTTGGTCGCACCCATCACGTTGGTCGGACGTACTGCTTTATCGGTTGAAATCAGTACAAAGGTTTCGACGCCTTTTTTCACCGCAGCATTGACACTAAATGCCGTTCCTACCGCGTTATTTTTCAGGCCTGCTAATGGGTTACACTCCACCAGAGGTACATGTTTATAAGCCGCTGCATGATAAACTGTTTGGATCTCATATTGTTCAATCACCCGCTCCAGCTTGCGTTCATCCAGTACTGAGCCCAAGATTGGAATAATGTCACATGATGCTGTGAGACGTAATTCTTTATCAATACTATATAAAGCAAATTCTGTCAGTTCATAAATAATAATTTTGGCCGGCTGGTTTTTAATAATCTGGCGACAAAGCTCAGAACCAATTGAGCCACCTGCGCCTGTGACCATCACTACTTTATTTTTAATATTTTTAGCTAAAAGTTCTGCAACCGGAGGTACCGGATCGCGGCCCAGCAGGTCAATAATATCCACTTCCTGAATATCGGAAATTCGAATTTCACCATCGACCAGTTTAGTCAGGCCGGGAATCTCGGTAATTTTAAGATGCGCCGGTTCTAAAGATTTAACGATTTCACTTTTACGTATCCGCCCGACTGAGGGTAGTGCAATCAGAATTTCGTCAATTTTGAGTTTTGTAAAACATTTCAAAGCAGTATGTGGTAAAAAAACTTGAATACCCCCAATATTTTGGCCATTTAAAGACGGATTATCGTCAATAAATATAATCGGCACATGCTCATTGGAGCGATTTAAGGTGGCTGCCACCTGCTGCCCTGCATAACCAGCCCCATAAATCGCAATACGTTTTTTAGGCACTCCGGCCTGTAAATAAGAACGCACGATAAAACGGATAAAACCTCGGCTAAACCAGACCCAGGCAAACATCATAAAGCCAAACATCAACGGGATGGATGTCGGAATAAAGGCATGTGTACTATAAGCCAATAAATACAGGCCAATCACGGATAAGATCGTTGCCAAACCCAGTTTAACAATAAAAAATTCATTGAAGGTACGGACAATAAAGCGATATACACCGCAGAGAAATAGAGCCAATACAGCAATAGCACTGACCCAAACTGTACCAAAAGGAATATTGGGTACAACTTCTGCGCCGAGGTCAAACTGGCGGATGGCATAACACAGCCAGATTAGAACAAGGAAAATACAAAAGTCTAAAATGACTAAAAATGCGAGTTTTGCTGAACGTGGAGATTCGACTAAAGGTAGGATGATGGACTTCACGTGATATGTCTTCTCAATAGTACTTATAAGTTTCAATCCAATTTAGGTATTAGAATGACTAAATTGAAACTTGGGTAAATTTATCAAATGCACCTGTTGGTGCATTCTACGTGATTGAATCATGATTAGATTATATGCGACTAATGATCTGCTGGATGGCAGATTCAGTTGTTTGAATATTATTTTCTGTTAATGTCGGATGGACCAAGAACATCAAACTGGTTTCACCGAGTTTTTGCGCATTTTGCAAACGCTGTGTCGGTCGCCATGCTGTACCATCAAAAGCATGCTCCAAATACACCTCGGAACAAGATCCACTAAAACATGGCACACCCAAGGCATTCATCTCTGTCATAATCCGGTCACGTGACCAGCCTTCAGGCAACTGATCTGTATTTACCTGTACATAACATTTATATGCGGCATGGACATACTCATCGGATGGGCGATGCACGCTAAAATATGGACTGTCTGCAAATGCAGCATAAATTTTTTCCATATTGGCCATGCGTTTTGCAGTCCACTCCGGCATCATTTTAAGCTGAATACGTCCAATCACCGCCTGCATTTCCATCATGCGCCAGTTGGTACCAAATGAATCATGTAACCAGCGGAATCCCGGTGGATGCTGTTTGTTATAGATGCTGTCAAAGTTCTTGCCATGGTCTTTATAAGACCACATTTTTTTCCACAGGGTTTCATCATTGGTGGTGACCATACCGCCTTCACCACCTGTGGTCATAATCTTGTCCTGACAAAACGACCAGGCTGCGATATGACCGATGGAACCAGCTGACTTGCCTTTGTATTTTGCGCCATGTGCCTGTGCACAGTCTTCAATCACATACAGGCCTTTTTCCTGTGCCAATTGCATGATCGGATCCATATCACACATCCAGCCTGCCAGATGCACACAAATAATCGCTTTGGTATTTGGGGTCAGTACTGCTTGGATGGTTTCAGCAGAAATATTCTGTGAATCTAGCTCAACATCAGCAAAAATAGGATTTGCTCCAGCGGTCACAATCGAACTGGCCGATGCCAGAAAGGTGCGTGAGGTGACAATTACATCATCCCCTGCTCCAATCCCTAAGGCTTTCAAAGCAACATCGAGTGCCACGGTTCCATTGGCTAAAGCCACTGCATATTGGGTTTCTGCAAACTGGGCAAATTCTTTTTCAAACTCACGGCATTCTTGCCCTGTCCAGTAGTTGACTTTATTCGACAATAAAATCCGGGAAACCGCATCCGCTTCTTTCTGGGTAAAACTTGGCCATGGTTCAAATGCAGTATTTAACATGATGTTTCCTGAATTTTTAAAATTTAAAAACTTATTTTTTCTCTAAAATCCGTGCCGGATTACCAACGACCGTAACCCTCGGTGGCACACTTTTGGTGACGACAGCGCCCATGCCCACCACTGCCCCTTTGCCAATCACTAAAGGCTGGTCTGGTGTGCCCTGTTTGATCACAGCACCCGTACCAATATAGGCATGGTCTTCAATATGAATATTGCCATTACATTTCACGCCGGGAGCAAAGGTAACGTAATCTCCAATCACACAGTCATGCTCAACATAACTATATAAATTGGCATGAAAGCATTTGCCAATCTTGATATTAGAAGTGAGAGTCACAAACGGACTTAAAGCAGCACCGGGGGCAATTTCTATTGCATCCATACGTACGACATTATCTGCCTGAACCGTCCATAGCTCAATTGCATCTTGTTCAAGTTTTATCGCTATTTTTTCACGGATCTGACTATTGGCAATCGCAATGAGAACTGACTTTCTATCAGCCTTTAGATTTTTAAATGCTGCATAATTTAATACTCTATGCCCATTAACCGTCGTTTCTTCGATCAGACTGTCATCTATAAAATAGATTTCGGCATTTATATTCTGACGCTGTAATTGCTGGCGGGCGACTGGCATCAAGCTCCGACCACAACCTGAAGCACCATACACTGCATAGATTTCAGTCATGGAGATTGTCCGTTTTTGTGCCAGTAAACTTGGTCATGGTGGCTTCACCCTCGGCACTGATATCATCTTTTGCTAAAACTTTATGTACCGTTTTAAACATGATTTTGAAATCGAGCCAAATCGACTGATTTTCGACATACCAAGTATCCAGCTTGAATTTTTCTTCCCAGCCAATCGCATTCCGGCCGTTGACCTGCGCATAACCTGTCATGCCCGGACGTACATCATGGCGTTTGGCCTGTTCAGGGCTGTAAAGCGGCAGGTATTCCATTAGCAGGGGGCGTGGGCCAACAATACTCATATCGCCTTTAATCACGTTCCAGAGTTCTGGCATTTCATCCAGACTGGTGGAGCGCAGCATTTGACCAAAAGGCGTTAGACGTTCACTGTCCGGCAACGGTTTACCCTGTTCATCCACAGCATCTTTCATGGTCCGAAACTTGATCATCTCAAAAGGCTTGCCATGTAAACCGGGACGTACCTGGCGAAACAACACCGGAGAACCCAGATTTTTTTTCACTTTGTAGGCAACAAATGCATAAAGTGGAGAAAGCAGGATCAGGGCGATGGACGCAATAATAATATCGAGAAGGCGTTTTAGCATTTAGATCAGACCCATTTCTTGCATCATATGTGCGTTTACCTGATGTACATCGTATTTATGAAGTGCGATTTCTCGGGAGCGACTTCCCATTTTAGCGATAAGCTCTGGTTGAACAATCAGTTTCTCCATTGCTTTTACTAAACTTTCCACGGATTTTACTTCAACCAGAAAGCCGTTATCGCCATCGGTAACAGTTTCACGACAACCAGGTGCATCTGTAGTAATAATTGCCCGCCCCATAGCCATGGCTTCTAAGACAGTACGGGGTGTGCCTTCACGATACGACGGCAACACATACACCGAGCTTTCTGCAATTGCAGGACGAACATCGGATAATTTTCCCCAGTATTTTAATGTATTACTGGCTACCCATTGATCTAATTCTTGCTGGTCAATAGCTGAAGGATTCTCATCAATCCATCCCACCAGATTAAATTCTACATGCGGATATTTATGTTTGATAATTTTTGCTGCTTCGGCATATTCACGGACACCTTTATCTACCAGTAAACGTGCAATCAGCAAGAAGGATATTTTAATTTCTTGATCAGCCATTACAGGTAAAGGTAATAGATTGAAATCAGCTACATTAACCCCGGAACCATTCACTACCACTGTAGACGTTAGAGCATTTAAAAGCTTTAAATCCTGAAAAAGTTTTAAGTCATCCGGATTTTGGAAAAATGCCTTATGACTGCGCGACAATGCCTGATGGTATAAACTATGAACCAGTTTCTGGAAAATACTACGCTTAGTCTGAGTTTCTACATTTTGAAATGCATAGCCTAAACCTGTAATCAAGGCATACCGACTCGGTACTCTTGCCAGCCACGCGGCGAGTGTTCCATAGATCACCGGCTTGATCGTATAAGATAGAACATAATCAGGTTTGATTTTTTTTATAAGCGTATACATGCTTCCTAAGGTTTTTAAGTCTACTACCGGGTTGGTACCTGTACGCTGCATAGAAACTTCATGTACGAAATAACCTAAATCTAGTAGCTTTTTATGCTCGGCAGAAAAAGAAGCAAGATCAGGTGCAATAATATGAATCTCAAAACCTTGCTGATGAATCGCTTCGAGTAACTTTCCACGAAAGTTTAAGACGGAAGGGATAAAGCTACTGATTATTAAAAATTTCATATCAGCCTTGAATTTTTAAGTTATTTTTAACGATTCGAAATTTCCCACTTTTCTCTTTGGGAATCTCTTCTACATAATTAATACTAAATTGAATGCTATCACCGACTCTTTCACGAAGTGCCTTAATAAAGTTTAATTCTTGTGTATTATCAAACTCTTTATTCACTACCATCTTCACTTCAAGCAGATCTAACCTATCCTGAATAAGTTGAAAACACACAATACCCTTAGTATCTTTAGTAGAATTACTAATGTTACCCAAATTTACCTTACCATTCATAGGAGAAAGAATATAATCATTTGTACGCCCCTCAATACGTTCAACTAATGGGAAAATAGAGCCACACTTACACTGTTTTGTAGAATCTGCTAAGGTAATCGAGTCCCCGATCCGATAACGTATCAGTGGTGTACCATGTGTTGTAAAAGAAGTAACTAATATTTGACCAGATTGAGTTTCTTCTAAGCTATCATCCACAACTTCAAAAATGCCTGTTAAAGGGTGAATATGTAAATGTCCAGCACCACATTCCAAAATAAATGGTGCTCCTTCTGAAGAGGCATATTGATCTACTAACTTACATCCTAGAACTTCAGAAATAACTCGTCTGTGTTCTGCCAAGACAGTTTCTGCTGTTGGGAAAAAAACTTTAGCCTTACCCGTATATTTTAAACCTCTGGCCTTCGCAATTTGGCAAATTTCAAAAACACTAGATGGAAAGCCGACTAAAAACTCAGGTTGGAATTCATTCAAAGACTTCCAATACACATCAAAATTTTTTTCATTGATTAGGAAAGTAGAATAGAATCTAATTTTATTTATGAAATCATAGTGTGAGCAAATACCCTTCGATATATCCTTTTGAGTAATTAAATTCTTACCAGAAAACCATGCTGTTTTTTTGCCTAGCTCATAACCATGCTGTGCACGAAAATGATCTAAAATAGCAAAACGTTCTTGCATATCTTTTTTAGTATAAATCACTTTCATAGAAGCTCCTGTTGTGCCTCCTGTTAAACTCACGATACCTTCTGACTCATTTATTGTTTTTATTTTATCTAAATTATTAATAATATCTTCTTTTTCAAGCACTTTAACTTTATCTAAATTGTCTAATTTTTCTTCTTTATACCATTCTGAATTATTTATCACATAAGTCAAAAAGTCACTTTTTTTGATATTGACTTCCTGCTCTAGCTCATCTTTTGAGAAACGATCTACTTTTTTATAATATTCTCTAAAATCAAAATAACTCCCCCCATGTCGAATTTTATACTGATATACATTAAATAATGTAACCGCTACATTTTGAATAAAGTGAGGGCTAAAACGAACTAGGCTTTCTTTAAGTGACATTTTTAAGCTCGATATTTGTATAAATTAAACAACGCAAGTACACTATATTTACTTCTATCTTAAGATACCACTATATAAGTCTAAATGAAGCTGTGCCGCTTTAGCAATTGAATACTGAGCAGAATTCTGAATAGCATTTTTAGAGTACTCTTCAATAAGTTCAGGCTGATTAATGAAGCTCATTATAGCATCAGCCAAATCTTGTGGCTTTTTGGGAGAAACAACTATACCATTTTTACTGTTTTCAATAACTTCTGTGCACCCACCAACATCCGTCACAATACAAGGTAAACCGGATACAGCTGCTTCAGTTAGTGCTATAGGCAAACCTTCCCAAGCAGAACTCATGAGAAATATATCTGCTTGATACAAAAACTCTGGAATATTTGTTTTAACACCAACAAAATCAACTATTCCTTCTAAATTTTTATCATGAATAAAAGTAAGAAGTTGAGATTTATAAATAGCATCTCCTTCACCCGCAATTCTTACTCTAAATTTATTTTTTAATTTTTTATCAATTAGAGTAAGTGCTATCAACATATTCATATAATCTTTTTGTTCTGTGATACGTCCAACCATAACAATGTTAATAAAATCGTTTGATTTTCTTAATTTTTTATATCCAATAAATTTTTCTTCTGAAACTGCATTCGGAATTATATTAATATTACGCCCTGTATAGCTTTTTAAAGCTTCAGCACATTTTGTAGAAATACCTACATATTCATCCACAAGTCTATTGAAAACTTGATATAAAAATTTTCCCCATCGTGGTTCCATAGAGTGATGAGTATAAATAATAGGAACTGAGCTTAAAGCTGTAAATAATATCCCAAAAGCTAAATGAGTATGACAAATATCTATATTATGCTCAGAGATATACTGTTTTATGCGTAGCATACCTAACCATGGTTTTTTACGGGTTTCATTACCAATAATAAAGATATTAATTCCTGATGACTTTAAATCATTCAAAAACCTCTCTTCATATATAATATCTCTGCCTATATCAGATGCATTACTTAAAAAAGCAATATGTAAATTATGACCTTGATTAGATAGGTTTATGGCCAAGTCCTTAACATACACCTCAGCACCACCAGATGCTGGTGAAGATATAATATGAAGAATATTCATGTGTTTACCTAGAATAATTTATATGAGGCTAAAGAGTAAATATTAAAAGCTATCTAGTAGCTTTGTCCAATGCTTGATTATAGATTGTGGTTGATAAAGTTTGGCCTTCTCCTTACTTTTGAAATTAATTAACTTTCTTTTTTCTTCATTTTTCATCAAGTCAATTAATGAAGATGCAAAGAGATTAATATTATTTTGAGGAACTAGAATAGAATCGGTATCAGCTAATATTTCCGCAGGGCCAGTTTCACAATCAAATGCGACTATAGGCAAGCCAAAGGCTTGGGCTTCTAAAAGAACCATAGGGAATCCTTCAAAATGGGAGCTCAAACATAAAATTTCAGCTTGCTCATAGTAATCTTTTATATTATTGGTATTACCTACTAACTCAACACTACTAGTCAGATTATTATTTAAAATAAAATTTGATAGCTTTTCTCTATCTTCCCCTTCACCTACAATTTTCAAATGCCATTCTGGTAAGAATTGATGAACATGAGTCCAAGCTTGAAGCAACATATCAAACCCCTTAACGTGAGTAAGACGGCCAACAGCTAATACAATTTTTGTATTTTTTTCTTTTGTGTAACTTTGAATAATCGGAAACGGGCAAGGATTTGATATAGCAATAACTTGTGCATTGATATTTTTTAAATTATTTTCCCATAAAATTTTATCTTTTTCAGTTAGAGTTATCACATAATCACAATATTTTGCTGCGAGTTTTCGGGATAGATCTCTAAGTTTGACTCCATTATTATTATTAAAATTAAAATGCTCCCAAGAAATATGTTTAACTTTCAAACCTAATAAAGCTGGTATAGTAAAAATACAGGCAATACTGTCAACTACGATTAAAGTATCAATTTTTTGTACCTGTACAAATTTTCTTATATTCCAAACAGTACTTAGATAGTTAGATTTAAAAGAAACCTTTTTATCATGAAGTGAATGTATAGATATTTTTGGATCTAAATCAAAAAAAGGAATTTTTCCATCTACTAAACTTAGTATGGAAATTTCGTATTTAGAATATTCAACTAAATTATTAGCAATCAAAGTTGTTACACGCTCTGTACCACCAGAACTGCTCAAGTTCCCAATAAGAAAACAAATCTTTTTCATTTCAGCTTGCCACCGACACTTAAAATAAGTATAAAAAATAATCCAAAACTATAATACAGTCTATTTCCTCTTTTCATTAAATATTTTTTATCAATATTTTTCATATACTTTTTTATTTTATTTTGTTTTAGAAATGCATCATACCATCCAAAATTTTTTAGAATAAAACAAATATAACCTTGACTTAAAGAAACTAGAGAAGCTGAATATAGCTTATTCGATCTAACTCTCTTCTCATATACTTCTAAAATTTTTTCAAAACTCATTTTTATTTTATTAACATTTTTAGAGCTTAAATTTAATAGACTACTAGACTCATTTATTCTATAAAAATATAAGACATCATTAAAAAAATAAATATTTTTTGAAATTAGAAAAACCTCAGGAATAGTATTAGCATCTTCAAAATAAACACCTTCTGGAAAAAAAATATTCTTAAAATTTTCAGCCTTATAAATATTTAACCATGGAAACCAACTACTCAAATTAAATATATCTCGCAAAAGATTGTAATTTAATTCACAATAACCCTCTCTCAATACTTCAACATTGAAATCTATTATTTTTTGGGTACGATTCTCAATTCTAGAAGCCTTAAACCGAATAATATCTGGTTCATATAAATCAATAATCTTAAAAATACTTGAAAAATAATTATCTGAAATTAAGTCATCTGAATCTAAAAAAGCGATATATTTACCTGTACAAATATTTAAAGCATTATTACGAGCAACACTTTGACCTTGATTTTCTTGATTTAATATAATAAAACAATCCTGTAACTTTTTAGGCAAACCCTCTAAACATTGCTCTATAATTTTCATAGAGTTATCAGGAGTACCATCATTAACAACAATAACTTCAACACGATTATCTAATTGCAAGATTATACTGTTAATGCATTCTTTAATATATGCTTCAACATTGTAAACAGGAATAATAAGACTTAATATTTTACACATAGAACTTCAAACCTTGAATACTTTAGAGCAATGATGTTTTTAAAAACTCAATATAAACTCAAGCCTTAGATTTAGTAATTTCTTACCTACTATATCATAATTAATTTTATCAAATAATAGCTCACCTGTTACTTCAGAAAAATTATTCACCATTCTATGAGCTAAATTACACTGACTAAGAATTTATTCAAATCTGGAAGTACCTCTTTCTTTATTTATGATTGAAATAAATGGCTTATTAAAATCAACTGAGAATACTGTGCTATGAAATGAGTCAGTCAAAATAAAGTCAACTTCCGTAAAATACTTTATCCAATTTTCTACAGGAGGATAAATATAATAATTTAAGTCTTTATTATACAAAGGAGAAACTAGCAAAAATTCAATATTGCTTATCATTAATTACTCCCACAACTATATTTTATTCTTGATTTTATATATTTTTTTATTAATGCTTTATGCTGCTTTTCAATACCCAAATTATAAATTAAAAAAACTACTATTAGAATTTCTAATATAGTAACCATCAAAAATCCTAAAAAATTATTTACAATCAACCACCCATCCAATATTTTAAAAACCAAAACAATTACACTAGTAGTTATAATTATATTCCCCAAAACAACTTTTAAAAATTTAGATACATTGAAATCACATATAAGGTTTTTCGCTATCCACAGATTCAAAAATCCTGTCAATATACTATTTAAAACAAAAAATATATAAGCATAATAATATTCAAAACCAAATTTAAACAAAAAATAAACCACTGGAACTGATAATAAAATTAGCGTTCCTGTTAAAAAGCTTATTTTTTTAACATTACCAGTTGCATGAATTAAAATAATAATAGGATTAAAAATAACACCAATTAAACTAGTAATTAACATAAAAATAGAAATTACTTTAGTATATTCAGGAGGATTAACTAGCCATATACCTAGAATGTATTCCATATTAATAATAATTGGCACACAAAATATCAACATCAGATAGTAAGCATATTTTGATGAAAATGCTATTAATTCATTGGTTCGATTTAAATCATTTTCTGCATAACTTTTCATTAATTGAGGTTTTACTGCAAGAAAAATATTACTAGAAAGACTATTCAAAGCAGCTGTAATTTGATTACTTACCTGTATGCTTGCAACCATAACCAAACCAAAAAAATTATTCATGAGCAAGGTTGTTCCATGTAGCCTTAAAACCACAGAAAAGTTCCCATATAGATCCCAACTAATAAAGCTTATTATTTTTTTTAAAAATTCTTTTTCTATATAAAATTTAATTCTTGTCTCAATAAAATTCAATCCAACATATAGTACAAAAACCAATCGCATCAAAAAAACAATACAAAAAACACCGATAGCATAATATAGCAATTTATCATCATTAAAAAAGACTAAAACATAAGCTAATATCAACTTTAAAAACACATCAAATATTGAAATTAAAGCATATATTCCAAATTTTTCCTTAGCCATTAACATGGCTTCAAATGGAATAGTTGCAACTAAAACAAATAGTGATATCACTGACAAATGAAAAACTTGAGTGGCAACATCTATTTTATCAACTGGCAAGCTGATATATGAATGCAATGCCCAGCCACCAAAAATCTCAATCAATATACAAATAAATACTGCAATTATAATATGCAAAAAAACAGATGTTGAAAATATATTTTGAATATAAGAAACAGTCCCTCTTACCATTTCAATATTTAAAAAGCGATTAGTTGCACTAGACAAAGCAGTCTGTAAGAAAGAAATTAATGCAATGACTCCAGCAACCGTACCATACAAACCAAAATCAACCACACCTAGGTTTTCCAGTAATATTCTTATGGAATATAGACCAATAAGTAAGGTAAACAGAAGCCTAATATACAAAGCAAACGTATTATTTAAAATAAGCTGATTCTTAGACATAATTTAAAATCAACTTTTAATGGTTACGTACATACCAAACTATAGCTAAATTAATCCCCTCATTAATTTTATGAGTAGATTGATAACTTAGTAATTTTTCAATTTTTTCCACACTTGCTTGTGAATGTCTTACATCCCCTGCACGGAAATCACGATATACAGGCTCTTTCGTATAAGTCACACCATTTTCATTTAACGCAGCTTTAATGGCATTAAACAAATCATTGAGTGTAGTACGATCACCTACTGCCACATTATAAACCTGATTTTTAGCTTCATCATTTTGTGTAGTTGCTGCCAGAATATTAGCTTGCACCGTGTTCTCAATAAAACAAAAATCACGACTGGTTTCACCATCACCATTAATAAAGACCTCATCCCCAGCAATCATGGCGGCGGTCCATTTTGGAATAACTGCGGCATAAGCCCCATTAGGGTCTTGGCGCTTGCCGAAGACATTGAAGTAACGCAAACCGATGGTTTTAAAGCCATAGGTTCGGGCAAAGACTTCAGCATACAGCTCATTTACATATTTGGTGACTGCATAAGGCGAAAGTGGCTTGCCAATATTTTCTTCAACTTTAGGCAGTGCCGGATGGTCGCCATAAGTTGAACTGCTGGCAGCGTAAGTAAAGCTTTTTACTTTAGCGTCACGTGCTGCGGTCAACATATTTAAAAAACCGGTGATATTAGCCGCATTAGTGGTGATTGGATCTGCAATAGAACGAGGTACAGAACCCAAAGCAGCTTGGTGCAATACATAGTCCACACCCGAACAGGCTTTTTGACAATCTTCCAAATTACAGATATCACCTTCATAAAATTGAAATCTCCCCCATTGTTCAGGAGTTACTAGACTTTGTACCTCATCTAGGTTGTAATAATGACCTGTAGCAAAGTTATCTAAACCGACCACATTTTGGTCTAATTTCAATAAGGTTTCTAATAAATTTGAACCAATAAAACCTGCTACACCAGTAATTAACCATTTTTTTGGCTCATCAATTAATTTTATAGATACATTTTTAAATTTAGACACTTTTACCTTCTTCAATAAAGATCACTTACACTTATAAAGTGTAATCTATTAATCAATTCTTATGGTTAATTAAAATTAACCAGATACATTACAAATTTAACTCTCAAGGTTGAGACTTATTTTACTCACATAAAAGTTTAAATATCAAAATCCAAGCAATCGACTTTAAAATATCTCCATAAGAGATTTCATCCAATTTAATTCATTAATACCCTGATAAACAAAACTAAAAGCTAATAAAAATATAACAGCATATCTTGATATTTTAGGAAGTTGTTCTATAGAGACAATAAAAAATAAAAAAATAGCCGTTAAAAACCTATAAGGATATCCACCAACAAAAAAAGGGCTAATAACTACTAAGCTAGTAAAAACAATCGTTATTGCTACTTCAAAAGTTATTTTTTTTTCATAAAAAACACTACAAAAAACAAATATTGCTAATATTAGCCCCCAATATAAAGAAGAAAGTAATGAAGAATTCCACTCATTTGTGCCATAGTGCTCAGCCCTCCTATCCCCTAAAGAAGTCAAGATATGTTCAATCATTGGACCTGTAATATAGGCAAGTAGAATTCCCATGAAAATTAGAAGGAATATAATAACATTATTATTATTTACTTTTTCTAAAATTAAATCAATAGTAAAAAAAACTATTAAAAAAATCAAAATAGATGAATGAATTAAACATAATGGTAAAAATAACAAATAATAATATTTATTTCTAGGAATTATCATCAATAAAGCAACTAATGATATTGCCAAAGCCATTCTTAACTGATTAAAATAAAACATTAAGCCCAATGGATGCACTAATATCCAAGCATAAATTAATTTTTTCTTCTCAAATAAAATATAAAAGTTTAAAAAATAAATAATAAGTGGAAGAGCTATAAAAAAAATCGTTTCACTTCCAAAGCCAAAATTTTCCAGAAAAATTATTATTTTTCGCCATAGCCATTCATTAGAAACATAGCTAAAAATATTTGAAAAGTCGAACTTGAGGCTATTTTCATATCCACCAATATCCAGCATTCTCACATAGGCAAAAGGATCTAAGTCATGATAATAAGACAGGTTGATCAACCAAGGAATATTAACCACAATTAAAGCTAATATAAAAGCCCATATACCTCCAAAAAATCTTAAACTATAACTCTTGTTCATAAATTTTTCCACGTTTTGCAAAAAACCCAAACTTAAATTTATTACTTCTTAGAAAATTTAGAATATTTCCCATATTCAAAAAATTACTC
Organism: Acinetobacter lwoffii; assembly: GCF_024129355.1. Taxonomy (GTDB): domain Bacteria; phylum Pseudomonadota; class Gammaproteobacteria; order Pseudomonadales; family Moraxellaceae; genus Acinetobacter; species Acinetobacter lwoffii_I. The sequence goes on along the minus strand of NZ_JAMXXP010000008.1, from coordinate 70,712 downwards.
ATATTAATCAGCTTATCAACACTAAACTCTAAAATTTCTGAATTTTCATTTCCATATAATAGACTCTCAACACTATTTAATATTTTATTAAATCTTAACAAGACACTAAGATATCAATATTAATAGTTTCAAAGATTAGGTTTCCTATATTGCTATAAATGACCGTTTATTTTAAAAAATTAAATTTAGAAAAAAAATCATTTCATAATGATGAGGGTTTTTCATTTTAAAGAAAATCCAATCCAAATAAAACCTCGTATAATAGACCTCTTGCGAAAGTATGCTTTTACCTAATTTTTTAATCAGCTAAAACCTTATAAAATATAGCTTGCGGTTGTTTAAATTTTGATTAACGCAAGAAGTCTACTAAATTACAATCGAAGATCAGATTCAGATTGATCCAGTACATATTTCAGATCATATAAAATATGTGCTGATTTACCTAGGGCACGTAATGCTTCAGCGCCCATGGCTTTAAACTGATCATGCGCAACGGCTAAAATCACCGCGTCATACTGCCCCTGTTCCAGATTTGTGACCGTAGCAATCCTATATTCATGTTGAGCTTCGCTTGCATCCACCCATGGGTCATACACATCGGCAGTAATATTGTATTCTGTCAGTTCATTCACAATATCAATAATTTTGGTGTTGCGAATATCTGGGCAGTTTTCTTTAAAACTTAGACCTAAAACCAAAACTTTAGCACCCTCTACCTGAATTTTCTTTTTAATCATGCCTTTGACTAGCTGAGTCACCACATAAGCACCCATACCATCATTTAAACGACGACCCGCTAAAATAATTTCAGGATGATAACCAATAGACTGTGCTTTATGGGTTAAATAATATGGGTCTACTCCAATACAATGCCCACCGACCAAACCTGGGCGGAAAGGTAAAAAGTTCCATTTGGTTCCCGCAGCCTGTAAAACGGCTTCAGTATCAATACCCAACTTATTAAAAATAACTGCTAATTCATTAATTAAAGCAATATTCACATCACGCTGGGTGTTTTCAATCACTTTTGCCGCTTCAGCGACTTTAATGCTAGAGGCTTTATGTGTACCTGCTTCAATAACTAAATTATAAACTTGATCGACAAACTCAGCGACTTCCGGGGTAGAACCTGAGGTGATTTTCAGAATATTGGTCACGCGGTGCAATTTATCGCCTGGATTAATCCGCTCCGGACTATAGCCGGCAAAGAAGTCCTGATTAAACTTCAGGCCTGACACTTGTTCCAGAACCGGAATACAGGTTTCTTCAGTCGCACCCGGATATACCGTAGACTCATACACCACCACATCGCCTTTTTTAAGCACCTGTCCAATACTGGTCGAAGCCTTAACAAGGGGAGTTAAATCTGGCTGTTTAAATTCATCAATAGGTGTAGGCACAGTCACAATAAAAAAGTTACAGCTTTTTAAATCTTCTAAATTTGCTGAATAACTCAGCTGGTTTGCCTGTTTGAGTTCTTCTGGGGAAACTTCAAGAGTATGGTCTTCGCCACTTTTAAGTTCATCAATTCTTTTCTGATAGATATCAAAACCAATTACAGGTACTTTTTTCCCAAATTCAACCGCAAGTGGTAAGCCTACATAGCCTAACCCAATGACCGCAATTTTTAAATCTGCAATAGATAGCATTTCAGCGCCTTATTTATGTACTGTACTTATGAGGATTAAATCTTTCGGCAGGCATACTAGCAGAAAACTATGAAATTTCTATTATGATTTGTGCTCAAACCAACCCAAAAACAGCATTGTGTGTATTTTTTGTAAAAATTTAAATAATTTACACTTCTACTATCATTCAGTTCTTACCATAAACTCAGAAAGATAGTTACAAATTGCTATGTATATAGTCAATAACTTGGGTAGAATAGCTTCAATTTTAAAATTTAAAAATAATCTTTGGGAAAACGTGTGCGACACTTTCAACTAGCTGCTTTATTGGCATGTGGCCTTGCTACTACAGGGTGTGCAGTCACCTCTGGTTTACAAACATCGGACTTACCTAGCGAAGGCGTTTTTCAAACCGACCTTGGTACGACAGTCAATGTCATAAAACTCACTCAAGATTCTATGATGGCTGTTCAGCCTGCTGTACAGAATATTCAACAACAATATGCCCATCTGTTTAATACACAGCATCGTAACTACAATCTGAGTCCAGGTGACATTCTATCAATTTACTTATGGGCTTATCCTGAACTCACCTCTCCTAGCAATAGTATTAATAATGATCAAGCTGCTCAAGCCAGTGGCTTCCAAATCGACTCAGAAGGTTATATTCAGTTTCCCATTATTGGCCGTTATAAGGCTGCCGGGAAATCACTGACACAAGTCAATCGTGAATTACGCAGCCAATTATCACGTTACCTGAAAAACCCAGATGTGATTGCACGAGTATTGTCTTATCAAGGCCAGCGTTACTCAGTACAAGGTAATGTGATGAAGGGCGGTCAATTTTACTTAAGTGACCAACCTGTGAGTGTTTATACTGCTTTAGGTATGGCAGGTGGTGTGAATGCACAACAAGGTGATAATGCCTCTATTACATTAGTACGCCAGGGACGTTCATATAGTTTAAATACCGTAGAGCTAGAAAAAGCAGGGCTTTCACTGCATCACTTGTTGATCCAGCCAAATGACACGCTATATGTCAACAACCGTGAAAATCAAAAAATTTACGTAATGGGTGAGTCGGGTAAAAACCAATCTTTAGCATTGCGTGATCAAGGCATGAGCTTAAGTGATGTTTTAGGTGAAAGTCTCGGTCTTAATCCACTTTCTGCCAGTCGCAGTAAAGTTTATGTTGTGCGTAGTCAGCCCACGACTACTCACACTGAAGTCTACCAGATGGACTTGACCAGCATTGCTGATTTTGGTCTGGCCAATCAGTTTAAGATGCGCAGCAATGATATTGTGTATATCGATGCATCTGGCTTGGCGCGCTGGCAGCGTGTCGTCAACCAGATTATCCCATTCTCAAATGCTTTGTATAATTTAGACCGTTTGGGGAATTAATGAAAATCAATCATATTTTAGTGGTTTGTATTGGCAATATTTGTCGTAGCCCCATGGCAGAATACTTTTTAAAACAGCAATATCCGCATTTACAGATTGAGTCTGCGGGTATTGCGGGCGTGGTTGGACATGCAGCCGATGAAAAAGCCAGTCTATGCATGCAACGCTTTGAGATTGATATGAGTGCGCATATTGCAAAAAAACTCAATGCTGAGCTGATTAAAAAAGCTGACCTAGTTCTTGTGATGAGTCAGAATCAGCAAAAACATATCGAACAGACCTGGCCATTTGCCAAAGGTAAAACCTTTAGACTGGGGCATTGGCAAAGTAAAAATATTGCCGATCCTTATCAGCATGATCAAACATTTTTTGATGACACCTGTCAATTAATTCAAGACTGTATTGCTGACTGGAAAAAATATATTTAATTTTTTTAATATTTTCACTTTTTGATATTTAAATTATGAGCCAAACCGCCAACACCGAAGACACCATTGACTTAAAGGAATTGTTTTTTTCCTTGATTGCGCAATGGAAACTGATTGCCCTGTGCGTTACTTTAAGTTTGATCTGTGCCTTACTGTATTTAAGAACCACGCCAGATACCTATTCAGTAGATGCTATGGTACAAGTCGAAGACAGTAAAGGGACTTCGGCTGCATTATTGGGTGATTTATCCAGTATGATCGAGCAAAAATCCCCTGCTCAAGCTGAAATTGAAATTTTAAAATCGCGTTTGGTGCTCGGTGAGGTCATCAACCATTTAAATTTAAATATTCGTATATCTGGTACAGAAGACAGTTTCTGGAATCGGTTAATGGCTAAACATGAATACGACACCACGTATTCAGAAAAATCAGTATTGTTTCAAGACAATCGAAATAGTTTCGATATTCGCCAGTTTGATATTCCACAATATTTCCAGGATAAAAACTTAATTTTAAGTTTTAAAGAAGGTAAATATAGCCTGACTGATGAGAAAACTGAACAGGTGGTTTTTTCTGCACCTCTAAACCAGATCAGTCAATCCTCATCTGAATACGGTCTTTGGAAAGTAGGTGTCTTTAGTCAAGACAGTTTCGATGCCGCTTATAATATCCGAAAGCAAAGCTTGCCTGCTGCGATGCAGACTTTGACCAGTAACTACTCAGTGGCTGAGAAAGGCAAGATGAGCGGTGTATTAGGTCTTAACTATCAAGGCGAAGATACGCAGCACATTACTCAAGTCCTGAATGCCATTCTAGCTGCTTATAGCCAACAGAATATTGAACGTCGATCTGCAGAAACTGCGCAGACACTTAAATTCCTGGAAAATCAATTACCGGAACTAAAACAACAGCTTGATGTTGCAGAGCGTGAATTCAACCGCTTCCGCCAACAAGCAAATACAGTGGATGTTACCAAAGAATCGGAATTATACTTAACCCAAAGCATTACTTTAGAGACACAAAAAATCCAGCTGGAGCAGCAGGTTGCAGAAGCTTCATCCAAATATATGGATGAACATCCGATGATGCAGCAAATGAATGCACAACTCGCTGCAATCAATAAAAAAATTGCAGAGCTAGATGGAACATTAAAACGTTTACCTGAACTACAGCGCCAGTACTTACAATTGTTCCGTGAAGTTGAAGTGAAACAGCAACTATATACAGGTTTACTCAATTCATACCAGCAACTTCGTATTGCCAAAGCCGGTGAAATTGGCAATGTTCGTATCGTCGATACAGCAGTTGAGCCGATTAAACCGATTGCACCCAAAAAATTACAAATTCTGATTTTATCGATTTTTCTGGGAGGATTCCTCGGTACATTATTAGCACTGTTACGTAATATGATGCGTTCAGGCATTAAAGATGCTGCTCAGATTGAAAATGAGCTGGATCTGCCAGTGTATGCCACCGTACCGCGTTCTTTAATTCAAGAAAGTCGTATCAACCTGCTGAAAAAGAAAAAGAATATTCCTATTCTTGCGGTTAAAGACAGCGGTGATATTGCGATTGAAAGCCTGCGCAGTATGCGCACCGCAATTCACTTTGCCTTAATGAATGCCAGCAATAATGTGATTGCATTGTCAGGCCCTGCCCCTGAGATTGGGAAATCTTTTATTACTGTTAACCTTGCAACCATTTTGGCGCAAGGTGGAAAACGGGTACTCGTCATTGATGGTGATATGCGTCGTGGTTATTTGCATAAATATTTCAATGCAGAGCTAAGCCCTGGCTTAGCAGAACTGTTAAATCTTCAAAATAGCTATGAAGATATTGTCCAAAACTCGACTGTAGAAAACCTGTTCTTTGTTACTCGCGGCAAGAGTCCAGTCAATCCGTCTGAACTGTTAAGTACCGATAAATTCAAGGCTTTCCTGGATCAGGCATCTGCTCATTTTGATCACATCTTAATTGATACTCCGCCAGTACTTGCTGTGACTGATGGTATTATTATTGCGCAATATGCAGGGGTCAATTTATTGATTGCCCGTCATGCTCAGACGCAAATCAAAGAGCTTGAAATTACGGTGAATCGTTTTGAACAGGCCAATGTAAAAGTCAATGGCGTGATTCTGAATGATGTACAAAAAGGTGCAGCGGGTAGTTATGGTTATAATTATGCCTATGCCTATACTGCACATAAAGATAATGACTAATCTATTCTAAACTCGAATTTCACACTCTGTCTGAGCAGGGTGTGAAATTATCCTTCCTTACATTTATTGCAAATGATTGTTGTTGAAAAAATCAACTAAAAAACCTATCGTGGTTATAGTTTAAAAGTCCTGAGAATATACAAGAATGTTATCCAAAACACTGCTCGCTACCTTGGCATTAAGTTCTTCCCTCACCTTTGCACAAGGCATCGTTTTAAATGACCAAAACTTACGTACCGATTTAAACTGGCTCAATCAGCAGGGTGTGATTCAAATCAGTACTTCCACTTGGCCCATCAGTGGTGATGAAATTCAACGTGCTCTTGCCCAAGCTAAAATCAACAATAATATTCAGCAAAAAGTCATTGATACTGTATTAGCACATTTGAATGCCAATAACCAGTCGCTCAAAGCATCCTTATTTGCAGAAACTGATCAAAAAAATATTCCTCAAGCCTTTGGCGATCAGCAAAAAGCGCAATATCAGGCAGGTATCGAGCTAAATGCGGGTAACGAGAACTGGGATGCCAGAATTCGTGTGAATGCAGAAAAAGATCTACAGATTGACAATGATCAAGATTTGAATCTTGAAGGCTCATATATCGCTGGAAAATTATGGAATCAATGGTTGATTGCTGGACAGATCCCGACCTACTGGGGTCCTGCACATGATGGCAGTTTAATTCGTGGTGATGCCAGCCGCCCTGTCTATGGCGTGACGATGCAGCGTGCCGAACAGAATGCTTTTGCAAACAAATGGTTGGCTTGGATTGGACCTTGGCAATATCAAGCTTTTGCAGGGCAGTTGCAGGATTATGATGCTGTGCCTGATGCCAAACTGATTGGCTTACGTGTCACTGCACAACCCTTGCCTTATTTAGAACTGGGTGCATCGCGTGCTATGCAATGGGGTGGTGAAGGTCGACCTGAAAGCCTGAGCTCACTTTGGGATGCTTTTGTTGGCAATAAAGACAATGGTGGTACAGGTGAACCTGATCCATCAAATCAAATTGCCGGTTTTGATGCACGCTTAAATCTACATCCCCTCGTGCAAGTCCCGATGGGTATCTATGCGCAATATGTCGGTGAAGATGAAGCAGGCGGCTTGCCGGCCAAAAAAATGTATTTGGCTGGAATCGATTATTCATCAAGTTATAACAATATGCCTTTCCAACTGTATACCGAATGGGCAGATACCCGTACCAATGGTAAAGCACAAGGCATTTCCTATAATCACACCAACTACACCGATGGTTTTTACCAGCATGGTTATCCCTTGGCGCATGCCATAGGTGGTGATGGTCAAATGCTGTCTGTAGGTGGCGATATTCGTTTGGATCATCTCAATCGTGTTAATACACGCATCCTATTTGCGAAATTTGATCAAGCAGCTAATCGACCTGATAGAGGCATTACTAATTTAGCTTTTCCAGCGCAGGATGAATTAAAAGCGCTAGATCTAACCTGGACACATTATCTACGCCCAGATATTCCACTTAAACTGAATGGGTGGGTGGGTGACTCTGATGTACACGGTAACGATGGCGGTGTATCAATTGGTATCGAATTCCCCTTAGAAAAGGGCTTATTTTCCTATTAAGACCTAATTCAACACTCAAGTGCTGGTGATAGCCACAACTCTACCATATCTCCCAAAATTTGAGACTGATGAAACTGAAAATAAAAAACCAGCACTTGCTGGTTTTTTATTAAGTATCCAATAATGGCTGGAACTGCCCTACACCGACTGAACCAGTCTTTAAAAGTGATTGACCCCAGCCCGCTGATAAATCAGCTACTGATGAGAGAGGGAGCAATAATCAACATACTTATCAACTCATATATGGCTCAGTAGCTTAGGACTGGCTATACTTTTTTTAATCACTTGCGTCAGCATCAATTTTCTAACCTGAATGTCACATTGCTCTCAAACCACTTGTCATACACTTAGTATTTTTTGTGGAACTGTCAATCTAATATTCAGTTTTTCACTCGTATCTCATTCGATACCTGTAGCTGGAAGGCATAGGTACATTATGCTAATACTCGCTTATGCTCAAAATTAATAGTTTAGATATAATCTTGCAGTACTCCGCATTTAGCTTTCGTGAAAGTCTTATTTATCCATGCTTGGTGTTATTTCACCTCTTTTGTAAATAAGCTAGTGTCATGAATACTTTTTTTTGAAAACCGCGCAGCACCCACTTCCTGATCAGGAGCATTAATTCCCTCTTGGCTTAGCATTACCTTAGCAGTTTTGAACATAATTTTAAAATCAAACCAAATATTATACTGTTCAACATATTGCACATCTAATTCAAATTTTTCTTCCCAAGATAAATTGTTGCGTCCACTCACCTGAGCAAGCCCTGTCATACCCGGTTTTACCTCATGGCGTCGCATTTGTTCATCTGTATAATGTTCTAGAAATTCTTTCATTTGAGGGCGAGGCCCAACAATACTCATATCTCCTTTTAAAACATTAATCAGTTGAGGCATTTCGTCTAAGCTGGTTGAACGTATCTTCTGTCCAAATGATGTGATACGAAATTTATCAGGCAAAAGATTGCCATCTTTATCTACTGCATTTCTCATAGAGCGGAACTTAATCATTTTAAATAATTTACCATTTTTACCCGGGCGTTCTTGGTAAAAGAAAATGGGGGAGCCTAAATTTTTCCGCACTTTATAGCTCATAATGATAAAAACTGGAAACAATACTAATAAAGCTATTAGTGCAATAACTATATCTACTATTCTTTTAGATAATTTTTCTTTAGTAAAAATATTAGAAAAAGAATAAAAATGAACATGAGGAAATAAAGATTTTTTTAAACTAAAATTCTTTTTATCCATATAATGCCAAGAGCTTTTCTTATCTGTTTCATTAACTCCATTCTTCTTTGAGGAAAATTGTATTATTCCATTCTTATGCCCCTGTATATTTTTAGAATATTTATTTGATAAACTATTATCTTTTTCAATAAATAAAGGCTTATGCCTTACAATATTGCTTCCTTCAACGTTTTTGATCTTATTTTTTTCTTTTTTTAGATCCATTAATAAACACCTCAATATGTCTATTTATCAATCATAACAATTATATTTTTTTAAAAGTAGAAATATGTTTATCAAAAAAATAACAACTAACAATTTATTATAGATTAATCTTTCTTTATTAAAAAAATCATACAACTAGGTTCTATGATATTTCACTTAATTGAGATATTAAGACTTTAAGAAAATTTCAATTAAATAAACCACTTTAGAAATTATATCTTTTCATGAGCTTTTAATATATTTAATAAATAATTGTGAAAGTTACTATTTATTGAAAAAAAATCTATTTTTTAAATACAACACACCTCACACTAAAAAATATGTGACAAAATGTAAAATAGTTTTAAATAAGGTGAATTAATTCACCTTATTAATTAATTTTAAGCAAGTCTAAGCCAGATAAGTAAAAAGAAGGAATCTTATTCAAGATGACATCTAAGATTTATATAAAAATCTTATTGATATTTCTACGAGATAAATCCAAAAAAATTGGACAGCTTTAAAAGTAAACTACTTTATTTTTAGAATGTTGATGGCGTTTATTATCAGTATGAAACACTAAAGAAAAAAATAAAAAGAGGCAGAAAATTCACCTCTTATAAAGTATTGATTTATGCTTCAAGGTGGAGGTATTTCTATATGAGTTAGGTCACTATATATCTATACTATAAAAATCATGTACAATCGCACGAGCACCAAAACTTTCTTTTTGATTAATCAGTCCTGTATTTAAAAACTTTCCTTCTTTTTCATTTGAGATACCGAAATCAAATATCTTAGTAGACTGCATATTTTTATTGATTAAAAAATCGATTAGAATATCTAAGGCTCTTTCTTCCCTTCCCTTATCATTACTGGCTAAATACTGTAAATGGACTACTTTCTCAGTTTCAAAAGTCACTGCTGCTGCAACAATCTGACTTTCAAAACAACATTTATAAGCCCTTATGTTATTAGGGAATCTACTTTTTAATAAATCTATTTCCGTTTCATTATGAACTGGCTTTTGATGATGATGTTGACCTAAGACTTCACGAATAACTTCCCAGACTATGCTTGGCTGTTCGACTTCTTCATAAGTTAATCCAGATTTTTTTGCTTTATTGATTGCCCATTTTTTAGATTTTGAATAGTAAATTTTTTCCTGTAAGTTAATAGAAGTACTAATATCCCTACGATAGAGCCTTGCTTCATTTAGAAATAAAGCATATAAATCCTCTTGAGCAGGATAATGATGATAAATATTAGGTATGCATTTATATATAATTTTTTTAATATAATTTTCTTTTAAAAAACCTTTTAACTGAGAAAAAAGACTTAACATATCAATAGCACGACAATCCCTATCAATCAAAAAACCACCAAATGTTAAGCCTTGATGACTATAAAAAATATTATCTTTAATATTTCCAGGCAATAAAGCCACGATTTTATCTTTATCATTTTTAAACATTAAAGAAAAGTCTTCAAATCGATCAGAATGGTAGTCCATAAAATTCCGATTAAACATGAAATGATAATTTTTACAGTTTAATAAAAAATCATTCCATACTTCTTTATCAGCATCTTCATATTTTTTTATTTGAAAACTTACAGCTTCTTTCACCGTAATCTCCTTTATCATTATAAATTTTCATAAGGTATAAAATCTAAATAATATTTTTTAAAAATAATTATTAAAAAAACCTTAAGACTTATCAATTCCTAGCATTTTGGATAACCTATAATTGATCAAATCTGCATTAAAATTTTTTTTAGCATATAAAAATCCTTGATATCCCATCTTATTTACTTGTTCAGGATGCTCTATAAAATAAATCATCTTTTTTACTAATGCAGCCACATCCCATTTTGGAATCAAAAAACCTGTTACTCCATCTACTACTGTTTCATTGCAGCCTGGTACATTAGTAGTAATGACTGGCCGACCTATAGCCATCGCTTCTTGTGTACTGCGAGGAACCCCCTCTCTATAATAGGAGGGTAATACAAAAACCGCACTCTCACGTATTCGTTGATCTACATCTTTAACGAAGCCCGCATATTCTATAATTCCTGTTTCTATCAATTGATCTAATTCTGTCTGCTTTAAGCCGGTTGGGTTTTCGGGATCTAGTCCCCCTATAATTTTAAATTTTATGTCAGGATATTTTTTTTTAATTACTTTAGCAGCTTCTAAATATTCAAATATACCCTTTTCAGCAATTAACCTGGCAATAAAGATAAAAGATAATCTTTTTTGATCATCCCATTTCGTATAAAAATAGTCATTTAAATTAAGACCAATAGGTCCCAAAACTTCAATTGCATTCTGTTTATGCGGAAGATTATAACGATGAACGAGATCTTTAGGATCATCGCGATTTAGAAAAATAATTTTATCTAAGTATGGAAATGCAAGCCGATATAAAGAGATTTGTACAAAGCGTATGAATTTAGCCTTCAAACTTTGACCATTTTTATGAATGGTAAAAGGAGAGCCTAAGCCTTCAATCATGCCATAGATATAAGGAACTTTATTCTTATAAGCAGCCAAAGTTGCATAAATAACGGGTTTTGTTGAATATGAAAATACAATATCAGGTTGAATTTCCTTTATTTTCTGAGTCAGCTGATAAGTTGAATATAGATCAGCCAATGGATTTAACCCTCCACGACTAAGTTGATAGGTTACAAGAGTAACTCCTAAATTTTCTATTTTATCCAACCAGTCATTGCTATATTCAGACACGAAAGCATAAACATGATAATTCTGGGCTAAACAGGACAAAATGAAATCTTTACGAAAGCCATAAAGATTAGATGCTGTTGTACCAATAATAATAATTTTTTTAGAGATCATTACTTTATACGCTCTATAATTTCTAATTGTGAAGCATAAAAATCTTTATCCTGATCAGAGACAGATGTAATCCTACGTATTTGTAGAACTTGCATTAAATTCAGAAAATTTAATATTCTCACTACAATTTTTTTGACTTGAAATTTTAAAATAATTTTATTTTTGTCTATATCAGATATAGTATTCTTATAATATTTTTTAATCACTTTAATTTGGGTATTATAACCACGAATCATTTTTTCTTTTTTTACATTTTCTACTTCTCTATAAAAATACAAGGGTTCTTGCATAACCAGATAATTAAAATCATTTTTTATCGCTGCCGAGAGCCATAATTCATAATCTTCAGCTAAGCAGTTATCGATTTGATAAAGATTTCTTTGACACCATGCCTTACGTGCAAGCAGTGAAGGATGTAATAAATTGGTCAGACCTTGTAAAATTTCTTTGGGCTGCATTTGGTGATTAGAAAAGATTCTTTTTCCTAAAATTTCATTTTTATTGCCAATGGAATATAAGCTGGTTACCACTAAGTCAATTTCTGGATTTTCATTCAAAACTTTAACCTGTTTTTCCAGCCGGTCTACTGCCATTAAATCATCAGCATCCATACGTGCGATAAGGTCATATTTTGCTTCATTAATAATCTGATTTAAGCGGTAAGGCAATCTTCTATTGTACCCATCAGAAATGATACGGATTCGAGGATCGACAAATGACTGGGCTATCTCTAAAGACCGGTCTGTTGATCCATCATCTACCAATATTAACTCCCAGTTTTTAAAAGTTTGAGCCAGTACTGACTTAATCGCATCTTCCAAGTATTTTTCTGCATTAAAAAATGGAATTCCTATAGAAATATACATATTTATTCTTCCTTCTTATTATTTGAAAATAGTAAAAAAGCCGCCAATAAAAACCAGAAAATAAGCGTTCTTGCACTATAAGTGGTAAACCCATATAACATTGGCCCTAATAATATTATTTTGTTTGAAAGTGAAAGTTTCTTGAATATTTGATATAAAAATATTAAAAATAAGGATATGCCTACAATTCCATAATAAAACAAGATTCCTAACCAAGTTGAATGAATTTCATTGCCTGTGGGGTTATATAACCAGTGAGCACCTTGCCCAGCCCCAAAAATCAAATATTGAGGATAATCAAAGAAACTAAAAAGACCGCGTCCTTCTACTTGGCTATCTCTTTGATCTAATCCTTCTACAAATCGTAATACAATATTATCAAAAGCCCCCATGTTATATAAAAAGTAGCTTAAAACACCAAAAAAAACCAAGGTCCCAAAGAATACAAATATTCTTTTATTGAGTTCTCCTTTTTGGCTAAATATAAATCCTAGCGTTAACATTAAAAAGCCAACAGAAGCAGATCTTGACATGGTCAATAAAATCAGAAATAAGGCTAACAAATAAACGACTATTTTTTTAAAGTTGCTTCCAGAAATATATAAATAAATTGCACAGGTACTGAGCACCCAAAATGCCATTTGATTAGGATCATTAAAAAGACCATTGTATCGTGGGTCAAAATCATAACGACCTAAGTTACTTGCCCAGATAATAATTTCAATGACATAGGAGAAAGGAATAAGAAATAATAGTTTTTCATGGAAAAAATTAATCTGAACCTGATTCAGGTTCATCATTAATAAAAAGAATAATAAATTAAAGATCCAGTAAACAGTCGACATCATATAACTGGAATCTAGAACGATTAAATACCAGGAAAAATTCACACAAATTGCATATGCGACAAACAATAAAATTGTATTAGAGTATTCAATATTTATTGAAGAACTTTTATTAAATAATAATAAAATAGCCCCTATAATAAAAATGTGACTAAACTGCGGAACCCCACTTGACCAAAAATAAAACTGAGATAAAAAAAATGAAAACAATACAAGATATACAACCACTTTATCTCTTATATTACTATCACTTAAAAAAATAATGTTATTTTTTGAATTACTTTCATTTAAAATAATCATTATCCATTCCTTTTATATTATCTGATGCTTTAAAAAAGCAAAAGAACTGATTAATATTTCATATTATTAATTTTATTTTTTTGATTTAGTATTTTTTAAAAATATTAATACCTTTTTAAAATTAATAATATTGATTAAACTTAATTTTTATTAAAATTCTTTTTTAATGAATAACCAGTAAAAAAATCTGAAAAAATCATATGTCAAAATTTCAGATGGATATTCTCTCAAAATTCCTAGCATTTTTTCTAATGATTTCTTTTTGGATATTAACCCTAATTCAAACGCATTTATCCATAACGCTCTTTTTTTTGCTTTATTAAAAAGTATATGATTTTGGTACTCATTTAAAATCATCATTCTTGAATCATGCATGAGAGAGGTTTGCTTATGCATATTATTATCATGTAGCCTGTATTTAGCAAACAGGACGGGAAGATAACATAACTCCCCTTCTTGTGCTAAAAGCAACCACATATACCAGTCTTCAATTTTTACCTCAGCATCATAACCACCGATTTTTTTCAAAGCTTTTGAGCGAATCAGTTGTGTCGTGGCTGGCAAATCATGTTCTAATAATAAAATTTGTTCAAAACTATAGTTTTTTCTTTTTTTAATTCTATTTTTCACCTGATTAGAATCATGATCAATAACTGATATTCCTCCAAACACTGCAATACAATTTTTGTTATGCTTTAAAAATTCGGATTGTATTTTTATTTTATCTTCCAAGATTATATCATCAGAAGCGAGAGAAGAAAAATATTCTCCCTGTGCCCATTCTAAGGCTTCATTCAAGGTTGCACTCAAGCCCTTATTCGGTCGATGCCTAAATTCAAACCGGGTGAATCGTTTTTCACATCGTGGAATCAGTTCTTGTATTTTTTCTACTGAAGAATCTGTAGATCCATCATCAATGACAATTAACTCAATATTCTGATAAGACTGGTTAATGACACTCTGAATACTATCGCATACAAATTTTTCATGATTATAACTTGGTATAATGACAGAAACTAAAGCTTGGCCATTTATCATATTATCTCTCTTTGTCTTAATGATTTAAATATAAAAAAACTGATGACGACCCAATACATTCCATAGTTTATGAGGTGGGCTATTGAAACACCTTCAAATCCAAAAAGCTGGGTACATACATAGGTCAAAGCAATAAGAGATAAGGTAAATATAATCTCTGTAGAGATGTACAGTTTGGTCATTGCTTTACTGAGCATCAAATAAGCCAGTATCCAGCTTCCTATTTTTAGTGCATCCCCCATCATTTGCCAAAAGAACAGGCTTTGCATGGGTGCGAAAGATGGACTGAATAAGACATTGATAATCCAGTCACGCAGCACAAAAATGACTACTCCGCCTGCCACAGCCAGTGGAAAAAGAAATTTATAGCCTAAATAAACTTCTTTCTTAATTTCATCAATCATCTTGAGTTCTGACAAGCGCGGTAAGTAATAGACTCCCAATGTTGTTGTGACCAGCATCAGGTATACGGTGCTTAGACGGATCATGGCTTCCCAGTAACCGGCATACGCCAGGCCAAATTCCTGACTTAAATAGGCTCGAATTAAGATTTGCGATAAAGGCACACAGATCGCACTGACCAATGCCATCCAGATAAAAGAACTAAGTTTTTTAGTAATTTCTAAGTCTATTTTTCCAAACAGAGAGGAAAACTTAAACCAATCCGCTCGATAACACAGAAATAACGTCACTATAAACGCAATAGATTGATAAATGGATAATGCAATCAAGGCACCATATAAATGTAATTTTATTGCTAAAATACTCGTAACAATAAGCGCAAATAAACTACCCGCAATATTGGCAAGTACCAGCTTTAATATTTCTTTTTTGCCATTGAGTATGGCTAAAAACAGGGTATTAAAATTAAAGAATAATAAAAATACTGCAAACCATACAAAAACTGTTTGATATTCAAGTGTATGAAATATATAAAGTGATAGCTGCCTTTGGAAAATTAAAATTAAAAATGTGAACATCAGACTAAATACAAAAACAATACTGCCTGCTGTTTTCCAGATTGCACGTTGTTTGCTTTCATCTTCATGATATTCAGCAGTATATTTAATGACTGCGGTATTAATTGCACTACCCGCAAAAGTAGTCACCATTTGAATAAAATTTTGGAATTGACCTAAAGCTGCATATCCAGTCGGCCCCAGATATACAGCCAGAATTTTATTCAGTACAAACAGGGTTATGGTCTTAATCAGGACCGCCACCCCATTCAGTACACTGGTCTTAAGTAAATTCATCTATATTTGAAAACCATTACATAACTGAACAACTTGCTTTGCTTCATCCATGGATAAAGTAGGCCCTATCGGCAAGCTCAAGACCTGCGCATGAATTTGTTCTGAAATTGGTAAGTTTAAGTTATTCCATGCTTTATAAGCTTGCTGCTTATGGGGCGGAATCGGATAATGAATCAATGTCTGTACCCCATGCTCTGCCAAATATTTTTGTAATTCCTCCCGATATCTGGTCTGGATCACAAATAAATGCCAAACATGCTGCATATCAGTTGCGGTATTTATATTTTTAAGTGGAAGCACAATGGCTGGATTCTGAATTTCTTTTAAATAGAGATCTGCAATCTGACGACGATGCTGGTTTTCCTGATCTAAAAATGGCAGTTTTACATTCAGGATAGCCGCCTGAATTTCATCAAGGCGACTATTTACTCCCATGACCAGATTTTTATATTTTTCATGTGAGCCATAATTACGTATAGCCTTAAGCATATGGGCCAATTCAGCATCATTGGTGGTAATTGCCCCGGCATCACCCAGCGCACCCAGGTTTTTTCCTGGATAAAAACTGAAGCCTGAAGCATCTCCCCAATTCCCTGCTTTTTTACCCTCGATTTCAGCGCCATGGGCTTGTGCCGAATCCTCTAAAACCAGTAAATTATGTTTCTTGGCAATCGCCATAATTTCTGGCATGGCAGCAAGCTGTCCATATAAATGAACAGGCAAAATTGCCTTTGTTTTGATGGTAATCGCGGCTTCAATTTTTTTAACATCAATATTGAACGTATGGATATCCGGTTCGACCAATACCGGTTTCAGATGATTCTGTGAAATTGCCAAAATACTTGCAATATAGGTATTTGAAGGTACGATCACTTCATCGCCTTCATTCAGTTTACCCAGTTCTTTCCATGCACGCAGGGTCAGAATTAGAGCATCCAATCCATTGGCAACCCCTATGGCATACTCTGTACCACAATAATTCGCAAAATTTCGTTCAAAATCCTCTAACTCTTTGCCACAGATATACCAACCAGAATCAATGACCTGTGTACAAGCTGCTATAAGTTTGTCACGGTATTGAGCATTTATCGCTTTTAGCTCAAGAAAAGGTATCATTCTTATCAATCTCGTATAAAAATTTGTTATTCATTTTTTAATTTCACATTTATCAAAACTAATCTATTGATATGAATTAAAGTGAAAACCCCAATATTATTTATTCAGTTCATAATTCTTAGATTTAAAACTTGGCTCTAATAAAAATTTCTTCATCTTTTTATTTAGAGGCTTTTCAATATATTTATACATTATAAAGCTGGCTATTAAAGTCACAATAAATATAATCAATGAAAACAACATTAAATCTATATCAAATAAAAACATCTTTTTTATATAATTTAAAACTTGTATTTCCAAAACATGAAGCAAATAAAAACAAAAACTGATTTCTCCCGCCAAAACCATATATTTATTTGATAGAAACTTGGTAATAATACTTTTTTCATTAACAACATGAGACAATGAAAAAACAAGAATGATGGTAGCCATAGGTAACCAATAATAAATTGAGTATCTATAACTGATATTTATCTTGCTATGAAATACAAAGAATAAGACAAAAAGTAAAATCGCTCCTGATTCAAATACAAAAGTAGGTATCTTCATTTTAGAATAATTAACTTTTATTTTCTCATAAAGATCAAACAGGATAATACCAAGTAAAAAATCTGAAAAACGTACCCATGGTGAAATGTACAGCCAATAGTGATTCTGGTTTTTATCAAGCTGCATATTCAAAACCAAAATAGCTATAAGATAAAAAATAAATATATAGCTTCTTATTTTTTCAGAAATTAAAAATGCAAATGGAAAAAGTAAATAGAAGAACAATTCATCGGAAATGCTCCAGGATGGAGAGTTTAATGAAAAATGAATATTTTCTTCTAAAAAAAAGCTTTGTATTAGAAAAATGTGTTGAATTAAGTATTCCCATCCTTGTCCAGACTGGCTAAAGGTCAACAGAAGTACAATTGCCGTAGTTGCTATATGTACTGGATATACTCTTGCTAAACGAGAAATATAAAATTCTTTTTTTGAAACATTTCCTCTAAAAAATTTTTCTTTATAGTTATAGGATAAAATAAATCCGCTTAATATAAAGAAAAAACTGACGCCTAAAAATCCTTCATCAAAAATACTGTTAAAAATATTTGCATAATGCGTGTCATTTTTTAAAAAGGCCAAATGACTAAGAAAAACAAATAGCGCAAAAAACATACGCAATGATGTAAGCGGCTTAATCATCTCATACATCTCCTTCATATTTATTATTATTTAAAATTCTATTTTCTGAAGTCTCTTGAGTAACAAAGCCATCATACTTGTGAATTATTTTTCTTAATTTTATAGTCTCATTTTCTATGCAATAAAAGTTTTATCTGCTTCTTTTAAAAACTGGTCGTAATTACGGATATAGTCACTTTCATCATAATAATCGCTTGCCAATACCAACAATATGCAATCTTCAGAAAAATCATGCATTTCATGCCAAACCATGGGCGGAATTAATAATCCTTTATTGGGCTGACTTACGCACACTTCTTGTTTTTCTTTACTGTTATCCATTAATATTTTACAGCTGCCTTGAATACAAAACCCAATTTGTTGAAGCTCTTTATGTGCATGAAACCCGCGAGGAACATCAGGCTGAGCGCCAAAAATATAGTAGAGCCTCTGTATATGAAAGGGAATATTCTGATTGGCTTCAGCGACCACCAAACTGCCACGATGATCTCCCAGATTAGGTAAATCAATCCATTCAATAAGATTCATCATGATTACCCCACCAAAGAAATCAGATATTGACCATAGCCATTTTTACTCATCGTTTGACCAATGGCTAACACTTGTTCTTTGCTTAACCAGCTATTATTCATTGCAATTTCTTCTAGACAGGCAACTTTATAACCTTGACGCTTTTCAAGGGTTTCCACAAATTGAGCTGCCTCAAGTAGACTTCCCTGTGTACCTGTATCTAACCAGGCAAAGCCACGTCCCAGCAATTCAACATTTAAATCACCACGTTCCAGATATGCCTGGTTAATGGAGGTAATTTCCAGTTCACCTCGCTCAGAAGGTTGTACTTGTTTGGCAATCTGAATCACATCATTGTCATAAAAATACAGACCCGTTACAGCAAAGTTAGATTTAGGTTTTTCCGGTTTTTCTTCAATTGAAATAGCACGTTGCTGTTGATCAAATTCCACCACCCCAAAGCGTTCAGGATCTTTTACCTGATAGCCAAAAACAGTGGCTCCTTTTTGACGTTCAGCAGCCTGACGCAGCATGGGGGTAAAACCTTGCCCATAAAAGATATTATCGCCGAGCACTAAGCATACATTACTTTGCCCAATAAACTCTTCACCCAGAATAAAGGCTTGTGCCAAACCATCAGGTCGAGGCTGAATCGCATAACTCAGCTGCATGCCAAATTGTGAACCATCACCTAATAATCGCTTAAACCCATCAATATCTTCCGGGGTACTGATGACAAGAACCTCCTGAATACCGGCTAACATCAACACAGATAATGGGTAATAAACCATGGGTTTATCATAAATCGGAAGTAACTGTTTCGAGATTCCTTTAGTGATTGGATGCAAGCGTGTGCCCGAACCACCTGCTAAAATAATCCCCTTTGTTGATCTTGACATTAGACTGCCTCCCCTAAACGTTCACGCTGATAAGAACCATCCTGAACGCGACGGCACCATTGCAGATTATCCAGATACCACTGCACAGTTTTACGAATACCGGTCTCGAAGGACTCTTGTGGTTTCCAGCCAAGTTCACGCTCAATTTTTGAAGCATCAATGGCATAACGTAAATCATGACCAGGCCGATCACTGACGAAGCTAATCAGGCTTTCATATATTTGGCCATTGAGTCGTGGCTTAAGTTCATCCAAGATGGCGCAAATGGTTTTAACCACATCAATATTCTGTTTTTCATTATGCCCCCCAATATTGTAGGTTTCGCCTACCCTGCCCTTGGTCGCAACCTGATATAAAGCACGGGCATGATCTTCTACAAAAAGCCAATCCCGAATCTGCTGACCATTGCCATAAACAGGTAAAGATTTTCCATCCAGCGCATTTAAGATGATCAAAGGAATCAGTTTTTCAGGAAAATGATAAGGCCCGTAATTATTTGAACAGTTCGTAACCACGACCGGCAAACCATAGGTTCGATGCCAAGCACGCACTAAATGATCCGAGCTGGCTTTACTTGCCGAGTAAGGTGAACTTGGCAAATAAGCTGTGGCTTCAGTAAATAAGTCGGTTGTTTCTTTTAAATCCCCATAGACTTCATCTGTTGAAATATGATGAAATTTAAATTTAGACTTTTTGATTTCACCCGAATTTTGCCAATATTTTCGTGCGACCTCCAAGAGTGTATATGTACCCACAATATTGGTGCTGATAAATTCAGCTGGACCATCGATCGATCGATCCACATGAGACTCTGCTGCCAAATGCATGACGATATCTGGCTGAAATTCTGAAAATAATCGTGTTAAAGATACATGATCACAAATATCAGTTTGAGCAAATTGATAACGGGGATGAGCTGATATAGAAATTAATGACTCCAAGTTGCCTGCATAAGTTAACTTATCAACATTTAAAACATGATGTTCAGTCGCTTTGATGATATGCCGGACGGTAGCAGATCCAATAAAACCAGCTCCACCAGTCACTAATATTTTTTTCACCATTCCCAGTATTCCTTTTATTTTTATTTTACTTTTCAAATATTTTTTTAATTCATTGATGCCTTCTGGCATAGATATTCTTATTTGATTATTTATAACATATATTAATTTTATTCAACACACCACCTATAAAAATATTATTCTCAAATATAGTTACATTTTATGGATAATTATTTTTCTTATACCCCTTACCCAATACTTTATAATTATTGTTTTTTTAAAACACTTTTCAACCAATAAAAATCAGCTTAAGCTTTACAACTACTGATATATTACTTTCAACTAATAAGAGATTATTAATTAACACTTCATTTATATAATCTAGTTAATGCCGAATAAATATATGTGAAATTTAATAAAAATAGAATCTAAAAAACCTTTAAAGTATACACAAATAATATGAAAATACTTTCATTATTTCTAAGCTTTTGTTTTGCATAGTTATACTGTGATAATCACCTTAATCTGCAAGCAATAAAATTTATAAACAATACGTTTTACCTGAATAAACTAAGTAATACTTGTATCTCTACACCTTAATTTAATGGAAGTTTTAGATACTTTTTTTAATAAATGTTATTGATCTATTTTAATTCAAACGTATACTTAGAACTAAAAATAAGTATAGACAAGCTATATAATTTGTTATAACTTTTAGATGTTAATCACATAAACCATGTTAAAAAAATTAATAATTACGAATAATTACGAATAAATACTAATTTTAAATATATAAAAATAAAGGGGTTTCAAGTGAACAATAGACACCTTATAGGCGTTTTAACCTTAAGCCTATCATTAGTCGGATGTGCAGCAACATCTGGCTTTCAAACCTATGATTTACCAGATGAAGGAATTTATCAAACCGAACTGGGAACTCAAGTTAATCTGGTAAAATTGACTCAGGACAATCTACCTGCAGTGCAGTCAGCCCAAACTCAAAACCTGAATCATTACGCACCTTTATTTCAGCATGAAATGCAGGATTATCGTTTGAATCCAGGTGATATTTTATCCTTTCAATTATGGGCCTACCCGGAAATTAGTGCAGTTCCAACAGCAACTGATAATACCAATGGTTATCAAATTGACCGAAATGGTTATATCCATTTTCCATTAATTGGACGCTATAAAACAGTAGGGAAAACCCTTCCGGAGGTTAATCGGGAAGTACGCCGACTATTAATTCCTTATTTAAACAATCCAGATGTGGTGGTGAGAGTACTTTCTTATCAGGGACAGCGTTATTCAGTGGTGGGTAATGTGAAATCAGCTGGGCAGTTTTATTTGTCTGATCAGCCCGTGAGCGTTTATACAGCACTGGGTCTGGCCGGCGGCATTAACGAGCAAGGTAACTCTAGCTCTATTCAATTGGTGCGTCAGGGTGTGGCTTATGACCTCAATACAATTGCATTAGAAAAGGCAGGATATTCATTACATAAGCTGTTAATTCAACCCAATGACACCCTGTATATCAGTCCTCGTGAAAATCAGAAAATCTATGTCATGGGTGAAGCAGGCACGAATACCCCCTTACCCATACGTGACCAGGGGATGACTCTCGCGGATGTTCTCGGTGAAAGTGAAGGGATTAATCCCTATTCAGCCAGTGCTAGTCGAATTTACGTCTTACGTGACAATTCAAATAATCAGATGACTGAAATATATCATTTAAGTTTAAAAAATCTTGGAGATTTTGGCTTGGCCAAAAAGTTCAAAATGCACAGCAATGATATTGTCTATGTAGATGCCACAGGCCTGACTCGTTGGGAACGAGTGGTTAGCCAGATTCTTCCATTTTCAAATGTTGCTGGTACAGCTATACGCTAGCAGGTAGTTCAGCTATGCATATTAAAAAGATTTTGGGGAGCTGTTTTGAAAATATTAACCATCGATTAATGACTGAATGTTTATTAACGAGATCTGCCCGTATTTGTAGATTAAATCTATAAATATAGATGGCTGAAGTAATGCTCAGCGCTGATCACAAGACAGCATTTTTTACGTAATAGCATGGGATCTGCCTGCAACTCCATGTAGTTCAACACTAAATATGAAGCAGATTGAATAAAAATAATCTTATCCTGATCATCATAAAAATATCTGGTTTTACCAGACTAGATTTTTTATGAGGGAACAATAAAGCCAGCATATTTGGGATTCATTTTTGCAGGGGCAGCAGGTCTTTGATGAAGTTCTGTAATTTAATTCAACACGACGTCATCGACTGGAAAAATCACTTTTAAACTTTTAGAAAGCAAAATTATGAACAAAAATAACAATACCGAAAATATGATTGACCTAAAAGGGGTGTTATTTTCCTTGTTTGCGCAATGGAAACTTATCCTCGTATGTGCCTTGCTCAGCGTGCTTGCTGTCCTGCTCTATTTACGCACTGCAGCGATTAATTATAAGGTCGATGCCATCGTCCAGGTCGAAGAAAGTAGAGGTGCCTCAGCTGCTTTATTGGGTAACCTTTCAAGTGTCATTGGGCAAATGTCTTCATCTAATGCTGAAGTTGAGGTATTAAAATCACGCAATATTCTGGAATCAGTAATTAATCGCTTAAATTTAGATCTTCAGATTACCAGTACTGAAGACACTTTTGTTAAGCGACTATTTCAAGGGATAAATTATCAAACCGAATATCAGCCTGAAACTGTACGCTTTAAAGAGGGTCAAAAAAGCTTCGACATTCGACAGTTTGAAGTTCCTGCCGCCTATTTGGATAAAAATCTGCTACTGCAATTTCAACAACAGGGCTTTAGTCTAATCAATCCTGTGACAGAAGAAACCATTTTCAAGGGTGCACTGAACCAGCCAGTACAATTCAAGACTGCGCAGGGCGACTGGAAAATCGCGATCTTTACTCAGGATCCGCTAGATAGCAGTTATCAGGTGCAAAAGCTCTCTTTACCCTCAGCGATTGATTCTATTCTTGCCAATTATTCAATTGTAGAAAAAGGCGAACTTAGCGGGATTTTGCAGCTTCGCTACCAAGGTCATGACAAACAGCACATTACCAAAGTTCTGAATACTATTTTGGCAATTTATAGCCAAAATAATATTACCCGTCGTTCGGCAGAAACTGCTCAGACCCTCGCTTTCTTGGATGCTCAATTACCGGATTTAAGAAAACAGCTGGATGATGCAGAGCGGGTCTTTAACCAATTCCGTCAACAGCATAATACTGTCGACATCACCCGGGAGTCAGAATTATATTTAAATCAAAGTGTGACTTTAGAAACACAACGAGCTCTACTCGAACAGAGACAGGCGGAAATAGGCGCCAAATATGCAGCAGCACATCCGACCATGCGAGAAGTTACTGCTCAACTTCGTGTGATTAATGGCAAGATTCGTGAGCTCAATACGACACTTAAAAATCTTCCAGAAATACAACGCCAGTATTTACAACTGTCTCGTGAAGTCGAAGTCAAACAACAACTGTATACCAATTTGGTCAATTCCTACCAACAACTGCGAATTGCCAAAGCCGGCGAGATTGGCAATGTACATGTTATTGATACTGCGCTTGAACCGATTGACGTGATTAAACAGAAACAGCCATTAATTCTGTTCTTAACTTTTTGCTTCGGTACTTTCTTGGGAATTCTGGTGGCATTATTCCGCAATATGTTCCGTTCTGGAGTGAAAGATAGTAGCCAAATAGAATACCAGCTGGATCTTCCCGTCTATGCCAATATTGCACACTCCCCTGTTCAGAAACCGGGACTGAAACTGCTGAAAAAGAAAAAACTGCCTTTCTTATTAGCCCTTAAACATAGTGATGATATGGCGATCGAAAGCTTGCGCAGCATCCGGACAGCAAGCCATTTCGCTCTGTCTCAGGCCAAAAATAATATTATTATGATCTCGGGTCCAGCGCCTAGAGTTGGAAAATCATTTGTTTCCAGCAATCTGGCAGTCATCATGGCAGAAAAACATAAACGCGTATTGATCATTGATGCGGACTTGCGTCGTGGTCATATACACAAATATTTTGATTTGGATAATCAATATGGATTAACTGAATACCTGAATGAGCAAATTACCTTGGAACAGATGGTGCAAAGCACCAATGTAGCAAACCTCAGCGTCATCACCTGTGGTGAAAATCCAGTCAATCCATCCGAACTTCTCAATTCGGTACGGTTTCAGGAATTACTGCAACACCTGACGCCACACTATGATCATATTATAATTGATACGCCTCCTGTCCTGGCGGTCACGGATGCGATCATCGTGTCCCGATATGTCGGACTCAATCTGGTGGTGGCCCGCTATGCAAAAACACAAATGAAGGAATTGGCACTGACAGTGAACCGTTTTAAACAAGCGGGAAGTACCGTAAATGGCTTTATCCTGAATGATATCCAGCGTTCAGCAGGTGGTAGTTATAGCTATGATTATACTTATAGCTATAAAACCAAAACAAAAACCAGTTGATCTTTTTGAATAAAAAAACCAGCCATTGCTGGTTTTTTTATTTTTTTAAAGCTCTACCAAACTGCGATATTTGCTTGCTAAAAAACCACCCATTCTGCAAGATTTCTCAAAATTTTCTGCTAAGATGGAATGAACCTCAACGATAACATTAGATTGGAATAATACATGAGCAAGGCCTTACCGATTGCTGTCGCTGTTCTTCTAGGCGGTGCCGCGCTAGTACCTGTTTACTATGCAACTCAAAACCCAGCTGCTCAAACGACTAAAGCATCTAAAGATGCCTCTGCTGTTTCTAAAATCAGCTATGCTCTCGGTTATGAAGTGGCTCATCAAACCCCACCTGAACTCGATATTAATAGCTTTGTGACAGGCGTACGTGAAGGACATGCGCGTACTGAACCGGCGTATACTGAAGAAGAATTACAGGCAGCTTACGAACAGTTCCAGAAAGAAATGCAGCAAAAGCAACTTGATAGCACTAAACAGGCACAAGCATCGAGTGACAGTTTCCTGACAGAAAATGCCAAAAAAGCGGGGGTAAAAACCACAGCTTCCGGTTTGCAATACCTAGTGACTAAAGAAGGCACGGGCAAACAGCCAGCTGCTTCTTCAATCGTGAAAGTCCATTACACCGGCAAACTGGTGGATGGTACTGTATTTGACAGTTCGGTTGAACGTGGCGAGCCGATTGAGTTTCCACTCAATCAAGTGATTCCAGGCTGGACTGAAGGTCTGCAACTGATGAAAGAAGGCGGTAAAGCGACCCTGTATATCCCATCTCAACTTGGTTATGGTGAACAAGGCGTGCCAGGGACGATTCCTCCACACAGTACTTTGATTTTTGATGTGGAACTCATTGAAGTCAAATAATCTATAAATAAGGAGAGCAATGCGCTCTCCTTTATTTTGAGAATAAATATGAAAATACAAATAAGCTTGATGGTTTTACTGCTAAGTTCTGGCAATCTGCTTGCCAAAGATGTGACCAATAAAAGCCCGGAAGCTGAACAGGTCGGTTATAGCTTTGGTTATCTGATGGGAAAAAGTAATGCCGACTCTTTGCAAGGGATTGATCTGGATGCTTTCAGTGCAGGTTTAAAAGCTGCTGCTGCCGGAAAACAATCCACTTTAACTGAAGAAGACATGGCTCGAGTGCTGACCCAGTTTAAACGTCAAAGTGAAGCCAAAGAGCTGATTGAATTAAAACAAAAAGCTGAAGAAAACACCAAAATCGGTCAGGCTTTTCTGACAGAAAATGCCAAAAAAGCAGGGATAAAAACGACTAAATCTGGCCTGCAATATCAGATTCTTCAGGAAGGCAAAGGCAAATCGCCAAAAGCCGATAGCAATGTCCGCGTACATTATGAAGGCCGTTTGATTGATGGCACGGTTTTTGACAGTTCAATTGCCCGTAATCAGCCTGTGGTCTTCCGTACCACCCAAGTGATTACCGGTTGGACTGAAGGCCTGCAACTGATGAAAGAAGGTGCCAAATACCGCTTCTTCATTCCTGCAGAACTGGCCTATGGACAAATTGGTTCAGGTGATGTGATTGAGCCAAACAGTACCTTAATTTTTGATGTGGAATTACTGGAAATTATGAAGTAATCAATACTGTTTTTTTAAATATTCAATCAGAGAGGCGCGATAGCGGCCTCTCTTTTTTATATGGATGAAGCATAATTAATCGAATGTTTTCATGTCACATTCAGATCAGTTTTGCTATGTTATATGTTAATTAAACGGTTCAACAAGAATAGAGGACGTCAGCATGGCAGCAATCAAGACCCGTGAAATTCATTATACTGCGCCGGATGGTAGCGCATTGATTGGCTATTTTGCCGCTCCAGAAACAGATACACCCCTTGCAGGTGTGCTGGTCGCACCAGAATGGTGGGGTCGTAATGAATATACCGAACAGCGTGCTCGCGAACTTGCAGAACATGGCTATGCGGCCTTGGCAATTGACATGTATGGTGACAAAAAAGTGACCACCCATTCTGATCAGGCCTACCAGTGGATGATGCAGACCTTTGAAGATCCGGACACCATCGTTGATCGTGCGACAGCAGCTTTAAATACCTTGGCAGCACAGGATGAAGTCAATGCAGAGAAACTTGCTGCCATCGGTTTTTGTTACGGCGGTAAAGTAGTGCTGGATCTGGCGCGTGCCAATGCCCCTTTAAAAGCAGTGACCACCTTCCACGGGACACTTGCTGCCAAAGCACCGGCTCAAGAAGGTCAGGTTCAGGCCGAAATTCTAGTCTTGCACGGTGAGCTAGACAGCATGGTCACCTTAGATGATGTCGCCAGTTTCCGTGAAGAAATGCATGCGGCCAACGTCGAGCATGAGGTGATTGTCTTTGAAGATGCCAAACATGGCTTTAGCAACCCGCTCGCCGACGAACGGGCCAAAGCCAATGGCGTGGATCTTGGTTACAATGCTGAAGCGGAACAAAAAAGCTTGGCGGCGATGTATGCCTTATTGGAACGTCATTTGGCTTAAATAGATATAAGTGCTCGACTTGAAATCAAGCTGAGCACTTTAAAGAATCATTGAAGAAAAGAACGATAAATCCTACCAGAGGAGAATGCTGACTATGGCTGAAACCAACTGCCTTTACTGTAACTATGACGAATATGATGTCATTGCTAAAAATGATTATGGTGTGGTGCTGCCTGAACCGAATTCATTATCCGAAGGTCACTGTGTAGTGATTCCACTCCGGCATGTGGCTTCATTTTTTGAAGTGACGGACAAAGAACGTAAAAGCCTGATGTCTTTGCTCGAACAGGCACGTAATGAGCTCAATTTACGTTACCAGCCCGCCGGTTTCCATGTCGGTTTTATTGATGGCGAAGTGTTTCAGGAAAAGGGCGAACATCTGCATATTCATATTATTCCGCGCTATAAAGACAAAGTATTGAAGCTGGATGAACGTTGGGGGATTAGCGACTAAATCTTTGCTGTTTTAAAATAAATGCTCTTCGGAGCATTTATTGTTTGTGTTATTAAGCCGATATCCATACACACTACTCCGCAGTTTTTATCTACTTTTCACATTTCAGGCCTGCCGATTCCGCTATAATGGCTGCTGCTTATTCAGTTGCTATTTATCCATGTTTGTATTTTCAGATGCCCTGTTAGAATGGTTTGATGTGCATGGTCGTCATGACTTGCCCTGGCAGGTGACAGATGATCCCTACAAAGTCTGGGTCTCTGAAATCATGTTGCAACAAACCCAGGTCAAAACTGTGCTGCAATATTATGAACGCTTTATTCAGCGTTTTCCGACCGTTCAGGACTTAGGTCAAGCGTCTTGGGATGAGGTCGCGCCTTACTGGGCAGGACTGGGCTATTATGCCCGTGCCCGTAACCTGCACAAAGCTGCCGGCATGGTGACAGCACAGCAGCAGTTTCCTCAAACCCTGGAACAATGGATTGCCTTGCCGGGGATCGGCCGTTCCACCGCTGGTGCCTTAATGTCACTGGGTTTACGCCAATACGGCGTGATCATGGATGGCAATGTCAAACGGGTGTTGTCGCGTTTCTTCGCAATTGAAGATGATCTGTCCAAACCCATTCATGAACGTGCTTTATGGCAACTGGCTGAAGAATTATGTCCGGTCGAACGTAATCATGATTATACCCAGGCGATTATGGATCTCGGTGCTACGGTCTGCACTCCGAAAAAACCACTGTGCCTATATTGTCCGATGCAGCAACATTGCAAAGCACATCAGCAAGGTCTGGAAAATGAATTACCATTCAAGAAAGCCAAAAAACCGGTGCCAGTGCGCTCAGCACAAGTATTATTGATTCAGTCCTCTAATGAATGGCTGTGGCAACAACGACCCAACAGTGGCCTGTGGGGCGGACTCTGGTGTTTGCCAATTATTGAAAATGCCCATGAATTCGAACAGCAATGTCAGCAGCTTGGCCTGAAAAATATCCTCAAAAAAGTCCAGATCAGCCACAGTTTCACCCACTTCACCTGGCAGCTTGAAGCAACCGTTTTCGCAGTGGATCAGGATCAGCAGGAACATTTGGCGATTGAACTGCAAGGCAACTGGATGCGTCCAGAGACAGCCATTGATTGCGGTCTGCCGACAGCAATGAAAAAATTGATCTCTGCCGTTAACCTATGACATAGTCTGGACAAAGCATCATATCGATCAGCTCAGAATGAGCATTGCCAATATTTAAGGATGAATAGCGTGCGCCAATACCTTGCTTTGACCTGGGTGGCTTTGATTGCCATATTACTGACCGCCTGTAGCAGTACGCCGAAACAACCTTCTTCTGCACAGTTAAATCCGCTACTGGTACAAAAACTGCAAAATAAGCGAATGCCTTCTTCACTGCCCATCCCGGTGGCACGTGTACAGGCACGTGAATTACAGGATACCTGGGGGGCGTCGCGCAGTCGCGGACGTTTGCATGAGGGCATTGATATCATGGCTCCACGTGGAACCAAAGTCTTTAGTGCCACAGAAGGTCTGATTGCAGATTTACGCAATAACAATTTGGGTGGTAAAGTAGTCTGGATTCTCGGTCCGGGCGGCTCCTGGCATTATTATGCACATCTGGATGGACATAAACGCGGCCTGAAAGTAGGTGATGCTGTCAAAAAAGGCCAGCTCATCGGCTATGTCGGCAATAGCGGTAATGCCCGACATACTGCACCACATCTGCATTATGGTATTTATTTACAGGGCAAGGGGCGCGGTGTGGTCAACCCCTACCCCTATTTACGTTAATTTTAGGATATTTACATGTCAGAAACGTTGATCAACCGTCTGGTAGAATTTGCTGAATCAGGCAATCAACAAAAAATCGTGCTGAATGGTCAAAGCTACCAGGGCTGGGTGATGGAAATTACCGAAGATGCGCTGCTGATCAGTACCGGTTATACCGACAAAAGTGGTAAAGACATGTGGATTCAATTTAGCGATCTGGATCAGGCTGAACTGTCGTACTGGGACAATCAGCAGGATCAATGGGCTGTGTTTAAATTATAAAACCATAAAAACAAGGAGCATGGCATGACTCTGCAACGCTGTGGCTGGTGCTCCAATGATCCGCTGTATATCACCTATCATGATCAGGAATGGGGACAAGCCCTGCTGGATGAAAATCGCCTGTTTGAAATGCTGTGTCTGGAAGGACAGCAGGCCGGTCTAGCCTGGATTACCGTACTCAGAAAACGTGAAGCGTATCGTGAACATTTTTTTCAATATTCCATTCAGTCGATTGCAGCACTTACAGATCAACAACTCGAACTCAAGCTTAAGGATGCCCGCCTGATCCGTCATCGTGGCAAGCTGCATGCCATTCGCGAGAATGCCCAAGCATGGCTCAAGCTGCAACAGCAAGACATCAATGTAGGGCAATGGCTATGGTCTTTTGCCCAGCAACCACGACTGAATAATGATGTTGCGGATTATCGTCAGGCAGCGGCACAGACTATCGAAAGCCAGATCATGTCAAAAGCCTTAAAAAAGGCCGGTTTTAAATTTGTCGGACCCACCATTTGCTATGCCTTTATGCAGGCCGTCGGTATGGTCGATGATCACGAAAATCATTGTCACTTTAAAACAATATATTCCCATTCAAAGAAGAGCTGAATTTATGTCGAATAATATTATCCACGCTTATGCTGCAATGTCAGCAGGTGCTGCACTCGAACCCTATCAATTCGATGCTGGTGAACTACAGCCACATCAGGTCGAAGTCAAAGTAGAATACTGTGGCCTGTGTCATTCTGATATTTCAGTCCTCAATAATGACTGGGGTTCATCCGTTTATCCGGTCGTGGCTGGACACGAGATTATCGGCATCATCACGCAACTGGGTGGCGAAGCCAAAGGCCTGAAAGTGGGACAACGGGTTGGCATTGGCTGGACTGCGGAAAGCTGCCAGTATTGCGATCCGTGTATTTCAGGTCAGCAGGTACTCTGTACTGGCGGCCAAGTGGCGACTATTGTCGGACATGCCGGTGGTTTTGCCGACAAGGTCCGTGCTGGCTGGCAATGGGTCATTCCCCTGCCTGAAGATCTGGATCCTGAAAGTGCCGGCCCTCTGCTCTGTGGCGGGATTACCGTATTCGATCCGATTCTGAAACACCAGATTCAGGCTATTCATCATGTTGGCGTGATCGGGATTGGGGGTCTGGGTCATATCGCAATTAAACTGCTCAAAGCTTGGGGCTGCGAGATTACCGCTTTCACTTCAAATCTGGATAAAACCGATGAGCTGAAAGCCATGGGCGCTGACCATGTGGTGAACAGTCGTGATGTCGCTGCATTAAAAGCCCAGCGTGGCAAGTTTGATTTATTACTGAGTACTGTCAATGTCACCTTGAACTGGCAGGCTTATCTGGCAACTTTGGCGCCGAATGGCACTGTGCATATGCTAGGTTTACCACTTGAGCCGATGCAGATTCCGGCTGGCATGCTGATTGGCGGAGCTAAATCAGTCACCGGTTCACCGACAGGGTCACCGGCGGCATTACGTCAGTTACTCCAATTTGCTGCACGTAAAAATATTGCCCCACAAATTGAAGTTTTCCCAATGTCACAGCTGAATCAGGCGATTGAACATCTGCATTCTGGCAAAGCTCGTTACCGGATTGTACTTAAAGCGGATCTTACAGCTTAAATCCTGCCTATTTTTAGCCGTTAAAAAGACCCAGCAATTGGGCAATGCCAGTCAGTTAAGAAATTGACTGGCATTTTCTTTTTTAAATTCATGATCATACTTGATAGGTAGAAAAGTCATCCGCAACTGTTTGAGACATGAGGTGTATTGCACCGCAAGATTAAAAAATGATTGTTTCTACGACAAATTTACTAATGGATGCTGGCTGACGAGTTTTGTGGGGAGGACTATTGCTCTGCAAGATGCCTTCCCGGCGAAGCTCCGCTTATCATTTGAGCGAAACCAAAGTAACAAATGATATTGCAAATATTTGATTTAAAAAGTTAAAAATTTCTCGTGAACGACTGAAAAGTTAAAGAAACTATTTCTAAATTCCTTAACTGATCAGCATTACAGCAATTGGGTCTTTTTTATCAAATGGAGCGTAAAATGCTGTCTTTCAGGTCAGAGATATAAGAGACACGACATGAAATGTCGTTTAATTTTTAAGAATCAATAATTTTAATTTAACATGAGCTAATATAAGCCTATGAAAACACTTAAATTACGCATAAAAGACAAACATTGCAAGGTGCTAAATCAGTTAGCATCCGAGGTGAACTTTGTCTGGAATTATGTGAATGATTTAAGTTTCAAACACCTTACAAGAACAGGTGACTTTTTCTCAGCATTTGATATGACTAAATACACAAAAGGAACTTCAAAACTGTGTGGTTTGCATAGTCAAACAGTACAAGGGATAACAGAAGAATATGTTAATAAAAGAAGACAGCACAAGAAAGCAAAGCTGAAATGGCGTGTAAGTAATAAGAAGTCGGCAAGACGTTCACTTGGTTGGATACCATTTAAAAAAGTAGCGATTAAATATGCTGATGGATATGTGCAATATGGCAAGTATCAATTCAAACTGTGGGATAGCTACGGTATAAGTAAATACAGTGTTAGAACAGGCTCATTCGTTGAGGATAGTCGTGGGCGCTGGTACGTGTGCCTTGTTGTCGATTCACCCAAGCAAGACAAACCAACTGTAACTCAAGCGATTGGTATTGATCTTGGTCTAAAAGACATTGCTACCTGTTCAGATGGTACGGTCATTTCAAATCCCAAGTTCTATCAAAAATACGAGCAGAAATTAGGGATTGCTCAAAGAGCAAAAAATAAAAAACGTGTACGTACATTTCACGCCAAGATTGCGAATTGTCGAAAAGACTATTTGCACAAAGCAAGCACCATGCTTGTGAAAGAAAATGCATTGATTATTGTTGGTGATCTGAGTGCCAAGAAACTTGTAAAAACCAAAATGGCAAAATCGGTTTTAGATACAGGGTTTTCAGCACTTAAAACAATGCTCAAGTATAAATGCGAGAACGCAGGGGTATTGTTTGAAGAAGTGAGTGAGAGGTTCACAACCCAAATCTGTTCGTGCTGTGGTGAGATCACCGCAAGCAGTCCGAAAGGTAGAGCAGATTTGCGAATAAGAGTATGGGAATGTGAATGCGGTAGTTTAAATCAACGTGATTTAAATTCTGCTAAGAACATACTTGCGCTTGGGCATAAGCGTCTAGCAGTAGGAATCACCTCCGTTTTAGGGATGTGAGGATGTCAATGCAGGGCTTCAGGCAAGACCGCAATAGGTGAAGGCTTGGCCAGCTCGGTCTTCATTTTCTGCAGCATCTGATAAGGTTGTTGTTGCACGAACATATTTACGAAGGTCAAAGGAATGGAACCTTCCGGATTGGCATAACCATAGGTTGAAACCTTGACCTTGTTATTGGCTAGTTTCTGAAAAGTCCAGTCGCCCTGATAATCGGTTAAACGCACATAATCCGGATTTAAAGGATAGCCACTTTGGATGGCTTTATTCTTGATGGTGATCTGGCCATTGGCTTCCTTGATCATCTTGCTCTGTACAATCAGGTCACGGTCTTTTAAGGGAAATGGAAAATCCAGCACCATATACAGGGTAAAGTCACCTTTTTTATCATCGCGGGACAGGATCTTGATGCTACCCATATAGGGAACCCATTGCACTGCATGTGTGACATTCAGAATCAGGGACACAGCATTTTCAATGGGCGCGGTATAGGTGGTTTCAGCTTTATAGAGAAAGACCGAGTTTTGCTCATTCTGGTAGGTCCAGACCTTGATATTGTTTTTATGAATACTGAGTTTAGGCTTCTCAACAGGTTTTGCCTGCGCAATGGCACCAAGCGCCACTGCACAGAGCAGGAAAATCATTTTTTGCATTTTTTATTCGTCTTATTTTAGTTTTATACTTTTTTATAAATGATTTTGACTCGGTTTTAAACCTGAATATCGTTAAAACCAAGCACGTCCTTCATATCATATTTACGCGCTTCACGGCCGACGACCCAAGCTGCAGCACGTACCGCACCAGAAGCAAAGTTCATGCGGTTAGTCGCTTTATGAGTAATTTCCACACATTCCCCATCGGCAATAAACATTGCAGTATGTTCACCGACAATATCGCCACCGCGAATGGTCTGGAAGCCAATACTCTTACGCTCACGCGGACCAGTATGACCTTCACGGCAATACACTGCATCTTCTTTTAAGTCACGACCCAAAGTTTCCGCAATCGCCTCACCCCACATCAAAGCTGTACCCGATGGCGCATCTACTTTATGACGGTGATGTGCTTCAATCACTTCGATATCAACCGTATCACCAAAAACTTTAGAGGCCAGTTCAAGCAGTTTGATCGAGACGTTCACACCCACTGAATAGTTTGCTGCATAAACTACAGGAGTTTCTGTCGCAGATTGATCGAGATAGGCTTTTTGCTCGTCATTCATACCCGTCGTACCAATCACGATGGCAACACCGGCTTCACGGCAGATTTTCAGATGATTGACGGTCGCTGCTGGCGCAGTGAAATCAATCACGACATCACAGTCTTTGACTACATCGGTAAGGCTACCCACGACCTTAACACCTGTTGCGCCAATTCCGGCAAGTTCGCCAGCATCTGCGCCTAATAGTGTACTTTCAGGGCGTTCTACCGCAGCCGCCAATTGATAACCTGCTTCATGCACAGCCTGAATAAGGATACGCCCCATACGACCGCCTGCACCCAAGATCCCAATGCGTGGTGTAGCTGACATAACATAGTCCTGATGTTGATCCAAAATTGCTCTTACTATAGCAAAACTGTGGAATAACACTAAGATGCATTGCATAAAAATCAATGAAAATACTCAAAGATCGAAATCACTGATATTGATAAGAGTTTCAATCCGGTCTTTGGAATTATGGGCTAGATCTCATCCAGGTCGTCGGATATGGATCAATAGCACGCATGAACCTAACCCTCTTCAAAAAGCAGCTTTCAAATCAGATGAAGAACATTCAAGCTTCGGGGGCAGATTAGGATCGTCTAGAGTTTTTATTGTCTTTCAATTCAGCTCAGCTTATCTCTCACTGAAGCGATGAACCTAAGTCACTTAGGAATGATCTATACGATTTTGAAAATTTTTCCACTTAAGGTACTTTGAAAGCACATTTCAAAACTGGGACGAATATCTTCACCATCTACAGTGATATGTTTTATATTGGAATGAGATTGTGTTTTAGAAAAATGATGATCGACTGTTGCTTGAATAGCCTGTTGAGCCCCAAACTGATCCTTTACACTGATACTTTGTTTAAGCATATCTATACCTTTAATAATAGTTAAAGTGGCAAAATATCCACTAAAAATTTGATGTTTGTTAATTTTATCTTTAAATAACTTTATGATTTAGCTTAAATAATTGATTTAGAGAAGTATAGAATTTACGACCATCTAAGTTTAAATCCACCTCAACTCCAGAGGAAAGAAGAACTCTTTTACCCACTTCAATTCTTTTTAAACCCTGACGTGTATTTTGCATTTTATTGAGAGGAATTAACGAAACAATAATTTCAGTACCATTTTTAGATTTTGCAATTAAATCATTTATTTTTAACAACTTGAATCCTGTTTTTCTAAAGATTTTTCCAATTTTGAAAATAACTTAAAATTAAATTTTGAACGATAAAAAAAGCACTTATTAAGTGCTTTTTTTTACTGTTTATTCTTGCTTAGATAGCAACAATATTTACAGCATTCGGTCCTTTTTGACCTTGAGCTACACTGAATTCAACCAGTTGGCCTTCCATTAAGGTTTTAAAACCTGAACTGGCGATTTCGCTGAAATGAGCAAAAACATCTGGACCTGATTCTTGTTGAATAAAACCAAAACCTTTAGTTTCGTTGAACCACTTTACAGTACCTTTAACAACATTTGAGTTTGACATAATATATCCTACTAATTTTTTAATAATTTTTAGTCAATTTATTGACTGAATATAACTTTGAAATAATAAAGAATGAGACTTAAAATCTGAAAAAAAACGAAGGATTATGACTAAAACTACGATACTTAAAGAAGATTTACCGAAACAAGACTTTTTTCTAGTTAAGTTAACTATACACGAAAAATTTAATTAATCAAGTTTTCTTATATATATATTTATTTTATTTATTGAAAAATAAAATTCTAAAAATTCATAGTGATTTCAATAAGATTAAGCTTTCATTGTCATGATAACAAAATAAGAGTAATCTGCTGTACTGGTAAATTTGATAAGTAATGAATGCGATTATATAGCTCTGTAATAATAATATTGGCCTTTTTAATTTCGGGAATGATGCTTTTTTCTCAATTACAAAATATCTATCACCCTCCAAATTTGGACTCATACTTTCTATTTAGATAATCAAATATAAAAACAGAAACCGCTTTTTAGGCGGTTTTTATGTTTAAGCGATACCTATCAAACAATAAATAGCATCTTCTAATCTAGAGTATCTTATCTACATAATAAAAAAGGACGCCTCAGCGTCCTTTTTTACTTTCACTCAATTAATCAAACAAGCGATCAAAGAATGATTTTTTCTTTGGTGAGGATTTGCTGTCTTCACCATCCATGGTTTCTTGCAGTTCTTTCAACAATTCACGTTGACGTGCAGTTAAATTCACTGGAGTTTCCACCACAATACGGCACAGCAAGTCACCTTGCATGCTGGTACGTACCGGTTTAACACCCTTACCACGTAAGCGGAACAGTTTACCTGTTTGCGTACCTTCCGGAATTTTCAGACTAACACGGCCATCCAGCGTAGGAATCTGAACTTCCTTACCTAAGGCTGCATCGGCGATTGAAACCGGCACATCCATATACAGGTCAGCACCATCACGCTGGAAGATTTCGTGCTCACGCACCACCACTTCTACGTACAAGTCACCTGACTGACCGTCACGGATTGCTTCACCCTTACCAGTCAAGCGTACGCGGTCGCCATTGTCGACACCTGCAGGAATAGTGACTTCCAGAGTTTGCTGACGATCCGACACACCCGAACCATGACATTTATTACATGGGTTCTTGATGATCTTGCCCTGACCACGACAGGTGCTACAGGTTTGCTGTACCGAGAAGAAACCTTGCTGCATACGCACTTGACCGGCACCATGACAGGTACGGCAGGTTTCCACATCATTTGGATTTTTTGAACCCTTACCATCACAGGCATCACACGGTGCCGGTGCAGTAAAGGTAATGGTTTTCTTGACGCCTTTGACCGCTTCTTCCAGGGTCAGTTCCATCACATAGCGTAAGTCAGAACCACGGCGCGCGCGTTGCTGGCCACGACCACCACCGCCGCCGAAAGCACCACCGAAAATATCACCGAACTGGCTGAAAATATCTTCTGCGCTGAAACCACCGCCGAAGCCGCCACCGCCGCCCATACCCCCTTCAAAGGCCTGATGGCCCATACGGTCGTACATGCTGCGCTTTTCACCATCAGACAGCACTTCATAGGCTTCTGCTGCTTCTTTAAATTTATCTTCAGCTTCAGCATTGTCCGGGTTACGGTCTGGATGATATTTCATCGCCAACTTACGGTAGGCTTTTTTGATTTCATCATCACTAGCGGTTTTAGCGACGCCCAAAACCTCATAATAATCACGTTTAGCCATGTCTGGCGATGCTCCTCACGGAATTTTGTTTAATATTCAACTGAGGTCTGAAATTGGGGTCAAACCTGATTTTACAAGGGGAAATATGAAAAAAATTATATGCTTTAGA
Source organism: Acinetobacter lwoffii (assembly GCF_024129355.1). Taxonomy (GTDB): domain Bacteria; phylum Pseudomonadota; class Gammaproteobacteria; order Pseudomonadales; family Moraxellaceae; genus Acinetobacter; species Acinetobacter lwoffii_I. The sequence goes on along the minus strand of NZ_JAMXXP010000008.1, from coordinate 32,807 downwards.
ACACAGCTTTATTTTGAGAGAATTTATGCAGGCCTTTAAACCAGGCATTGAGCAGGAAAATAAAGGCAATAAAGCTGAAAATCACCCCGGTCACGACACAGGCTTTGACCCATAACTGGCTGTCCCAGGCAAAGAAAAACAGCGGAATAAACCACAGCGCAGCAAAGAGCGCCAAAATGGTATAAATCACGATATTTCGCATGATCCACAAGGCCTGCGCCTGTAACCAGACTTCGGCATAATCGACTTGTGTCACTTTACGGGCCAACCAGTAGGCAAAAAGTCCACTAAATAGCGTAAATAAGGCCAAAAACATGAAGACATAAGCCATCGCTACGGAACGTCGCATCTTGGTTAATGTAGTTTGAGTCATGTTGGTTTAACCTCATTACCGGATTGGCAGTTCGGCCAATGCAGTAGTTACTTATTTTTTTAAATTATAAAAATCTCAGCTGCTACTATATTGAAAATTTCAATATTTCGCACCTGAAATTATGACAATTTTAAACAGAATTTAAACTTTTTTTCACTTTAAACCATTGTGCATATAAGGCAGGCAGGAAAAACAGGGTCAGAAGTGTCGCCACAATTAAACCACCCATAATTGCCACTGCCATCGGCCCGAAAAAAATACTGCGGGACAAGGGAATCATGGCTAAAACTGCGGCCAATGCGGTCAATACAATCGGGCGACAACGGCGGACTGTGGCATTGATAATGGCATCCCATGGGGATTCTCCGGCCTGAATATCTTGCTCGATCTGGTCAATCAGAATCAGGGAATTTCGCATGATCATTCCAGAAAGCGCAATCGTCCCAAGCATGGCCACAAAACCGAAAGGTTTATTGAAAAGTAACAGGAATAACACCACTCCGATAATGCCTAAAGGCGCGGTCAGGAACACAATAAAGGCCCGTGAGATGCTCTTGAGCTGAATCATTAACAGGGTCATCACTACCGCCAGGAATAAAGGCATGCCAGCATTGACCGAGTTCTGTCCACGCGCGGATTCTTCGACCGTACCGCCGACTTCCAGCAGATAGCCATTCGGCAACTCAGCTCGAAGTTGGTGCAGTGAATCGTGTAATTCATTCACCACAGTGGCCGGCTGTAAGGCCGTGCGAATATCGGCACGCACAGTGATGGTCGGTAAACGATTCCGATGCCAGATCAAGCCTTCTTCAAAGCTATATTCAATGTTGGCAAGCTGTGCCAACGGTACCGAAGTACCACGTGACGTCGGTATCGCCAGACTGCTTAAAGAAGCGACATCAACGCGTTCAGCCTGCGCACCACGTAAACGGATTTCAATCAGTTCACGCTTTTCCCGATACTGATCAATGCCGGCCCCCAAAATCGAGCTGTTCAGCACATTGGCCAGTTCGCTGCTAGTCACGCCCAACTGACGGGCACGATCCTGATCGATCTCCAGTTTGATGACTTTGCTCGGCTCACCCCAGTCTAGATGTACATTGGTGGTATTCGGATTTTCGCCCACGGTTGCGGCGACTTTCTGCGCCCATTCACGAACCAGTCCCAGATCTTCACCAGAGACCCGGAACTGCAATGGATAACCGACTGGAGGGCCATTTTCCAGCAGGGACACCCGGGTACGGACTTCCGGTAATAACAGCCGAATCTGGTCACTCAAGGATTGACGGATTTCGTTACGATCTTCCAAAGAGGATGCCAGCACCACAAACTGGGCAAAACTGGTTTGCGGCAGCTGCTGATCCAGCGGTAAATAGAAACGCGGAGAACCAATTCCGACATAGGCCACATAGTTATCAATGCCCTGCTGTTTCGACAAAAAGGCTTCAACTTTTTTCACCGCAGCTTCGGTGGCTTTCAGAGAGGCGCCTTCTTCGAGTTTGAGATCCACCAGAATTTCAGCCCGATTCGAGGGCGGGAAAAATTGCTGTGGCACCAGCTTAAACATTAAAATGGAGAGAATAAAAATTCCTACCGTTGCTGTAATCACGGTCTTACGATAGGTCACGCAGGTATTTACCCAACGGCGAAAACCTTGATAAAACCGGGTTTGATAAGGGTCATGCTGTTCGCCGGCATGATGCACGACCGGCTGAGGTTCGGGCTGCTTGCGCAAACGCGCCCAAAGGCGCTGATACCACGGCGCTTTTTGTATCAAGTCTTTGTTGAAATTGGGCAGCAATTTATCGCCCAGATAAGGCACAAATAACACCGCGGCAATCCAGGACATCAGCAGTGCAATCGTGACCACCTGAAAAATAGAACGGGTATATTCACCGGTACTCGATGCTGCTGTAGCAATCGGTAAAAATCCGGCGGCGGTAATCAGGGTGCCGGTCAGCATTGGAAAGGCAGTGGTTTTCCAGGTAAAGCCTGCCGCTTCAAGCCGGCTATAGCCCTGCTCCATTTTAATCGCCATCATTTCAATGGCAATAATCGCATCATCGACCAGAAGACCGAGTGCCAGAATCAGGGCACCCAAGGAAATTTTATGCAGGCCGACATCAAATAAATGCATGCCGGCAAAGGTCATGGCCAATACTAGCGGAATCGAAAAGGCCACCACCAGTCCGGTACGAAAACCCAGCGAGAAGAAACTGACCAGCAGCACAATAATTACTGCCTCTGCCAGCACTTTCATAAATTCGTTAATGCTGCGTTTGACTGCCACTGGCTGATCGGAGACTTTTTGCAACTCCATGCCGAGGGGCAAGGTTTTTTGCAGACGGGCAAATTCCTGTTCCAGATGTTTGCCCAGTGCCAGAATATCGCCGCCTTTGCGCATGGACACGGCAATCCCAATGCCATTTTCAGCCATAAAACGCATCCGGGGTTGGGCCGGATCACTAAAGCCACGATAGATCTCAGCGACATCTCCCAGCTGAATGGTTTTGCCATTTATCAAAAGTGGCAGTTGCTGTAATTCTTCAATACTGTTTAAGGCACCGCTGACCCGAACCTGAATCCGGTCTGAACCGGTTTCAAAAAAACCGGCATGGGTCATGGCATTTTGCTGCTGCAAAGCCTGCTGAATGGCGCTGACTGGAACTCCGAGCTGGATAGCTTTGGTATTGGAAATCTCAATCCAGATTTTCTGGTCTTGCAGGCCGATTAAATCGACTTTGGCGACATCTTTGACCCGTTGCAGTTGTAGCTGCAAACGGTCGGCGTATTCCTTGAGGGTCGCATAATCGAAGTCTTTGCCTTTGAGCACATAGATATTGCCAAAGGTATCGCCGAATTCATCATTAAAGAATGGGCCTTGTACTCCTTGCGGCAATTCATGCCGGATATCGCTGACTTTCTTGCGCACGTTATACCAGACATCGGCCACATCTTTCGAAGCCAGAGAATCCTTGGCAATAAAGGTCACCATGGATTCCCCCGGACGCGAATAGGCCATGATGCGGTCATATTGCCCCGTGGTCATCAGTTCCTTTTCAATCCGATCCGTGACCTGTAAGGACACTTCTTTGGCACTGGCACCCGGCCAGTAGGTCTGAATGACCATCACTTTAAAGGTAAACGGCGGATCTTCACTTTGCGACAGCTGGGAATAGGACACGATGCCAATCAGCCCGAGCAGGATCATAAAATACAGTACTAGGCCCTTATTCTTTAAGGCCCATTCCGACAGGTTAAAGTTCATATTTAACTCCCTGCCTGAACGGTCACAGGACGGTTTTCACGATTAATCGGATTGATTTTTTGCTGGTCACGCAGCAAATGTACGCCGCCAATCACCACATAATCTTCCGCTTTCAGGCCACTGAGTACCGGTACGCTATCGCGACCATAAGCCCCTAAAGTCACCGGGACTTTGTGTACAGTATGATCCGGCTTGACCAGCATCACATAGGCTTGTTGATCTGTGGCTGAGACACTGGACAGCGGTACACTGAGCCTATTGTCCCGGCTGTGCTGGAAAAACACCCGGGCACTTTGTCCGAGCTGGATCTGAGCATTGCCTTCGCGCAGTGAGACTTTTACTCTAAATGTTCTCGATTGGTCTGCGGCTGGTGATATTTCACGGACAAAGGCACTAAATTTTTCTTCTGGTTTGGACCATAAAGTCACAGTGGCAGGCTGTCCGACCTTGACCTCTGAAATGGCCTGTTCCGGCACGCCAATCACCACTTCACGCTCACCGGAAATGGCTAACTCATATACCGCTTGCCCGGCTGCGACCACCTGTCCTGTTTCAATATTGCGTGCAGTGATCACGCCGTCTTTGGTGGCAGTCAGCTGGTTATAAGCAGTCTGGTTTTTAGCGGTATCATAATTGGATTGTGCCTGCTTCAGATTTGACAGGGCGGTCTTGTACTGGTTTTCGATCGCATCATATTGTGAGCGGCTCACGGCATTGGATGGCAATAACTGCTTGAAACGTTGTAATTCATCCTGAGCAATCTTAGTGGCAGACTGCGCACTTTCCAGCTGGGCACGTGCTGCATTCAGCTGCAGCTGGGCATCTTTGACATCCAGAGTTGCCAGGACTTGCCCGACTTTGACCTGGTCACCCACATCGGCGAAGCGCTGGGTCACCTGTCCAGCCACCCGAAATGCCAGCGCCGTTTGCTGGCGCGCCTGCACATCACCAGCATAACTTTTTAATTCATGCCGTGAAGAGGTGGGTGTGGCCACCATGACAAAGGGAACTTCCTGTTCTGCTGCAGCAGTATCTTTGCTGCACCCGCTTAAGGTCACGCTGCAAAGCACCACCATGCCAGCCAATACGCTGTAAATCCTGCTCATCTTATTCGCTCTTATCTGATCGTCTTTTTTAGGGCAAACTATGCTGATATATTGAATTGCTTGTTTTTTAATTAATATGCCACCCGGTACACTAATTAAAACTCAAGCTTCAAAGCAATGACCGTGGTGACTTTTTTTGGAAAAAATTGTGCAAATACCTGTAGGACGACCCAAGGATCTGGAAAAGCGTCAGCGCATCCTGAGTGTGGCCAAAGCGCTGTTTTTAGCGCATGGCTATCATGCCTCCAGCATGAACCAGATTGCACGTGAGGCAGGTGTGACCAAGCTGACGGTGTATAACCATTTTCAGGACAAGGCGACCCTGTTTAGCTGTGCGATTGAGGATACCTGTGAAGCCATTCTGCATGAACATCCTCAGCTCTTGCAGCCGAGCAGTGACTTTGCGCAGGAGTTTTATCAGGCCTGTCAGCGCGCTTTAAATATTATTCATTTACCAGAAGCGATCAAGCTGGACCTGCTACTGATGGAACTGGCATCGCAGCAAAGTCCTCTGGCAGAACAGTTTTATCAGGCCTTGCATAGCAAACTGGATGCAGTCTGGAATGATTTCTTTGCTCTGGCCCAACAGTACAGCTTTATTCAGGTCGATCTTCCAGAAAAACAGACCGAGCTGATCGTGTCCCTGCTGACCGGAACCCGTCATCAGAAAATCCTGCTGGGTCTCAGCCCTCCCCCTTCAAGCGCAGAACAGCAACAGATCATTAGCGAGGCCATTGAACTGTTTATGCTGAAATATGCTCTGCCTGATTAAAGCCTTCTCTCAGGATCGAGCACCGATAACCATATGTGGCCTAAAATTTGCTAAAAAAGCAGCCAATGCTCTGCAACTTTTGTCTCTAGGGGACTTGGATTGTCATGCAGTCGCGGTATAGTCAAAGCATGCATGTGAGGGAATAAAAAATGATTCAACAGATTGATGCACCACTACGCGAAGACGTACGCTTACTGGGTAATTTGCTTGGGGAAACCTTAAAATTACATGCCGGGCAGGATTTGTTTAATCAGATCGAGCAGATCCGTGCCCTATCCAAAGGCGCTCGCGATGGACAGGTCGAAGCAGAAAAACAACTGGAACAACTATTTTTGAGTCTGGAAGATGCAGAAATCCTGCCGCTGACCCGCGCCTTTACCCACTTTTTAAACTTTGCCAATATTGCCGAACAATATCATGTGGTACGTCGTCGCCGTCAGAGCGAGTTTGATGACACTGCAGAATCGCCCAATCCTCTGGTGCCTTTATTTGAAAAATTTAAACAGCAGGAGATTTCTGCCGATACGCTGTATCAGCAAATCTGTGAACTGAAAATTGAACTGGTTCTGACCGCGCATCCCACAGAAGTCAGCCGCCGTACCCTGATTCAAAAATATGACGGTATCAATAATGCCCTGTCCAAATTTGACCAGCAGAAACTGACTCCACGTGAACGTCAGGCAGTCCTGGCCGACCTGAAACAGCTGATCAGCTCCGCCTGGCAAACCGATGAAATCCGTCAGCATCGCCCAACTCCGATTGATGAAGCCAAATGGGGCTTTACCACTATTGAGCAGACCTTATGGAATGCAGTACCGAAATTTATCCGCGAACTCAATGGCATGGTCCAAGCACAATGTGGCCAGAACCTGCCCTTAGATGTCGCACCCGTACGTTTTGCCTCATGGATGGGTGGTGACCGTGATGGCAACCCGAATGTCACCCACACCGTTACTCAGGAAGTACTGTGGCTGTCGCGCTGGAAAGCAGCCGACCTTTATGTACGCGATATTGAAAACCTGCGCTGGGAACTGTCCATTCAGCAATGCAGTCCGGAAATTTCTGAAGCCTTGGGCCAGCCCCATCCTGAACCTTATCGTGAATATTTACGTGATACCCGTACCCGCCTGAAAGCCACCCGTCACTGGCTGGCAGAAAAATTAAAAGGCAATGATGCCGATGACAGTCTGGTGATTAAAAGTAAAGATGAACTTTTACAACCGCTCCTGACCTGCTACCGTTCACTGATGGACTGCAATCTGGCCGAAATTGCCAATGGCAGCCTGCTGGACTTTATTTACCGGGTCAACAGTTTTGGGATCGAACTGCTAAAACTAGATATCCGCCAGGAATCGGGTCGTCACCGTCAGGCGATTTCTGCGATTACCGAATATTTAGGACTGGGGAATTTTGAAACCTGGACTGAACAGGCACGGCAAAACTTTTTACTGCAAGAGCTGCAAAGCAAACGTCCGTTGCTGCCAAAACATCTGAATGAGCCAGCAGGCAGCCTGATTGAACATCCGGATGTACAGGAAGTGTTTGCCACCATGCGTACGCTAGCCGAGCAACCGAGCGAATCTCTGGGTGCTTATATCATCTCGATGGCGGAATATCCAAGTGATGTGCTGGCGGTTTTATTGCTACAGAAAGAAGCCGGCATCAAGCAGGCGCTACGGGTTGTCCCTCTCTTTGAAACCCTGAAAGATCTAGATGGCGCAGCCGCAACCATGTCGACCCTGTTCAATATGCACTGGTACAAACAGCATATTCAGGGCAAGCATGAAGTGATGATTGGTTATTCGGATTCTGCCAAGGATGCCGGTTTTATGTCGGCCAACTGGGCACAGTATCGTGCCCAAGAAGAATTGACGGCGATCGCCCAGCAACATGGCGTGCAATTGACCCTGTTCCATGGTCGTGGCGGTTCAATTAGCCGTGGCGGTGCGCCAACCCAGCAGGCACTCTTCTCTCAACCGCCAGGGTCGATTTCAGGTGCGATCCGGGTGACTGAACAGGGCGAAATGATCCGTTTCAAATTCGGTCTGGAAGAAATCGCCCTGCAGAATCTGGAAATTTATACCGCTGCAACACTGGAAGCGACCTTACTCCCGCCACCTGAACCCAAACAGGAATGGCGCGACTTGATGCATCAAATGACCGAGCTATCGGTGCAGGTCTATCGCCAGACCGTCCGGGAAAATCCGCATTTTGTGAAATACCTGCGTACCGTCACGCCAGAACTTGAACTGCAAATGCTGCCACTGGGTTCACGGCCGGCGAAACGTAAAGTCAGTGGTGGGATTGAATCACTGCGAGCGATTCCCTGGGTCTTTGCCTGGACCCAGATTCGCCTGATGTTACCGGCCTGGCTCGGTACCGGTGCTGCATTAAATGCGGTACTGGATCAGGGACAACGCACGGTACTGGATGAGATGCTGGCAGAGTGGCCGTATTTTCAGACCCTGATTGATATGCTGGAAATGGTACTGTCCAAAGCCGATGCCAATGTGGCGCTATATTATGAATCGCATTTGACTCAGGATGAAGATCTTAAAGTTCTGGGAACAGAACTGCGTCAGCGTTTGCAGGATGCTGTACAAACCCTGTTGAGCTTAAAAGGCGAATCGAAACTCCTGAGCAGTAACGGTGTACTGGATCAGTCGATGAAAGTACGTAAACCCTATTTGTTACCGCTGCACTTACTGCAAGCTGAACTGATGAAACGTCGCCGTTTATATCTGGAACAGCAGCAGGCTGAAAATACCCCGGTCGATCATGCCTTAATGGTCAGCATTGCCGGCATTGCAGCCGGTTTACGTAATACCGGCTGATTTTTCGCCCTCGCATTCAAAGCACATCCTGGTGATGTGCTTTTTTTGTACATGAATTGGCCAAAACCACTCACTGCATCGTATTTTTTATAACTAAAATAACAAATCTTTATGAGTGAATTTTAAGCATAGCTATATGATTAATCCACTGATTTAACGCTACTTTTATATTAAAAATATTTACCAATTGATAAAAAATAAATAAAAGTCAATGAATTAACTTGAACAAAAAGTTGAAAGGAGTGATTAAAACTTCCAAAAAACCGGAGTATGATGTGCACAATTTATCTTTTGAGTGCTCATTTTATGTCCAGTTGGTTTCCCAAATGGCGCCCGTATGAGGGCAGTATCGATGCACGACCAGTAGGTACCGCAGAGTATTTGCCACCCGCACAAACGGTAGTTTTGGGTGTACAGCATGCCTTTGCCATGTTTGGCGCAACCGTACTGGCACCTTTTTTAATGGGCTTTGATCCAAACCTGGCAATTTTAATGTCAGGGATCTGTACCATCCTGTTCTTTTTAATCACCGGTGGCCGGGTTCCAAGTTATCTAGGTTCAAGCTTTGCCTTTATTGGTGTGGTCATCGCAGCAACTGGTTATGCGGGTGGTGGCGGACTGAATCCGAATATTGGCGTTGCAGCAGGCGGGATTATCGCATGTGGCATCTTCTATGCGCTGATGGGCTTTCTGGTCATGGCGACGGGCACCCGCTGGATCGAAAAGCTGATGCCACCGGTAGTGACCGGTGCCGTGGTGATGATCATTGGCCTGAACCTTGCTCCAGTCACGGTTAAAAGCGTCATGGGCAACACCTTTAATATGTGGATGTCTCTCGTTACCGTGATGTGCATGGGCTCGATTGCCGTCTTTACCAAAGGCCTGCTGCAACGCCTGCTATTATTGGTCGGTCTGTTACTGGCCTATCTGATCTATTTCATGCTCAGCAATGTCATGGGTTATGGCACTGCGATTAATTTCCTGCCAATCCAGCAAGCAGCCTGGTTCGGTTTACCGACCTTCCATGCACCGACCTTTGAAGTCAATGCCATGCTGATCATCGCACCAGTTGCCTTGATTCTGGTGGCAGAAAATCTGGGCCATATTAAAGCCGTAGGCGCGATGACCGGTGAAAACCTGGATCCGCATATTGGTAAAGCCTTTGTAGCAGATGGTATTGCAACCACTTTAGCCGGTGGTGTGGGTGCGCCGGGTATGACCACCTATGGTGAAAACATTGGTGTAATGGCCGTGACACGGGTTTACTCGACCATCATCTTTGCAGTCGCGGGTGTCTTTGCTGTGTTCCTGGGTTTATCGCCTAAGTTTGGTGCGGTGATTCATACTATTCCAACGGCGATTCTGACCGGTGCTTCGATTATAGTCTTTGGTTTGATTACTATTGCTGGTGCCAAAATCTGGATTGAGAACAAGGTCGATTTTTCGCAGAACAAGAACCTGATGGTGGCTGCGGTGACCATTATTTTAGGTACGGGTGATTTTGCCCTGACTTTTGGTAGCTTCAATCTAGGTGGTATTGGTACGGCAACGTTTGCAGCCCTGTTCTTAAACTGGTTCTTCAGTCTGGTCGATAAAAAATAAAATTCAGCGATGACTGGGCACAGCCTGTTGCAAGCAAAAAGACCGAACATATATGTTCGGTCTTTTTTGTAGCCTAAAACAGTCTGTCTAGAATGAACTGTTTTAAGTGACTGGCAATTGATTCGCGTTGGCTTATTTCTGTTTTTTAAGCGCTTGCTTCAGTTGCTTCAATTTGCCTTTATGTTTTGAAATCTTTTTCAAACGTGCTTTGATTTCTTGCTTTAAAGATTTAACTTGCTTAGCCATGGTATTACTCCCTAGTAAGGCTATTCGTTAGGCTTGTGTTGTTTCACAAAACCACGAATAAATTTTCTTAATTCACGAGCAGCACTAGTATCCAGTTCTTCGCAGAGACGAATAAATTCATCACGCTCCGTACTCTGAATACGAATTAAAAGTTGTCCATCTTTCTTGCCTGTCTTTATTTTTTTGATTTTCTCGCTCATTGCTTATCTCTCCAAAATAAAGACTGCTTTGCAAAAGATGTATATACAATATATATACTTTTTAAATTAAATCAAACTTACATTGTAAAAATATTTAATAAAATCAATTTATTTTTTTTACCATAATTTCTATAAAACCGTGCAAAGCCCGTCCAGGCAAGGCTTTAGGCACTTGGCTGAATGGGCTTTTTATGGATAAATTATTTTTGCAAAAAGGCGATGTTGTGCTTAAAAATCGCCATGGCTACAGCAAGATCTCCTGCATAGCTTGAAGATCGTCCGGCGTAGTTGAACTGAAATGAGCCCGTTTAAGGACGAAACTCTTTCAGTTCACGTTGAATAAAGTATTGGAACATTTCACGGTATAGATGTTCAATAAACTCCTGATCGAGGCCCTGCTTTTGCGCCAATGCCCTAACATTTTCTACAATCTGTTCCATACGTTCTGGTGACTGCAAATCGGTTTCGGTTTTTTTGAAACGGGTGGTTTGATCAACATAAAATTGACGCGCAGCGATCAGCTCAACTAAAGCTGTATCAATGGCATCGATCTGTTGACGTGCATGTTCTAGTGATTCAGCTTTGATCTTTTCCATGTTTTTTCAGTTCACTTTCAGTTTGATTATTACTCTTATACTTTTCTTCTAACACATTACTGAAAATACTTTCAATCATCCAGACCCGATATAAGCTATTAAATGTATAACTTTGATCATCTATGCGCAGTTCCAGTACCGGAAAATTCGGCTGCGACTTCATTTCACACAGCATATCATTGTCCTGCAGCTTGGCCAGAATATCGTCCTGGGTCAGATCTACAATATTTAACTGTTGCTGCAAATGCTTGAAATGGGGTGCATAAGACAGGTCTTCACCACGGGTCCAGACGGCCTGCAAGATCTGGTACATCGCCTCAATCCGCTGCTCCTCGGGACAGCTATAAAATAACTGTGCCATTGGCGCGATCGCCTGCTCGGTCGGTCGGCAGAACGGGGTAAATTCTACGTCAGTCCGTTTGGATAAACGTGTGGCCAGACTCCAGTCAAAGTCATCTCGTCCACGATAGGACAAGGGATAAACATTCAGCTGGATATTATAATAATCCGCCAGTTCTTCCTTGATGTAAGCTAGGAGCAGCCAGGAAATCGGATCTTCCAGCGCGAGATACAAGTCCAGTTCCGGATCCATCGACTGGATCTCGTTCAGCTCTTCAGCATCACTGATCAGATGCTCACGCCATTCAATGTGATCGATCATAAAAATCGGATTACCGGTCAGCAGTTTTTGCTGCTCCAGACGCCGGGTCAGACGCAACAGGTCATCGACTGCCTGATACTGGCGACCGCCTAAATTAAAATAGCTGGCCAGAATCGGGGTCTGATCAAAAATACGTTCGGGAAAGTCCTGTGGCTGATGATGACGACTGGCCATGGCATAAAGGGTTCGTAATTTTCCGGTCTGTTTTTGCCAGAGCATATGGAAAACATCTTCCAGCAAATACAGGAAATCTTGTCCACGCAGAGGTGTATGCCGCAAAATCAGTTCAGCCTGTTTTAAGGCCTCAGCGCTCGGTAATTCCGGCGTATCATGAAAACTGAAACGATGCTGTTTTGACAGAATCTTGGCATCATTTAGGGTGTAGTGCTGCCATTCATCAAAAGACATCTGATTTGGGGGGGCTGCATGCGAACTGGAAATAATTACTTTCAGCGGCTTGAGCTGCGGACTTAAAATTTCTTCGAGCTGGGGCAGCTGCTGTACCGCCAGATAGCTGTACACATCATCCAGTCTTAAATGGATACTCAGCCCATCTTGAATAGATAACACCGTTTGACGGATTGGTTTCTGGTAAAACCAACTCGATCGGATTGGATCAAACCAACGGCGTAACAGGGACATGAGTTCGGCCTCGACAAAGATGACGGTGTGCAGTTCAAAAAATTGAATCTGTACAGAATAATCTATTTTTAAGATCGCAGAGCCAAAGCCCTGCATGGTGTAAAAACTTATATCAAGTCTTGACATACTCCCGCCACTTTCGACTAGCTCAAGTGGGGGATTCTAAAAGCAAAAGCTCTTAGGTGACTTCCTCACGGATTTCACTTGCTTTCTGCTTCACAGGGCGATCTTTACCGCATCTTCCCTCGACAGACAAAACGGTATGTCCCACCGCTAAAATGTTACGAGAAGCGTTAATATCTGCATTCTCGCTAAAACCACAACTAACACACTCAAACTTAGCCTGAGTAGGTCTATTTTCTTTTGCAACATGACCGCATGAACTACAAGTCTGACTTGTATATCTAGGGTCAATCTTAACGAGTAAACCACCTCGCCATTGTTGCTTATACTCCAACATATTGACAAGCATTGACCAACCTTGATCTAGGATTGATTTGTTTAAGCCTGATTTAGCTTTAACATTCTTTCCTTTTTCTTCGATTGAGCCTTTGGCTGACTTCGACATATTGGCTACTTTTAAGTCCTCAACTACGATCATTGCGTGGTTTTTGCTGAGAGTTGTCGTGACTTTGTGCAAGTAGTCATGCCGAATATTGGCAATATGATGATGTAATTTATTGATCCTTAAATTAAGTTTTTTCCAATTTTGACTAAATTCGGTTTTCTTTCTCAACTTGCGTTGAAGCCTAGCCAACTTTACTTGATTGGCTTTAAAACTATTGATTGGGTCAAATACCTGACCTGTTGATATTGTAATTAATTTCTTAATACCAAGATCAACACCAATTGTAGATTTTGATGGATGAATTGGTTGTTCGATTTCACGGTTAGTAAAAAATGAAACATACCAAAGCCCACAAATTTTCTTAATTGTAATACTTGTGATTTTACCAACAATTTCTTGTGATTTTTTAAATCTTATCCAACCTGTTTTTTTAGGCAAAGAAACTCGATCACCAATAACCTCACAATCTGCAAATGGAAGTCTAAAAGATTGCTCACCATCTAATTTCTTCTTGAATCTTGGCATGAGTGGTCTAAGCTCAATCTCACCACCATCAGCCAATTTAAAAAAATTGGGTTTACGTGGTTTCCGCTTGTTTTGCTTTAAACGAGCTTGTTCTTTTTTGTTGTAAAACTTACCCCATGCTTGAGCAAGATCACGTATTTTTTGCTGTAAGCAAGCTGAATATGTTTGACCAAGAAAAGAAAATTCAGGTGTTTTTTTAAGGGGTACTAATTTTTTTTCAATGCTTTCGTAACGAATATATTCATCTTTAGCAAACATTTCAAATGATTTAGCGAGAATTTGATTCCACACAAAACGAGCAGAACCTATTGCTTGATTAAGCAATATTTCCTGTTCTTGGTTAGGCAGAAGCCTAAACTTGTAGTGTTGTAAAATCTTCATTAAATCATTGTTTATAAAAGAATTGTAGTGTTTGAATTATAGCAAAAATAAGCAATAAAACCAAGAAAACATTATCTTTAATATGGCTATCGCCACTCGCTTGTATCCCCCACCTGACTGTCGGTGAGGGTCTTACGCCCGATTAAGATAAACAAATGTTCAATGTTTAACAATGGATTAGAGGTCAAGATTCAAGTCAGTGACCGCCCCGGTTTCTGCACCTGAGGTCAGTTTGGCGAATTTGGCCAGTGCTCCATGGGTATAGTTCGGTTTTGGTTTGATCCAGGCTGCTTGACGTGCTGCAATCTCCGGCTCATCCACATGCCAGGTCATTTCCCGGGTTTCCGCATTAATTGAAATCTGGTCGCCATTTTGTACCAGACCAATCGGGCCGCCATCATAAGCTTCGGGGGTGACATGACCAATCACAAAACCGTGACTGCCACCCGAGAAGCGTCCATCGGTAATCAGGGCAACTGAAGCGCCTAAGCCCTTCCCGATAATCGCAGAGGTCGGTTTCAGCATTTCTGGCATTCCCGGGCCACCTTTGGGACCAACGCCACGAATCACCACCACTTCACCCGGCTGGACTTCGCCATCCAGAATACCGCGCATGGCACCCTGCTCACCTTCAAACACGCGAGCCGGGCCAGCAAAATGCAGTCCTTCCTTACCGGTAATTTTGGCGACCGCGCCCTTCGGTGACAGATTGCCTTTTAGAATCACCAGATGTGAGTCTTTTTTCACTGGCGCATCAAAAGGCAGAATAATCTGCTGGCCTTCCGGATAGTCCTGCACATCGGCCAGATTTTCTGCCAGCGTCTTACCTGTGACCGTCAGACATGAGCCATCCAGCATGCCGGCATCCAGCATGCGCTTCATCAGTGGTTGAATTCCACCAATCGCAATCAGTTCTGACATCAGATATTTACCTGATGGACGCACGTCGGCCACCACCGGAATATCTTTACCAATCCGCACGAAATCATCCAGACTCAATTCCACTCCTGCTGTATGTGCCATGGCTAAAAGATGCAGTACACCATTGGTCGAACCACCCAGCGCAATCAAGACTTTAATCGAGTTTTCAAAGGCGGCTTTGGTCATGATGTCGCGCGGCTTAATATCCAGTCGCAACAGGTTCATCACCGCTTCACCGGCCCGGGCACAGTCAATTTGCTTGTCTTCCGATACCGCTTCCTGTGCCGAAGAGCCCGGCAGGCTCATGCCTAAAGCTTCAATCGCAGAGGCCATCGAGTTGGCCGTGTACATACCGCCACACGAACCCGGACCTGGCAAGGAAACCTCTTCAATATGCTTGACCTGAATCGCGTTGATTTCACCTTTGGCATATTGACCCACCGCTTCAAACACTGAAATCATGTCGGTATGACCTTCACCCGGTTTGATGGTTCCGCCATAAATAAACAGCCCCGGACGGTTGAGGCGCGCCAATCCCATGATGCAGCCGGGCATATTTTTGTCACAGCCACCAATGGCAATCACACCATCATAAGCCTGACAGCCGACCACGGTTTCAATCGAATCTGCGATCACTTCCCGTGACAGCAGGGAATATTTCATGCCGTCGGTGCCATTGGAAATGCCATCTGAAATGGTAATGGTATTAAAGATAATGCCCTTGCCACCCGCCGCACTCACGCCCTGCTCTACGGTTCTGGCCAGACCATCAATATGCATATTACAAGGCGTGACATTGGCCCAGGTCGAAGCGATGCCAATAAATGGCCGTTCAAAATCGGCATCTTTAAAACCGGTAGCACGCATCATGGAACGCGCCGGTGCATTTTCAATACCTTCATAAACAGGGGCAGAATGCTCGCGGATATTATCTTTACTCATTATTCTCTTCCTGGGCGATGACCGATTTTAAGTGTCGGTCTTGGACAATTTATTTTAAGGCCATTGTTTGACATACTCCCACCACTTTCACTTTATTCAAGTGGGGGATTCTAAAAGCATCAGCTCTTAGGTGACTTCCTCACGGATTTCGCTTGCTTTCTGCTTCATCGGGCAACCTTTACCGCATCCACCCTCCACAGACAAAACGGTGTGTCCCACCGCCAAAATATTACGAGAAGCGTTAATATCCGCATTCTCGCTAAAGCCACACGCAACACATTCAAAATGTGCCTGAGTAAGCCTATTTTCTTTTGCAACATGACCGCAGGAGCTACACGTTTGACTTGTGTATTTCGGGTCAATCTTAACGAGTAAACCACCTCGCCATTGTTGTTTGTACTCCAACATATCAACAAGCATTGACCAACCTTGATCTAGGATTGCCTTGTTTAAGCCCGACTTGGCTTTGACATTCTTTCCTTTTTTCTCGATTGTGCCACTTGCTGACTTCGACATATTGGCTACTTTTAAGTCCTCAACTACGATCATTGCGTGGTTTTTGCTGAGAGTTGTCGTGACTTTATGTAGGTAGTCATGCCGAATATTGGCAATATGATAATGTAGCTTGTTAATTGTGGTGTTCAACTTTTTCCAATTTTCACTAAACTTCACTTTTTTGCTCAACTTACGTTGAAGTTTAGCTAATTTAATTTGGTTGGTTTTAAAACTGTTCTTTGGGTTAAATACCTCACCCTCAGATGTTGTGACTAATTTCTTGACACCTAAATCAGCACCAACTGCGGTTTTGGATGGATGTACTGGATTTTCCAATAACTCTTTTTCACTGCCAAATGAAATATACCAATGACCTGATCTCTTACTGATTGTCACATTCTTAATTGTGCCTAGAATATCTTGTGATTTTCTAAATTTCACAAATCCTATGCCATTTGGCAGCTTAACTCGATTACCCTCAATTCGACAATATTTATCAAATTGCACCAATCTAATTGAATCGTAACCATCTGATTTTTTCTTAAATCTAGGCATCAGTGGGCGTAACTGGATTTCAGAACCATCAGTGAGTTTGAGGAATTTGGGCTTGCGTGGTTTACGCTTATTTTCTTTTAATCTTGCATGTTCTTTTGCATTGAAAAACCTTGTCCAAGCCGAAGCCAGATCACGAATTTTTTGCTGTAGGGAAACAGCATTAGAATGATTTGCTAAAAAAGCATATTCAGGATTCTTTTTAAGACTGGTGATTTTATTCACCAAATTGGTTGCATTGATAAATTCATTCTTTGCAAACATTTCAAATGACACAACTAAAATTTGATTCCAAACAAAACGCGCAGAACCAACAAGATTGTTTAAAATAACCTCTTGCTCTTCATTAGGCTCAAGCCTAAATTTATACGCCTTGTTGATTTTCATTTTTTTTAAAACTTATTTAAATACAATGTTATATTTCTTTTATTTTAACATAAAAACGAATTAAAGCTAAATTAAAAAACTTACGAAATTCACCTCCACCCTGACTGTCGGGTGGAGTCCTCTTTCATTTTAAGATAGTTTCTTGTATAAAAAAAGCACCCCATCTGGAGTGCTATTTAAATCTGTAAAATTACAAATTAGATATCACGTACCGCACCTTTCGACGCACTAGTAGTATGCATCGCATACGCTTTCAGTGCTTTAGACACTTTACGCGGACGCTGTTCAGCAGGCTGCCAGCCTTTGGCTTCTTGTGCTTCACGGCGCGCTGCCATGGTTGCATCATCCACTGCCAGGTGAATGGTACGGTTTGGAATATCAATTTCGATACGGTCGCCATCTTCCACCAGACCAATTGCACCGCCTTCAGCCGCTTCAGGCGACACGTGACCAATCGACAGACCAGACGAACCACCCGAGAAACGGCCATCCGTTAAAAGTGCGCAGTCTTTACCCAAACCTTTCGATTTTAAGTAACTGGTTGGATACAGCATTTCCTGCATACCCGGGCCACCACGTGGACCTTCATAGCGAATCACGACGACATCACCCGCAGTGATTTTGCCGCCAAGAATGGCTTCAACTGCAGCATCCTGACTTTCAAACACACGTGCAGTCCCGTTGAATTTCAGGATTGAATCATCCACACCCGCAGTTTTTACGATACAGCCTTCTAGCGCGATGTTGCCGTAAAGTACCGCTAGACCACCATCTTGTGAGAAGGCATTGGCTGCATTACGGATCACGCCATTGTCACGGTCACCATCTAAGCGCGCATAGTAACGGTCTTGCGAGAATGCGGTCTGGGTCGGAACACCGCCCGGTGCCGATTTGAAGAATTGATACACCTCTTCATCTTCGGTACGGATGATGTCCCATTTATCCAAGGCATCTTTTAAAGTTTTTTCATGCACGGTTGGAACAGAAGTATCCAGCAAGCCCGCGCGATCCAGTTCACCCAGGATCGACATGATGCCACCGGCACGGTGTACATCTTCCATATGCACGTCCTGCTTCGCCGGCGCAACCTTACAAAGAACTGGCACATTACGTGACAAACGATCGATGTCAGTCATGGTAAAGTCGACTTCTGCCTCGTGTGCTGCTGCCAACAAATGTAGAACCGTATTGGTTGAACCACCCATGGAAATGTCTAAAGTCATCGCATTTTCAAACGCTGCTTTGGTCGCGATTGAACGTGGCAATAAGCTGTAGTCATTTTGCTCATAATGACGTTTAGTGATTTCAACAATCAATTGACCCGCACGCTCGAATAATTTTTTACGGTTGGCATGGGTTGCCAGCGTTGAACCATTGCCCGGAAGCGATAAACCAAGTGCTTCAGTCAAACAGTTCATCGAGTTTGCGGTAAACATGCCTGAACATGAACCACAGGTTGGGCAAGCTGAACGTTCATATTCAGCAACTTCTTCATCAGTGAAGCTGTCATCTGCTGCAACAATCATGGCATCAACCAGATCAATGGCTTTTTCATTGCCACGGATTTTGACCTTGCCCGCTTCCATTGGACCGCCAGAGACAAATACTACTGGAATGTTCAGACGCATCGCGGCCATTAACATGCCTGGGGTGATCTTGTCACAGTTCGAGATACATACCATCGCATCGGCACAATGGGCATTGACCATGTACTCGACCGAGTCTGCAATCAGGTCACGCGAAGGCAATGAATACAACATGCCATCATGACCCATCGCGATGCCGTCATCGACCGCAATAGTATTGAATTCTTTGGCCACGCCGCCTGACGCTTCAATTTGACGTGCCACCAGCTGACCCAGGTCTTTAAGATGCACATGACCCGGTACAAACTGGGTGAACGAGTTCACCACCGCAATAATCGGCTTACCGAAATCTTCATCTTTCATGCCGGTGGCACGCCATAAACCGCGTGCGCCAGCCATATTTCTTCCGTGTGTCGATGTTTTTGAACGATAGTCAGGCATTTTATATTTCCAACAAAGTTTGAGCTTGCAATGAATCGGGCAGATCCACTCTGGCTAAATCATACTGACAAGGAGCTTAAATCAGTTGAATTTTAAACCTATCATACTACAAGCCCTTGATTTACAAGATGGCCTTTTGGGTGTAGATACAGGCAAAAATGTCTATAGAGAGATTTGGATGATCTGACGATAAAAATTTCTTAATGAAATCTACTATACCGCCATCATCATCAGGACAATACAAAACTTTCATGAATAATTTTTACAATTTGCATGAGTTTTTTTTATATAAAAATTCCACTGAAATTCAAGCACTCACCAAGCTTCTCGGATAAGTTTTTGCAACGATTAGGCTGAAATTTGGCTTTTGGCTTATAATAGCTTTTAAGTTTATTTGGAATTTCATGTGTGAAGATCATATTTGCAGGCACACCAGAATTTGCAGCGACTGCATTGGCTGCGTTGCTTAGAACCGAACATGAAATTGTGGCGGTCTATACTCAACCGGACCGCAAGGCCGGACGTGGACAAAAGCTCACGGCATCTGCGGTGAAGCAGTTAGCGCTTGAACATCATCTTTCGGTCTATCAGCCTTTACATTTCAAGTCATCGACTGAAGAAGGTCTGGCGGCGCAAGCGGAACTTAAAGCCTTAAATGCAGATGTGATGGTGGTGGCAGCTTATGGCCTGATCCTGCCACAAGTGGTTCTGGATACGCCAAAATATGGTTGCCTGAATATTCATGGTTCGCTGTTGCCACGCTGGCGCGGTGCAGCCCCGATTCAGCGCGCGATTGCTACCGGCGATATCGAAACAGGTGTGACCATTATGAAAATGGCAGCCGGTCTGGATACCGGGGACATGATGTATAAAACACTGTGCCCGATTAGCGCCGAAGATACATCTGCCAGCCTGCATGACAAACTGGCGCTGCAAGGTGCTGAGGCGATTGTGGCCGTGCTCGAATCGGAACAGACTTTACAGCACTATCTTGAGACCCGTGAAGTTCAGGATGAAAATCTGACTGTCTACGCGCATAAACTGACAAAAGCCGAAGCACAAATTGACTGGACCCAGCCTGCAGCAGATATTGACCGTAATATTCGTGCCTTTAATCCCTGGCCAGTGGCATTCACCCCGCTAGATGACGGCAACAATTTACGCATCTGGAATTCATCACTTTCCACACAAAAGGCAAGCAATGCCCTGCCTAGTGAAGTGATTGCCCTGGATAAAGATGGCGTGCATGTGATGTGTGGTGATCAACATGCTATTTGCATCACCAATCTGCAATGGCCAGGTGGCAAAGCCCTGAATGCTGTTCAAATTAATCAAACTCAAAAACTATCGGTAGGATATAAATTCGCATGAGCCAAATTCAATCATCAGCTAAAAACTTGAATTTGCGCGCGCAAGTTGTAAAAACCCTATTGGCTGTACAAAACGGCCAATCACTTGCTTCTGTACTCAATCAACATATCAACATCGTGTCTGAGCGTGACCGTGGTCTGTATCACGAGTTAACTTTGGGCTGTTTACGTCAGTGGCATGGCCTGAAAGCCATTACTTTACCTTTATTAACCAAACCTCTTGATAACCAAGCTTTAGAAAGCTGCTTATATCTGGGTTTGTATCAGATTCTATGTACCCGTATTCCGGCGCATGCTGCGATTTCAGAAACCGTGACTGCAGCCAAACAGCTGGGCTTTGAACCTTTAAGCGGTCTGGTCAATGCCGTTCTGCGTCGTGTTTCACGTGAAACAGAAGAATTTGACCTGGCTTTAAATCAGGCGCATGGTCTGCCAAGCTGGCTCTACAAGCGTTTAAAGAAAGACTGGCCAGAACAGCTTGCCGAACTGTCGCATGACTTGAAACAGATTGCGCCGCTCACCTTGCGTGTCAATGTCAACCAGGTCAGCCGCGATGAATATCTGGAAATTCTGGAAGAAGAAGGTTATGAGGCGCGTGCCTGCACTCTTTCCGAAGTTGGCATCGTTCTGGAACAGAATGTCCATATTCCGAATCTGCCAGGCTATGAAGCCGGTGGTTTCTCGGTTCAGGATGAACATGCCCAGCTATGTGCGACCTTAGTTCCTGACCTTGAAGGCAAAGTCGTGGTAGATGCCTGCGCCGCTCCAGGGGGTAAGACCGCGCACATTCTGGAAAAATATAGCCCGAAAAAGCTTTATGCGATTGATCAGGATGCCAAACGTTTAGTCCGTGTGGCAGAAAATCTGGAACGTTTACTATTAACTGAATATGCGGAAGTTGAAATTATCGCGGCTGATGCGATCACTTGGACAGCACCTGAGTCGGTGGATTGTATCGTGCTGGATGCACCATGTTCCGCAATTGGTGTGATCCGTCGTCATCCGGATATTCGCTTGCTACGTCACTCTACAGATATTCCGCAAACGGTACATCTGCAAAAGCAGATTCTGGAAAATATGTGGCAGCAACTGAAAGTTGGTGGTACGTTGCTGTACATCACCTGTTCAATTCTGAAAGCCGAAAATGAACAACAGATGGTCGAGTTCTTTGCTCAACATGCCGATGCCAAAGAAATCAAAATCGAAGCCGATTGGGGCATCGAACAGATTCATGGCCGTCAATTGTTACCGAAAGCGGATCAAGGCGACGGCTTCTTCTATTGCCGTATTGAAAAAACGGCATAAATCATGCGTTTAAAATGAAAGGCAGCCTAAGCTGCCTTTTTTATATCTCGTGATTTAGTGAATATGAGGTTTATTGAATAAACTTAAAAATCACCAGACTGCTGGCCAATGCAGCCATGCCACTGACCAGCCCATATACCGTTTCATGTCCTTTGGCATAGCGTTTTGCCGTCGGCAATAATTCATCCAGTGCCAGATAAACCATCACGCCGCCAATCACCCCAAAGATCAGACCATAGACGGTTTCACTCATATAAGGTGCCAGAATAAAATAACCGAGCGCTGCCCCCAATGGTTCGGCCAGGCCCGAGACCAGACTGGCCCAGAGCGCATAATCTTTACGGCCGGTGGCCATATATACCGGCAAGGCTATCGCCACACCTTCTGGCACATTATGAATCGCAATTGCCACCGCCAACGGCGCACCTAAAGCTGGGCTTTCTAGTGTGGCAAAAAACGTCGCCAGTCCTTCTGGCAGGTTATGTGCGCTAATCGCAAACAGGGTCAGCATACCGGTACGCAGTAATTGGGGGGAACTGACGCCCTTGGCAGAATGGGTTTCAATCGTGTCATGCGGATTCGGCACAAAGCGATCCAGCAATAACACCAAAACCACGCCCAGTAAAAAAGCAAAAGTGCCAAAGGCAAAACCGGTTTTTTCATCAAAATCCAGGCTAAAGGACGCGATCGATTTGTTCAGAATTTCGGTTAAAGAGACATAAATCATGGCACCGGCAGCAAAGGCCAGACCAAAGGCCAGCAAACGGAAATTAGGTTTTTTTAAGAATAATACCAGTCCCCCACCCACTACGGTGGCTAGCCCGGCAAATAAAGTCACGGCAAAGGCTGTATAGACTTGTCCATCTGAAACGGAAATCATGTCAAAGCATCAGCCATTAAAAAAGTCATTATCATCAAGGATGATAATGACTTCTATTTCTGGTAACAGTAGGTTTATGTGAAGATTTTTAGTCTTCTGGTTCTTCCGGATTTTTTGCCAGATGAATCACAGCCAGTACCAGACCACCCCATAATAAAACGATAGAGATGATCATCATAATTAGTGCAGATGTATTCATAGTCGCTCTCCTAGCTGTGACGGTCTTTGATCAGGCTGAACAGAATGGCACCCAGAATAAAGAATGCCATCACTCCTCCACCTACCATCCATAGGGTACTGGCAGCATAGCCACCATAACCTTCTGCCATGATCGATTTCAGGGTCAGGCCCAATGCCAGCAATAATGACAAAGGCGTGATCACCGTTAGCATGAAGTTCCAGCTCGCACCCAGTTTCACGCTGGCAAACTCATTCACATGGCCTTCCAGTTGTTTCATTAATGGGCGACGGAACCAAGACAACAGAATAATCGATAACAGACCACCACCGACAATACCGATGTTATTAGCAAAGTAGTCGATGATATCGACAAAGGTAATGGCACTATGTGTCGAGAACATCAGGGTAGAAATCACCGCTGAACCACCAGCAATAATCGTTACTGACTTATTCTTTGACCAGCCCAGTTTGTCTTGGAACGCAGCAATCGGAACTTGCAGGATGCTCACCATCGAGGTAATACCGGCAACCGTCAATGAAGCGAAGAACAGGAAGCCAAACAGGTCACCGCCTGCGCCTAAACTGGAAATGATTTTCGGAAACGCAATAAAGGCCAGACCGATACCGCCAGACACCACATCTTCAACTTTCGCACCTGAGCTGAACGCCATAAAACCAAGCGCGGCAAAGACACCAATACCCGCCAGAATTTCAAAAGACGAGTTGGCCAGTGCCACCACAATCCCGGAACCAGTCAGGTTGGTTTTGCGTTTCAGGTAAGATGCATAGGTCAACATGATCCCGAAGCCCACTGATAGTGAGAAAAAGATATGACCAAAAGCGGCTAACCAGACTTTATAGTTGGCCATCGCTTCCCAGTTCGGCGTGAAGAAAGCATTTAAGCCATCGACTGCACCAGGTAAACGTACTGCCTGAATCACTAGGATCGTGAATAAAATCACCAGCAATGGCATAAAGATTTTATTCGCCAGTTCCACCCCACGGCGTACTCCACCGTAAAGAATCAGCATGACTGCTGCCCAAACGACCACCAGACCAAAGAACAGCACAGGTACAAAACCGAGCGTCAGACCCTCACCATTTTGCAGGTAAGTATTGAAGAAGAAGCCTTGGGTATCTGTGCCCCACTGCTGTCCAAAGGAATAGAACATATAGCTGCCAGCCCAGGACAAGACGCTGGCATAGTAAATCCCGATCACCAGAGTGACCATGACCTGCCACCAACCCAAGGATTCGGCATTCATGAGTTTTTTATAGGCCATAGGCGGTGCTTTACGGAACTTGTGTCCGACCGCATAGTCTAAAAACAATAAAGGTAAACCTGCTGCGAAAATCGCAATCAGATAGGGGATCAGGAATGCCCCGCCACCATTTTCATAGGCAACATAAGGGAAACGCCAGATATTCCCCAAGCCAACGGCGGAACCAATCGCTGCAATAATGAATCCTGATCGTGCGGACCAATTCTCACGAGTTTCTGTCATAGAACACCTAAACTTTTAACCCCTTTAGATGCTGCTTGTTATGGTTATGGCGCAAGCAAAAAAAGAAGGATTTTCAATAATTTTGGGTGTTTGAATTAGAGGGCACCTTGTGGGCGTCGAATTCTAATGTACAAACAGGTCAGCAGGTCTTACATCTTGCTTAAAGTCTGATCGAAAAACTGACCTTGTAGATGATTTAACAATACTGACTTTTTTAAATTTTTTCTGTAAATTCTGCTTAAAATATTCGTTATTTATAATCTATTCGAATTAAGCGTTCAATAATTCTGCAAAATAAGGCAGATTAAACAAGTTATATATTGACAAACTTTTTGGAATATATTTTTCTTAAGTTTTACTACAGGGTCGCTGTTTCAAAAAATGTATTCCAAGACTCTGATCCAGCATCTGTTTTTAGATCATTATTTGAAGATGAAACGGCTCATACTAAGGCACATGACCAAGCCGTGATATGGGAAATCAAATTCTCTCATGGAATTTTGACCTCTTTAAAAACCGGTTTAAATATCACAAGCAGATTTAAAACAAGCTGCCTGTGATATCGAAGCGATGAGTATTCTAAACTTAGGCTTTAATCACCAGCATGCGCTCTTCCCGCATGTCGCGAATGGCTGACTGAATTCCTTCACGACCCAGACCTGAATCTTTGACCCCGCCATAAGGCATGTTATCGACCCGGAAAGACGGAATATCATTGATAATGACACCGCCGACATGCAGATGATCCCAGGCATACAGCATCTTGTTCAGATTCTGAGTATACACTCCAGCTTGCAAGCCAAAACGGCTGCGGTTGATACAGGCAATACCGGATTCGAAATCAGCATACGCTTCCAGAATTGCCACCGGGCCAAAGGCTTCATCACGGTAGATTTCCAGACTGTGGTCTACATTTTCCAGCAAGGTCGGTGCGAACATCACACCATTCAATTCGCCTCCAATCAGGATTTTCGCGTCTTTTTTCACGGCTTTATCCAGCCATTTTTTCAGGCGTTTGGCTTCATCTTCCTTGATCATCGGACCAACCAAGGTTGTGCTCAGATTCGGATCAGCGGCTTTAATCGTTTTCAGTTTCGCCAGCAGTTTGTCCTTCACTTCAGTATAAATCTGCTGATGCACCAAAATGCGTTGCACACTGATACACACCTGTCCGGCATGGTTATACGCCCCGCCAATTAGACGGTTAATCAAGGCATCGTTAATTTCGGTATCTGGCTCAATCATGACAGCAGCATTGCCACCCAGCTCCAAGACCACTTTTTTACGACCGGCACGCGCTTTCATATCCCAGCCTACAGCATCGGAACCGGTAAAACTGAGTAATTTAAAACGCTCATCGGTGACCAGTAGATCAGCCAGCTCTCGCGGACAGGGCAATACCGAAAACGCACCTCGCGGTAAATCGGTTTCCGCCAGAATTTCAGCAATTTTTAAGGCAGAAATCGGGGTCAGGCTAGGTGGTTTCAGCACAAAGGGACAACCGGCTGCAATCGCAGGAGCAATTTTATGCGCGGTCAGGTTTAAAGGAAAATTAAACGGACTAATCAAAGACACTGCACCAATCGGCACCTGTTTTACAATGCCCCGATAACCGGATGCTGCCGCAGTCACGGCCAAAGGCAGCATACGTCCCTGATCAACTTGGGTCACGGCATCTGCGGCAATCTGGAAAGTATTAATCAGACGTTCAACTTCGGCTTCGGCTGCTTTACGCGGCTTGCCCCCTTCTGCAATCAGAATTTCAGTCAGTTCTTCATGAATCTCACGAAAACGGCGTACGCAATGCAGCAGAATTTTCTGTTTCTGAAACGGCTCCAAGGCAGCCATTTCGGCTTCAGCATCTACGGCAGACTGAATCGCCTGTTCCAGTGTATTGGCATCAGCCAAGGCGACACGGGCATACAGTTCGTGGTTATATTTATGTTTGACCTCTAACCATTCACCCGTCTGAACGGCCTGACCGGCGACATATAATGCATACTCTTTCGTTTGTTGTGTGCTTCTCGCTACCATCTTATTGTCCTGCAAAATCCAAGGATATACATTTTTGAAATTCTCTATATCATGCACTTGCTACTCCATATTAAGAAGATGTTTTTAAGTAACCAGACACCTCCAATTTTAATAAAGCTTTAGGGAATAGAGCCATGCGCGCAAAAATACTCACCACCTTATTCTTCGGTTTTGGACTCAGTGCGCTCAGTCATGCAGATGTAATCGGCGTGAAAGCAGATCTCAGTTACTGGGATTTTGACGGCTATAGTCAGGATAACAATTTCAAGCATGAGCTAGATCGACAAGGTACAGCGCAGCTATCTGTCGCTGTAGAACATCCTGTGCCATTGTTACCAAATGCCAAGATTAAATACGTCAATCTGGACAGCAATAGCGAACAGAGTTCTCTTATCAATGCCTCAGAAATTGAGCTGAACAATATTGACTATATTCTGTATTATGAATTGCTAGATACTATTGTGCATGCGGATATAGGCGCAGGTTTAACCAATCTGGATGGTACTGTGAAAAACCTGACGACCGGAGTTTTCACTCAATACGATCTGGATGAATACAGCCCACTGCTCTATGCAACAGCCGGGGTTAAATTACCCTTTACCGGACTGAGTGCCCAAGCAGAAGCGGTTTACAGTCACGGCAGTGATACCCGAAAGACCGATGTACAAGCCGAACTGCAATATGATTTCATTGATAATCTGCTGGTCGATGTCGGTGCCAAAATCGGTTATCGCATCATGCAAGTGGATTTTGAACAGGATCAACGTCCAGATTTACAGCTGGAATTTAAAGGCCCTTATATCGGTCTAGATGTGCATTTTTAATGCAATACAACTGGTTAAGCTTGCACAGCTCAATTTCTCTGCGCTGATGTAAGCCAAAGCGTACAGCAATAACCGCAATCTGCTGCTAGTGCGCCACCGGGATGTGTATTACTTTATAAACATAGAGAGCAGGATGCTCCAGAAGACCTAAAAACAAGAATAACATCGCAACACCAGGACGTGAGGTACGACAGGAGTTATACCTAAATCACAAGATACGAAAAAGCCCCGACAGGATGTCGGGGCTTTTTTTCTGCCTATTATTTTATTTATCATTGCTTAACAGTTCCGAGCTAAAACTCCAACATTGTAAGAATCGCCTTGTTGTTAAGCTAAAAATCCTCACATTTTTTGGGAACAGCAATCATGGTAAAAAAGGTCCTCTTTATTACATCCAATCAAGGCATTGAACATGATGAACTCACTGAGCCTTTAAATTTTCTAAAGTCCAAAGGTTTTGAAGTCATTCATGCTGCAGAAAAAAATGAAGATGTCGCGACGGTCAAAGGTGATACCAAAGCTGCCACCCAATATACGCCGGATACCAGTCTTGAACACGTCGATCTGAATGATTATGATCTTTTGGTGATTCCCGGCGGTACAGTCAATGCGGATACCTTGAGAATCAATCAGGATGCGCAAAAAATCATTCAGCATTTTGCCGACAATCACAAACCGATTGCCGCAATCTGTCATGGGCCATGGACCCTGATTGATGCACAGCGCATCAAAGACAAGAATCTGACCTCATATAAGAGCATCAAGCTAGATCTGGAAAATGCCGGCGGGAAATGGGTCGACGAAGAAGTCCACCGCTGCAATACAGGTGACTGGGTACTGATTACTTCACGCAATCCGGACGATTTACCGGCTTTCAATGAAGCGATCTTAAAAGAGCTTGAAGGCGAAGCTGCCTAAGCTCCTACACTAAAAAAAGAACCTCAGCATTGAGGTTCTTTTTTTATATTCAGACACCTCCGGCCAGACTTTTCAGATAAGCCACCACCTCTTTATTGCCTGCCATTTCAGCCAGCTCTAAAGCTGTATGTGGACTGCGATGTGCAATATCTGCACCCTTGCTGACCAGAAGTTTGACCACGTCCAGATGATCATTTTCAGCAGCGGCTTGTAGGGCGCTATAGCCTTCTTCATCGGCTGAGTTGACGTCCAGACCTTCCTGTAAGCCCTCTTCGACCTGTTCAACATCGCCTAAAGATGCCCAGTACACCAGTTCAGGAAGATGTAATTCGTCATCATCTTCAGGGATTGGGGAGAATGAGTTGAGTTTCATAAATAGTTTACTCACTTAAATAATGAATCTTATATTCATTTTGCTTTTTCAAATAATCCTACCAATTTTCTTCTTCGATCTCTATATAAAGCAATATCTTGTTGTAAGTTAACTTTATCTTTAGGTTCTTTTGGAGTGAGGGGTATTTTCTTAGATAAATCATGGATTCCATTTTTTATTAAACTCGCATCATTTATATTTATATTTCTAATTAATTCTTCAATTTCCTCATGTACTTGCTCTATCTTTGGAGTGATTTCAGTTACAGGCACTCCTAACTCAGCACTTCTTTTAGTACTTTCTAATTGAGATAATATTTTATGTAATGAGCCTATTATCCCGGTTCTGGCCTCTAATCTAATCACATCTTCATGTTTTGCTTTTGTAGAAAATTGAACTTCAGAAACAATATATTCTGCTAATCTTTTTGAATCACTATAGATGAGGGCTACACCTTGTCGTAAATCTGGATAATTAGAAACTGCCTGTAATAGTATACCGATTGCACCAAAAACAGTGATCCTAGCTTTTAAAGATCCTTCTTCAAATTCAACTTTTATTGACATATCTGGATGAAGATAGAATGCAGTTCTAGTTTCAACAAATTTTTGAATATGTTCTTTAAATACTAATAAATCTTGCTTAGAATCCAAACCTTTTGGTTCAACATGTATATATGCTTGACTCAAAATATTTTTATCAATGTAATCAGCCACTTTTATCTCTTTTTTACAATAATTTTCTATAAATATATAATTTATTTTTTAATATATCAATAACTTAGAAAATACTTAAATTAAGTATATAAATAAAAGCCCCCTTTCGGAGGCTTCTTATTTAAAAACTTAGCTTTAAGCTTTAGACACTGCGGGTTCAATTGAACCAATTTTTTCAGACTCATTGTCATGCATGATCAACGCAACCGCAATTGCAGTAATCAGAACCGGCAAACCGACTGCCATAAAGTTGAAGTAAGCAGGCAGGTTCATTCCCAGTAAGCCACCAATCAGGATCGGCCCTACAATCGCGCCCATACGACCGATCGCAGAAGACCAGCCAATACCTGTCGAACGTACTGCAAGTGGGTAGAACTGCGCAACATAGCTATATAGCAACATTTGTGAACCAATCGACGCTGCACCCGCCAGGAATACCAGGATGTAAAGTAAGAATTGGTTAGATGCAAAGCCCATTGAGCTCATCACAATCGCACCCATCATACCGAGGAACATCAGTACCGGTTTCAGGTGGAAACGATCCGCGAGAATACCACCACCGACAATACCCACAACCGCACCAACGTTCATCACCATCATGAACATCAAGCTGTTGTCCATCGAGTAGCCTGCTGCCATCATTAATTTCGGTAACCAGCTGCTCAGTGCATACATGGTTAACAGACAAGTAAAGAACGCGACCCAGAACAGTAAAGTATTGACCGCACGACCACGACGGAACAAACTCACCACGTTAGCGGCTTCAGGCACATTTTCCTGTGGCAAAGTGAAAGTTGTATTCTCGGTAACTGTCAGATTTGGCGCCAAGCGACGTACAATACGACGAGCTTCAGGCTGCTTGTTCTGCTTCACAATAAATGCGAGCGACTCAGGCAGGAATTTCCAGATCACTGGTAATAAAAACAGTGGAATACCCGCGATAAAGAACATGATTTGCCAACCAAAACTTGGCGTGAACCATGAACCCAATAATGCAGCCATTACGCCACCGACTGCATAACCACTAAACATGGTGGTCACCAGCGTACTACGCATTTTTTGTGGAGCATATTCCGAAGTCAATGCCACCAGATTCGGCATGACCCCACCAATACCCAGACCGGCAAGAAAACGTAAAATACCGAATTCGGTTGGATTTGAGGCAAAGCCACCCGCAAAAGTTAAACCACTGAATAATACAATACAGATCATGATCACTTTCTTACGACCGATCTTGTCCGCGAGGGAACCGAAGATCATCGCACCAAACATCATGCCAGCCAGTGCGGTACTTGCAAGCATGCCCGCTTGCACTGCACTTAAGCCCCAGTCTTGCATCAGTAAGGGTAAAACCACACCATTGATTGCTAAATCGTAGCCATCAAATAAGATAATGAGTAAACACCAAGCAACTACATTGAAGTGGAAAGGCGTGAATTTCGCATTATCGACTACAGAATTTACATCTATTTTTTCCGTTGTCATCGTTCTCATCTCCCATGAGTACTTGTCCATAACATCTTTGTTGAAGATTGAAGGCAATCTTCAATGTCAGGCAATATACGCAAGCGGGATTTAAGGCACAATAAGACTAATTGATATTCTGCTATGCTCTCGGAAATGTCATTTATTTGCGTGATATGTCACACTATTATTAGTATAAACTTTTGAATAATTGATGTTTATTTTTTAATTCGTCCAATATTTAAGCTCTTTTAATCCGCTTATTCTTTTGACCAATTGAATATTGATTTAATTTCATACTAAAGATATGAAAAAGCCCCTTTAAGTAAGGAGCTTTTTAACTGAGTAGGTCAATTACGAGAGTTTAAATTTTGGCTGTTTTTAATTTTTTCACCATAACGCGACCCGGTTGTGGCTTACGAATCATTGAAATAGCGATGATGCCAATAATACCTGGCATTGCCACCGCGATAAAGTTCCATTTATGTGGTAACTCCATACCAAGTAGCATACCAATCACGATTGGACCAACGATTGCACCTGTACGCCCTACAGCAGAAGCCCAACCAATACCAGTAGAACGTACTGCAACAGGATAGTATTGAGCAACATAGCTATATAGCAAGATACTGGTACCAATAGATGAGGCACCTGCTAAACTCACAAGTAAATAAATAACAGGGGTTGGAGAATTAAAGCCCAAACCAACCAAAGATAGTACACCGACAGTTAACATACTCATAAGAACAGGCTTAAAGTCAAAACGGTCTGCCAAAATACCACCGCTAATGGTTCCGATCACGGCACCAATATTCAGTGCTAATAAGAATATTAAACTGCTGCCTAAAGAATATCCCGCTGCCATCATCAGTTTTGGTAGCCAGCTTCCAAGTGCGTAAAGCATGAGTAAGCACATAAAGAAAGCAATCCAAAATAAGAATGTTCCTGTGGCACGATTTTCTGTAAATAAAGCTTTTACTGATGCACTTTGGGTCTGATCAGCGCTAGCTAGAACCAATTCAGTATCTGCTTGTATGTCTGCAGTTGGCTCGACTTGCTTTATAAAACGACGTGCTTCATTCACTTTTTGTTCTTTAACGAGGAAAGTTAAAGACTCAGGTAAGAACTTCCAAAACAATGGAACAAAAAGTAAGGGAATACCTGCAATGAAGAACATAATTTCCCAACCAAAACTTGGGGTAAACCATGTACCACATAATGCAGCCATAATCCCACCTACGGCATAACCACTAAACATGGTGGTTACCAGTGTACTTTTTAAACGTTTAGGTGCATATTCAGACGTTAGAGCGACTAAGTTTGGTAATACACCACCAATCCCTAAACCAGCAATAAAACGTAAAATACCAAACTCTGTTGGAGTGGTGGTAAATCCACCCAAAAATGTAAAAGCACTAAATAAAGTGACACAAATTAAAATCACTTTTTTACGACCGATTTTGTCTGCAAGCATCCCAAACAGCATGGCACCAAACATCATGCCAGCGAGTGCTGTACTTGCAAGCATGCCTGCTTGAACAGCACTCATGCCCCACTCTTGCATAAGTAGAGGCAGAACGACACCGTTAATTGCTAAATCATATCCGTCAAATAGGACAATAAACAAACACCATAATACAATGCTTAAGTGAAATTTAGTGAATTTTGCCTGATCAATCACATCATTCACACTTACAGTGTTTGCTACTCGCTTCATGTTTTCTGCCATTTTTACTCACCTCCTGTGAGTTTTTTTCGTTGTTTTCAGCACGACACATGACCCTAACTCTTATTTATTATTTTTAATGATTCTTATCGCCATGTCTTCGCAACAACTTAGTTCAACACAGCTACTTTTCATGCAATATCCGACTAAAGTCTTACTTATTCCTTAAAAATCTAAACCCATGAGTCTAGTTTTTAATCAATATTCAACAATTCCAAGAGCTATTTGACCAAAACCCACGCATAAAAAAAACACCCCTGGCCTTATGGTCGGGGGTGTTTTGGAATAATGAGCTGGCGATGACTTACTCTCACATGGGTAACCCCACACTACCATCAGCGCTAAGAGGTTTCACTTCTGAGTTCGGGAAGGGATCAGGTGGTTCACTCTTGCTATGGTCGCCAGCACAACTGT
>NZ_JAMXXP010000007.1 GCF_024129355.1 Acinetobacter lwoffii | reverse complement strand
ACAGTGCAGCCACTTCGGACACCAGTTCCTGGATTTTGGCTGATTTGTCAGAGCCATCCAAAGTCGCCACCAGTTCAATCGGGCCTTCCAGGCGTTCTAATAGGGTTTTAAGTTGAGCTGAAGTATTTTGGTCTAACATTGCTAACGTCTCCAAAGGAGTAAATGTTTATTTGATAACAAGATATTAAATGAATTGAATAAATAGGTAAAACAGTTTGTTTTTATATTGTTGATCGGATTTACAGATTTATTGAAAAATTCATCATTAATTTCAAAGTTCTATATGGGGGTGGAAGATTAATTTTCAAGTAGTTTAGAGCAAGAATAAGGATTTTCAGCTAAGATTAAAACAAGATATTTGAGACTTGAATGATGGAATTACAACGCGGTATTTATCAACATTATAAGGGACAGCTTTATCAGGTGTTTCATGTTGCCACGCACAGTGAAACTGAAGAAAAGCTTGTGGTTTATCAATGTCTCTACGGGGATTATTCAATTTGGGTACGTCCTTTAACGATGTTCACTGAAACCATTACCACTAACGATGATCGTGAAGTGGAGCGTTTTAAATTGATTCAGGCACTTTAAGCCCAACAGAATCAGGGAAGAGTGATGCAAAACTCAGATGAATTTGAAAGATTCATGCAGGAATTATATGAAAAGTTTCATAGGCATGATCTTAAGCAGGCAGATCGCCTGCACCGATATCGCAATATAGAACCAGAATCCGGTCGATTTTTATCTATGCTGATTCGTGCGCAACAATCGAAAAGTATTCTGGAAATTGGGACTTCTACTGGTTATTCCACTTTATGGCTGGCAGAAGCGGCTCGGCAGACTCAAGCCATGATTACAACACTTGAAGTTGATGCAGAACGGGTTATTCAGGCAAAGCAATATGCGACAGAAATAGATCTTGCAGATTTAATCAATTTTAAAGTAATTGATGCTCAGGTTTATCTGGAGGCAGAAAAGGAAATATTTGATTTTATCCTGTTAGATGCTGAACGAGATGCTTATGTCAGTTACTGGCCACATTTGAGTCGATTACTTAAAGCAAAGGGCGGGTTACTGGTAGTTGATAATGTCATTTCACATGCAGCAGAAGTCGAAGAGTTTATTGCCTTAATTCAGCAAGACCCACGTTTTATCATGAGTATTGTACCCATAGGCGCAGGTTTGCTGATGGTGGGATTTCGTTAAATGGATTCACTTCAATCCATGCAAATTTTATTAAAATGTAAATTATATTCGAGATACTTTTCTACGAATGCGGCTTTGTCTTGGCGTCTTAACAGGTTGTCATAAATAAATTCAGGTACGGGATGATACAGCTCGGCATGACCATTACTGTATACAATTTTCAGGTGGCGGCTTGAGGGATTGTATTTCCAAGAAATCACGGTAAGCAGTTTTTGCATATGCGTTCCTCCACTGAATATTTCTTATCTTATCATTTGAACTTATGCCATATGGCTCTGCAGATGTATAGCTCAATTGTAAGAATCGGTAAGGATTATGAGAAAGCGAAGCAAAAGATATGCCTGAATTTTTATATGATGGATCAAGAAAGAAATAGGACTGCAATATTTAAAGTCCTAACAAAATAATTTAAAAAAATAAAATCCAGTATTGCACTGACATAAAAGTTCAAACCATAAAAAACCACGCTAAAAAGCGTGGTTTTTTTGAATCAGTTCAATCTAATTAAAATTAGATTTTACCCACTAGGTCGATTGAAGGAGCAAGAGTTGCATCGCCTTCTTTCCATTTAGCTGGGCAAACTTCGCCTGGGTGAGCGTGTACATACTGAGCTGCTTTAACTTTACGAAGAAGTTCTTGAGCGTCACGGCCGATACCACCAGCGTTGATTTCAACGATTTGGATTTTACCTTCTGGATCGATCACGAAAGTACCACGATCAGCAAGGCCGTCAGCTTCGATTAATACGTCAAAGTTTTTAGCAAGAGTCCAGTTTGCATCACCAACCATTACATACTGGATTTTTTTGATTTCTTCTGAAGAATCGTGCCAAGCTTTGTGAGTGAAATGCGTGTCAGTAGAAACTGAGTAGATTTCAACGCCTAGTTTTTGGAATTCAGCGTAGTTGTCAGCAAGGTCACCAAGTTCAGTCGGGCAAACGAAAGTGAAGTCAGCAGGGTAGAAGAATACAACAGACCATTTGCCTTTCAGGTCAGCTTCAGTAACTTCAATGAATTTGCCGTTTTGGAATGCAGTTGCTTTAAATGGTTTAACTTCAGTATTAATTAAGCTCATCATTGTCTCCATGATTGAGGTAGTCTTTGATTTTGAATAAGAGTATCGAAATTTTGGTTGATGCTAAAATGGTATTTTTACATTACAAACATCGGAAAAACCGAATTAAGTAAAAACGCGCCACTTCGGCAAAATCGCTTTGTTCATTGAGCAGCATCAAGATGATGGCCTGATGACAAAATTATCTCTTTTTCCTCGTGCTAGCAAACATGATGTTGAAACCAAAAAATTCAAGGGTGAATCAGGAAAAAAGCATGTTTTCCGCAAAATAATTTAAATATCAATTTCAAAATTAAACTGATGATTAAATCTACTCAGGAAAATTCAAGGGTGTCATATAGATATTTTGATAGGTTTATGGCGCTGAATTGAGAGAAATCAGGCAGCCAAAGCCAATTTGTCCGGCACTTAACAGAACTACGACTATCTGAAATCTAATGAACCAAGTAAAATAAACCTTTCCGGTTTTTTGATGTGGGTGTTTTCTCTGTGCAGAGTCATTTAAATGTAGATCAATGGATAATGGCGCGTGACCGTCACCGTTTAAATCGACTGAAAAAAGGGAAAGACGCAGATGCTAAGCAGTATCAGGAATTATTTGAAAAATCCAATCTGAAAGTACGGCAACGGCTTGAACGTCTTCCGAACATCAAGCTGAATCAGGATCTGCCGGTAACCCAGTATGCTGACAAGCTGATTACCGCGATTCAAAAGCATCAGGTTATTATTGTAGCTGGTGAAACCGGTTCTGGTAAAACCACCCAGTTACCGCAAATTGCTATGCTGGCTGGACGTGGCCTGACCGGAATGATCGGACATACCCAGCCGCGTCGACTGGCAGCCCGCAGCGTATCACAGCGTATTGCCGAAGAAGTTGGCGAAAAACTCGGTGAATCAATTTCCTTTAAAGTACGTTTTACGGAACAGGGTTCACAAGACTCAATTGTGCGTTTGATGACAGACGGTATTTTACTGGCCGAACTGACGCATGACCGATACCTGACCAAATATGACACGATTATTATTGATGAAGCGCATGAACGTTCGCTGAATATCGACTTCATTATGGGTTATCTGAAGCAGCTATTGCCACGTCGTCCCGATCTGAAAGTCATCATTACTTCAGCAACCCTGGATGTAAACCGTTTTAGCAGTTACTTTAATGGTGCACCAATTTTTGAAGTGGAAGGCCGCAGCTTCCCAGTCGAGCTACGTTATCGCCCGATCTCGGAAATGAGCATTGGCGGTAGTGATGATGATGAGTTTGATGATTTTGAAGAAAACCTGCCTCGCGCTGTGGTCAAAGCAGTCGAAGAATGCTTTCAGGATGCACAGGAAAAAGGTCATCCCGAACATGCCGATATCCTGATTTTTGCCAGTACCGAGCAGGAAATTCGCGAGTTACAGGAAACCCTGATCAAACATGGGCCACGCCATACGGAAGTATTAACTTTATATGCGCGTCTGGCGCTGGCCGAACAGCAGAAAATCTTTAATCCTTCTGGTGGCGGGCGACGCATTATTATTGCCACCAACGTAGCAGAAACAGCTTTAACCGTTCCGAATATCCGGTATGTGATTGATAGCGGTTTTGCCCGTATTTCGCGTTATAACTATCGTTCACGGGTGCAACGTCTACCAATTGAAGCCGTTTCTCAGGCAGCCGCGAACCAGCGTAAAGGTCGTTGTGGTCGTATTGCGCCGGGTGTCTGTATACGTCTGTATTCTGAGGAAGACTTCCTGAGCCGTCCTGAGTTTACCGAACCGGAGATCAAGCGAACCAACCTAGCATCGGTGATTTTACAGATGCAAAGTTTGGGGTTGGGTTCACTGGAAGACTTCGACTTTATTGAACCGCCAGATCATCGTTTGGTCAATGATGGCCGCAAGCTCCTCATTGAACTGGGGGCAATGGCTGAGAAAAATTCTCCTAAAACTGAAGATGATCAAGCAAATCCCTCTCTTGCGTCGCATAACTCCTCACGCTTCGAGAAAGGGAGACTTCAAAGCAGTGGCTTAACCAAGATCGGTCAGCAAATGGCGAAAATGCCGATCGATCCACGTCTGGCCCGCATGATTCTTGGTGGTGCACATTTTGGCGTGCTGAATGAAGTGCTGGTGATTGTGGCAGCACTTGCAGTTCAGGACCCACGTGAACGTCCTGCGGATAAACAGATGCAGGCGGATCAGAAGCATGCATTATTCCGTGAAGCCGATTCTGATTTCCTGTTCTATATCAAGCTTTGGGAAACGCTACACAATAACCGCGATAGCATGAGCGAGAGTAAGCGCCGTACATTTGCACGAAATCATTTCCTGAGCTGGCTGCGTCTGCGTGAATGGAAGAAAACTCATGAGCAGCTGGTGGATTTGGCTAAGGGCTTAAAACTGTCATTTAATGAAAAGAAAGCCAGTTATGAAAATCTGCATCGTGCTTTATTAACCGGTTTATTGTCTTTCATTGCCAACAAGACCGATGAGCGCAACGTGTTTATGGCGGTGCGCCAGCAGAAAGCCCGTATTTTCCCGGCATCGACTTTGCACAAGACCAATACCCCGTGGGTCATGGCCTTTGAGATGGTGGAAACTTCTCAGGTATATTTACGCACCCTGGCCAAGATTGAACCAGAATGGATTCTGCTGGCGGCACGTGACCTGCTCAAGCATCATTATTTTGAACCGCACTGGTCGAAAAAAGCCGGTGTGGTGAATGCTTATGACCAGATTTCCTTGTTCGGTCTGATTATTGAGCCGAAACGCCCGATTAATTATGAAAAAGTGGATCAAGAAGCTGCACATGAAATTTTCTTACGCGATGCTTTAACTACTGGTCATCTGGGTATTAGTCCGCCATTTTTAAAGCATAACCTGCTCAAACTGGAAGAAGTCGAGCGGGTTGAAGATAAATTGCGCCGTCGTGATCTGGTGGTTGATGAAGAAACCATTTACCAGTTCTATGCCTCGAAAGTGCCGCCTGAAGTGGCCAGCCGTCGTACTTTTGAAGACTGGCGTGCCACGGTTGAGCCTCAGAATCCGCGTTATTTATTTGTCGATGATGATGCGCTATGGCTGAATGACCGGCCGACGACACAACAATTTCCGGACTATTTGCACAATGGTAGCCTGCGTCTGGCCGCAACCTATCGTTTTGACCCGAGTCATGATGAAGATGGCGCGACAGTTAAAATTCCCCTGCAAGCCTTGGCCCAGGTCGATGAAGGTATCTGGTCATGGGGGATTCCGGGTTGGCGTCTGGATCTGATTGAAGCATTGCTAAAAGCTTTGCCGAAGGATAAGCGCCGTAATCTGGTGCCGATTCCGGATACTGCACAAAAACTCATGGCAAAAGTAGATGCGCAGGATTTACAGAAACATATTTTTAGTTTCTTGGCATTCCAGTTGCGAGGCGATCAAATCACGGAGAAAGATTTCAGCTTTGACCGGGTCGATCAGTATCTGTTGCCTTTTATTAAAGTTACTGATGAAAAAGGCCGTGTCATTGAACAAGGGCGTGATCTTGCTGAGCTGAAAGCGCGCTGCCGGACTGAAACGCATAGTCCGGTCAAACAGCTTAAAGGTGAATTTAAAACCTTCCCAGAAAGCTTTGTATTTGAAGCCTCGCAAAAAGTCACCGGTGTCGTGGTCAAGCAATATCAGGCGCTGGTTCCAACCAAAGCTTTTGCTGCCCTAGAGCAGAAAGATGAATCGGGTGTAGTGATTCAGACTTTCAATGATCAGGCTGAAGCGGTCAAAAAACATCGTGAAGGGGTGATCCGACTGGTGCATATGCAACTCGGAGACTTGACTCGTCAGTTGAAAAAACAGATTTCCAAACCTCTGGCGCTGGCTTATTCGCCACTCGGTGATAAAGCGCAACTGGAACAAATGTTAGTTTATGCCACACTACATATGTCCATTAATGAGCTGCCTGTCAATGCGCAAGAGTTCCAAAAGCTAGTTGAAGATGTAAAAAAATCTTTCCTGACTTATGGCCAAGTTGCCCTGAAAGAGATCACGGATATTTATATCCAGTGGCAGGAAATCCGCCGGAAATTACTGGTTTTAGACCATTCTGTGTTTGAAAAAAATATCAATGATATTGAAGATCAGCTTGATTTAATGAGCCTTTCTGACTTTGTATATCGTAAACCTTCCGATGTGTGGAGCGAATTTCCACGTTATTTAAAAGCCTTGATCTTGCGTTTAGAGCGCTTGCCCAATAATCTACAAAGGGACAATTCCGCCATTGACCAAATTGATCAATGGATGGAAAAATTATTTCAGTTTAAAGATGACCCTCGTCTGAAAGAATTATATTTCATGGTCGAGGAGTTAAGAATCTCATTGTTTTCACAACCGATGAAAACAAAAGCACCCGTGTCTCCAACTCGCTTGCAAAAAGTATGGGATCGTCTTGGAATCAGTTAAGATATAGGTAATTCAGATAAGGAATTTTACATGGGCATCCGCATTACGGGTACTGGCTTATTCCATCCGGAACATGTCATCACCAATGAAGAATTAGTTGAAAGTTTAAATGCTTATGTGGAACTGTTTAATCACGAAAATGCTGACAAAATCGCTGCAGGCGAAGTTGAAGCGCGTCGTGGTTCTAGCGCAGACTTTATTGAAAAAGCATCTGGCGTACAACGCCGTTATGTCGTAGAAAAATCAGGTATTCTTGATCCAAAACGCTTACGTCCAAATTTACGTGAACGTGCAGATGATGAAATTTCACTGCAAGCAGAATGGGGCGTAATCGCAGCCAAGCAGGCGATGGAAAATGCCGGTGTGACTGCCGAAGACATTGATATCGTGATCTTGTCATGTTCGAATTTGCAACGTGCTTATCCTGCTGTAGCGATCGAGATTCAAACGGCTCTAGGCATCAAAGGCTATGCCTATGACATGAACGTGGCGTGTTCTGCAGCAACATTTGGTCTGAAACAGGCTTATGATGCGATCAAAGCTGGCGCGCGTCGTGTGTTATTGGTGAATGTGGAAATTACTTCTGCACATACCGATTTCCGTTCACGTGATTGTCACTTTATTTTTGGTGATGTGGCAACCGCTTCAATTATTGAAAATACTGACAGCAAAACCGGTTTTGAAATTCTGGATTCTGAGTTGTTTACCCAGTTCTCGAATAACATCCGCAATAACTTTGGTTTCTTGAATACTTCTGAAAATGCTGACATTGACGACAAACGTTTCAGTCAGGATGGTCGTAAGGTATTTAAAGAAGTCTGTCCACTGGTTGCGAAAATGATTACTGCGCAACTGGAGAAGAACCAGATTGAGCCGACAGGTGTTAAACGCTTCTGGTTACACCAGGCCAATGCCAGTATGAATGAACTAATCCTGAAACTGGTCGTCGGCAAAGAAAATGCCAAACCTGGTCTGGTACCGATCATTCTGAATGAGTTTGCCAACACCTCTTCTGCTGGGGTGATCATCGCCTTGCACCGTACTGCACATGAAGTTGAAGATGGTGAATACGGCGTGTTGTGTTCATTTGGTGCCGGTTATTCGGTGGGTTCGATTCTGGTCCAAAAGCGCGTGGCATAATCCGGAGTAGTTAGGGAGCAGACAGCTTGCAGGTCAAACATGATGGGCAATGGATTAGACGCTTAAGTGCCTTATCCAAATTATATTTTACCCCTACCTTTTTAGGGGCTGAATATATTGATGCCAGTCGGCCTGCAATGTATGTCGGTAATCATTCCATGTACGGCATCTTTGATTCGCCGATACTGATTGATTACCTCTATAACGAACATAAAGTGGCTGTGGTCAGTATTGCGGATCATAGCCATTTTTATGTACCGCTATGGCGTGAAGCCGTGAAAAAGTTTGGGGCAGTCGATGGCATCCAGCATTATGTACGTGCTGTGATGCAGCAGGGTTATTCTATTCTGGTGTTTCCGGGAGGTGGGCGCGAAGTACTCAAACGTCAGGGTGAACAGTATCAACTGATCTGGAAGCAGCATTACGGATTTTTAAAGCTGGCTCAGGAATTCAACTATGATATTGTCCCTTTTGCCGCGCTCGGTGGGGATGAAGTCTATGAGATCGGCTTTGATGCCAATAAGATCATCCAGCATAAATATTTTCAAAAACTCCTCAAAGTACCACAACTCAATAAATTATTACGTCAGGGCGATGTGATTCCATCTTTGCCTAAACGATTATTCCCAAAACGCCTGCCATTTTATTTTCAGTTTATGCCGCGACAATCGATTGCTCAGGTTCAGACTCAGGAAGAGCTGATTGCATTTCGACACAGCTTGCAGCAACATATTTATACCGGCTTGGCCGAGCTTAAGGTACTACGTCAGCAAGACTAAAAAAGAAAAATTCTTTCTATAAAATCTAGGCTATGATCTATTGAGATGTTCTATTTTTAGGAAAAAGGATGCATGGACTTTTTTATAGTGCAAGTGATGCCATAATGTATTTTTAAGTGTTCACTGATTGGTGATCAGGGACTCAGCATGATCCAATATAAAAATAAGATGATTCTAAGATGACCGAGGTGTGCGTATGGAACAGGATAGCTTGGTAGCACCTTTAAGGTTGTTGGCACAACAATGTTTACGGATTTCTCCGGAGCTCAACCAGCTTTATCTTGATCAGATGGCAATAATTGGTCATCTGAATGCACAAAATTTAATAAAAATTCAGCAGGATCAGTGCCGGATTGAATTGCTGGATGGTCTGTTTTATATCCAGTTTCATACTCCCTATGCACTAGACTCTGGAGCTGCACCTGCTTTGGTTGACAGTCATTTTTATTTTCAGCAATGTAAGGCAGAAGCCCTGGAGGAATTCTTTTTACAGGATATCTATTTCCTGACTGGCGATTTAAAACCACAGCATTCGCTGTATTTACGCGACAAAGCCAAACAGTTACGTCAGCTTATCCTGGCTCAGGTTTATGCGTGGGTTAATGGCCTGGAACGGGTGTCCGAATTTTTGCAGCAAATGTCGATTGTTCAAGCTGAGATTATCGACCAGCAGCTGATCAAGGCCGGGTTGTATACAGCACCTGTCATGCAAAACTTTATTCAGGATGAACAAGAGATTCCACAGCAGATTCTTGAAAGCTTGCAACAGGCTTTTTCTTTGGAGTGTCTACAGCAGGATGAATTCCTGTCGATCCAGTCATTGATGGACAGTCTGGATGAGTTCTGTTTTAGCGCCGCACAGTTTTTGCCTCCGGCGATGTTCCGGATTATGTCACTGTCTTTTGAAGAGCGCTTTAATTTGCATGAACTGAATGATCATACTGATGATATCTGTTTGCTGTATCGGCATGCTGAGGAGCAGAGTAACCTGCTCGGTTTTGTCCGTCTGATGAACCGGGACGTGTGGCATCGGGATGATTTATTATCCAAACGGAATTTCCTGGAAAATTATCCGTATTTATGGCAGAAAAAAGTAGCCCGATTGCCACTATTTGACTGTCATCGTGCCGTGAACTGGATCTTTAAGCAATCGGCCGAGGTACTGGACTGGATCAGTAATAATATCCAGCATAGCAGTGTGCGGGTCGCAGTAACGGCCCTAAGTTTTGTAGACAGCCATCATATTCATCCCCAGATTATTTTGGCGACTTTGCAATATTTTCAATATGTCTCGGCGCGACTGTTTATTCATAGCATGCATGAATATGCAATCCAGCATGACTGGTTTCAGCATCAGTATAATCAGGCGGTGGTATTAAAAGGCACACGCCAATCGATTGAGGATCAGCGGATTGCGATTAGCCCTTCAATTCTGTATCTGGACGAATGGATGGAGCTGCTGCGCAATGTGGTTAAAATGGATGATCAGCTGACTAAAAAGGTTTA
Organism: Acinetobacter lwoffii; assembly: GCF_024129355.1. GTDB lineage: Bacteria > Pseudomonadota > Gammaproteobacteria > Pseudomonadales > Moraxellaceae > Acinetobacter > Acinetobacter lwoffii_I. Next base: position 117,744 of record NZ_JAMXXP010000007.1, on the reverse strand, counting down.
TCTGAACTTGAGCCGGATGATGCAGGCTTATATGCAGCATTTATATAAAATTACGGCGCATTTACCCGATGAGGTTCTGGTGTATATTCAGCCTCAAAGCCAGCAGAATCGTGATTTCTATAATGTTCTGCACCGCTATCGCATTCCTTTTACTGAGTTCAGGCAGCTGTTTTATTTGCAAAGCGGGCATGTACGTGAGTCGCTATTTGACAGTTATGTGCGTGACTATCTGGTAGAGTATTTTTCCAGCCATACAGAAATACCGAAAAATCTGAGCTGGACCAGTTTGTTTAATCAGGCGGTCGTCTGGCATGATCAGGTTCAAAAGCAGGAAATGATCGCCAAGCTGAAAAAACAGTTCGCACTGGTGAACTGGACACCAATCACTCAGGTTTCATTTTTACTGTATTTCAACTGGCGTTTTGAAGAACTTAAAACTTTGGATCGGATTTTAGAGGAATCTAAAATTTTCAGGAACTGTCTGGCGGCCAGTTATGCCCAGCAGATTATTGAAGGGCAATATGTGGCCTTTCGCATGTCGCATCCGGATGTGCGTTTACCTTTAATTCTGGGCTGTCGGATCGTCAATGGGCAAGTGATCTTCGATCAGCTGGAATATCCGAACAATCAAAAGGCAGAAGCTGAATATAGCAATATCGCGATGCATTTTATCAACTGGCTCAACTTGCAGGCTTAAGTGCAAGATTAAGTGGTTTTCCGCCATGACGCTTAACTTTTCTGCCAAAAATCGTTAGGCTATAGCCGTTCTTTCACGGTATTGCTCTTATGAAACAGGAAACTGCCCTTAAGTTACTCAAAGCAGGAGAAAATGTCTTTTTAACCGGTTCTGCCGGTGCAGGAAAAACCTATACGCTGAATCAATATATTAATTATTTAAAGGCACGTAAGGTCGCCGTCGCGATTACCGCATCGACCGGTATTGCAGCCACACACATGAATGGTATGACTATTCATACCTGGGCAGGCATTGGCATTAAAGACTTTTTGTCTGAAGAAGACTTAAAGCGGATGAAAGAGCGCAAATACTTAAAAGAACATCTGGAAAATGCGCAAGTCCTGATTATTGACGAAATTTCAATGCTGCATGCCAAGCAGCTGAATCTGGTCAATCAGGTATTGAAATATTTCAAAGAAAGTGATGAAGCTTTCGGTGGTATTCAGGTGATTGTAGCAGGGGACTTTTTCCAGTTACCGCCAGTCGGTAAAAATGATGAGCGCAACCGCGACAAATTCTGCTTTATGTCGGATGCCTGGGTCGAAGCCAAGTTTCGCGTTTGCTACCTAACTGAGCAGCATCGTCAGGGCAATGATTATTTGAATGACATTCTGAATGCGATCCGTGCGCAGGCGATTAGCCATGAACACCGCACTGCTTTACAGGCCACGCGACATCAAGAAATTGGTGATACCTATACGCGCCTGTATACGCATAATATGGATGTGGACAGTATTAACTTTAAACATCTGAATGAAATTGACAATGATCCGCGCCAGTTTGATGCGCAGTGTGATGGCAATGAAAAGCTGATCGAGACTTTAAAATCGTCAGTGCGAGCGCCTGAAGCCTTAACCCTGAAAAAACATGCCAAAGTCATGTTTGTGAAAAACAACTTTGATATGGGTTATATCAACGGCAGTTTGGGCGAAGTGATCAGTTTTGAAGAAGATGATGAATATGGTGTGCTGCCTAAAGTCAAACTGACCGATGGCACTACATTGGTGGTTGAGCCTGAAACCTGGTCGGTAGACAATGAGGCCGGTAAAACCATTGCCAGTTTCCAGCAGATTCCATTGCGTCTGGCCTGGGCGATTACCATTCATAAATCACAAGGCATGACCCTGGAAGCTGCCGAGATTGACCTGAGCCATACTTTTGAAAAAGGACAGGGCTATGTCGCGTTGTCCCGTTTGAAAAGCTTAAATGGCCTACGATTAAAAGGTTTTAATGAGCAGGCTTTGGAACTCGATAGTCTGGCAATTAAAGCCGATCGCCGTTTTCAAGAACTTTCTGATGAAGCCGAAGCGAATTTTGAAAATGTCGATTTGACGGCACAGCATAAGGCCTTTATCCGACATTGTGGCGGGACTTTGAATGAAGTTGAAATCCAGCGCAATGAGAAGAAAATTTCCAAGAATGGGGGTAAGCAAAGCTATGCCGCTGCAACGCTAGACGAAACGCGTGAACTGTTTGAAGAAGGTTATGAAATTGCCGATATCGCGACTGAACGTGGTTTGACTCCGGCAACCATCATCAATCATTTGGGGCGTTTGCATAAAGAGCAGGGGCTGGATATCTCGCTGGCACATCCGGGTGAGGAAGTGGTGGAGCAGGTTCGCAAGATTTATAAACGCCTGACCAAGCGTCAAAACTCGGAGCATTTTAATGATGACGGTTCTATTAAGTTGCGTCCGATTGTGGAATTGACCACGCCTAAAATGGCTTATGACCAAGTGCGTCTGGCACTACTATTTGTAGAATAATCATTAAAAGTGATGTTTAAGAGTTCTTAAGATGCATAGTTTATTCGTATACGGCACGCTTCGTCCGCAGCAACCCAATGCCCCTGTCATGGAGCGGATTGGGGGGAGCTGGAAAGCCGGTTATATTCGTGGGTATTTGCAGCAGCGTGGTTGGGGTGCTGAGCTGGGTAGCCCGGGTATTCAGCTCAGTGATTCGGGAGAGATTGTTCCGGGTTATGTATTCATATCCGAGAATCTTCCCCAATATTGGGATGAGCTGGATGCATTTGAAGGCGATGAATATCAACGTATCCCGGTTAAAGTATATTTGGAAAATGGTGAGATGATAGAAAGTTTGGTCTATGCTTTGAAAGATTAGACTGGTGTGTGTCATTTATTGAATTTCTGATTTTTATCAGGTCACCGCTTTTAAAAATCATTCACTTTCCTTTGCTTGAATTTTGAAAGATCGAATTAATAAATATTCCGTTGATTTGATAGTATCTTCTGAGCAAGCCTGACGTACTGCGTTAGAGATTAGCGCAAGATAATCATCGGGCGATCTGCATATTTCCCGTTATATGATTATTTTTGAGAAATCTTTGCATACTGGTGAAGGGCGCTGATGATTTGAACATTATTGTGTACTAATCAATAACGATAAAATCCCAGCCGCAATTAAAGGACCGACTGGAACACCGCGTAATACTGCTACACCAGCCACTGTGCCTAATAACAGTCCGGCCACCACATCTGGCTGATTGGACATCAGCTTCACTCCACGTCCGCCCAGCCAAGCAACAAAAACCCCAATCGCGATTGCCAGCAAAGACTTCCAGCTCAGGAAAGATTTGAGAATACTTTCTCCTGAAATTTTGCCACTGGCAATCGGTGTCAGAACACCAATGGTCAGAATAATAATGCCGATATTTAAACCATGCGCCTGTACATAAGGCAATAAACTGCTGAGAGGCGTGATTTTTAAAACAATTAATACCGCTGCAGCAATGGTGACGGCGCTATTGTGACTGAAAATACCGCAAGCCAGTAAAACCAAAAGAACAATCAGATTCAGATCAAGTTGCGACATAAGCGGGAGAGAAAGAATGAAAAATAAAGCTATTGTAGAGCTTTTCAACGCATGATACCTAGAAAACAGCGGAAGAAACCAAATTCATGACTGTTTCAGGATAGAATGCACAGGTCTTCACTCGATACAGGTATAAACAGATGCTATTGGAAAAAATGTTGCAGTCACAAGGTTTCGGCTCCCGCAAGCATTGTCAGCAACTGATTAAAAATGGTGCTGTTTCAATTCAAGATGAAGTGATTGACAATCCCAAACATAAACTGGATTTGAATAACTTAAATTTCGAGGTTTATGGGAAAAGTCATACCTATCGGGAAAAAGTCTATATCGCCTTAAACAAGCCACAAGGCTACGAGTGTTCGCATCAGGCGACGCATCATTTTAGTGTGTTTGACCTGTTTGATGACATTTTGCTGAATCGGGGGATTCAGTGTGTGGGCCGTCTGGATCAGGATACCACCGGACTGTTATTGCTGACCGATGATGGACAGTTCCTGCAAGCGCTCACCCATCCCAAAAAACATGTCGCCAAAGTTTATCAGATGCAAACTGCGGATCCAGTCACGGATGAACAGATTCAGCAACTAGAACAAGGTGTCGAATTGAGAAATGAAAAAGGTATTTTTGCGGCTACTGAAGTGACTCGATTGGCTGAGAACCGTCTGCAAATGACCATTCATCAAGGCGTCTATCATCAGGTGAAGCGCATGCTAGCTGCCGTAGGCAATAAAGTTGAACAGCTACATCGTGCACAGATTGGTGCTTTGGCTTTGCCTGAACTGGCTGAAGGAGAATGGTTGTATTTAAATGCAGAACAGGTGGCGCAGGCCAAATTCCGCTCAGAATAATAAATTTTTTATTCGCTTGAAATGTGATGAAAAGATTAGGAGTTATTTCAGGAAACAGTGATAAGTCTGAAATTCATCATCCTTGATAAATCCCATAGATTCATACAATTTATGCGATTGATAATTATTCTTTTGGGTTTCCAGAGTGATTCTTAAGGCCTGTTCATGTTTGGCAAATAAAATCGCGGTATCAATCAGTTGTTTGGCTGCGCCCTGACGCCGAAACACCGGGGTGATATAGACATCATCCAGAATATAATAGGTCGAGCAGGCCACTGAGGAAAAACCCAGATACAGGATAATAAAGCCGGTAAAAGTATCATCTTTGGTATTAATGAAAATGACGGTCTGCCCATCTTCAAAACGCTGTTTTAAAAATTGGTAAGAGAGTTCAGGATTGGAAGACGTACCATAAAACTGTCGATATTCATCAAATAATACCGCCAGCTGATTCAGGTCTGCTGACTGGGCGCGTCGTACGAGCATTGCATACTCCATGCTAATTTTTATTGATTATCAGCATCAAGCATAGCGAAGTTTGTGAGTGGCAGGCTTTAGAAATTGTTCGGAAATGCAACAATGTTAAATTTTGTCGCTTTCACCCAAAATGGCATTCAGCTCTTCAAATAAATCAAGATGATCATCATCCAGCTGGATCTCCTGATCATCCAGCAGATTCAGGGCAGAACTGGAAAGCGCATTTTGCTCGGTTTTAGCTTCATTTTGTTTCAGCTTGCGCAGCCGAATCAGTTGTTCCAGATTGATATTCTGGTTTTCAATCGAGAAGGGGATCGATTTGGTAATCACCACTTGCTTGAAAAAAAGACGCACGGCCTGAGCTGGCGTAATCCCCAATTGCTTAAATACCGCAAAGGCTTGTTTCTTCTCTTGCGAGTCTAAGCGAATTTGATAAACTTCAGTTTTTCTCATAATATTTTTAAAGCTTTAAATTACTTAACTTTTCGCCTTTATTCTAATCAATTACGTTTGAAATTCAATCTTAAAGCGACCGATTTTAGAAAATAATCTGTAATGACAAGCGATTTACAGTGTCAATTCAAGTTGGGAGCTGAAATTCATGCTTTTCTGCGTGATCGGATCGACAAATTGAATATGTTTGGCCAATAAACTTAAAGGTGCAGAAAAATCATCTTCCGCCTTGTGCGCTACCTGTGGGTAAAAGGGATCGTGCTGAATCGGAATACCCAGGTGATTCAAGTGGACCCGTAATTGATGCTGCTTGCCAGTATGTGGTTTTAGCTCATATTTGGCCCATTCTGTATTATGTTCCAATAGATCAATTGCCGTCTCGCTATTCGGCGTTCCGTCTAGCACGTGCATGGTATAAAAGGGCTGTCCCTTTTCCATTCTTAATCGCGTGATCAATGGAAATTTTAAATCAGGTTGATAGGCCGCAATCGCATGATAGGTTTTTTGCACCTGCCGTGTAGCAAACATCTGTTGATATAGGCCACGTGATTCCACACATTTGGATATCAGGACAACACCTGCCGTTTCACGATCCAGCCGGTGAATGGGCGTTAAATGTTCATTACCGGTCTGATTTTTGAGCCGAACCAATAGCGTTTCCTGCAGATATTGTCCGGTCGGACTCATGGTCAAAAAATGCGGTTTATCGACCACCATGAAATGCTCATTTTCAAATAAAATCTGATGTTGAAAAGGCACATGCACTTCATTTGCCAAAAAGCGGTAATAGAAACAGTGGCTATTGGCCTGAAATGGACTTTCTGTGGTTAATTGATTGCCCTGAGCATCATAGACCAGACCCTCGTTGAAACGGGATTGCCATTCATCTGCTGTGATATGCGCAAATTGTATGCATAAATAAGCAAAAACTGTCGGGGGAGCATCTGGACTGGCTGGCAAAAACACTTTACTGGCACTGACCCCATTCAGCATAGGCGGGTTAAAATCAACAGTTGGTTGCATGGCAGGCAGATTAACCTCTTAAGGAACAGATGCTGTGAAAAAATACAGTTTCTCACACAGGTGAATAGGCTTTTAAAGCGTGGCGATGCTATCATATTTATTCTTTTGCATCATGTCGTGAGTAATATGCCTTATTCATTTAATGTCACTTTAAATCATGAAGACGATACCCAAAAACTGGCCAAAGTTCTGGCGGAAAATTTCCCTGCGGGGGTCGTGTATCTGGTTGGTGACCTGGGGGCAGGAAAAACGACGTTAACGCGTTATTATTTGCAACAGTTGGGTCATAAAGGTTCAGTGAAAAGTCCAACTTATACACTGGTCGAACCCTATCAAATTAATGGTCAGGATATTTTTCATTTTGACTTGTATCGTCTGAATGACCCTTATGAACTGGAACTGATGGGCATCCGGGATTACCTGGAAACACCGAATGCGCTATTTTTATTTGAATGGCCATCTAAAGGTGGTGATGAAATTCCGCAAGCTGACCTGATTATTGAAATTTTAAAATCTGAAGATGAACTTACCCGTACTGCAAGCCTGATTTCATCGAATCTTGCTTTACGAGAGGCTCTGGAGCGTCAATTTTCACATGTCGAATGATTTAAGTCTGCGCCGTATTCGTGCCCTTGATCCTGCACTTGCCAACCAGATTGCCGCAGGTGAGGTGATTGAACGTCCGGCTTCTGTGGTCAAGGAGTTACTGGAAAACTCGATTGATGCGGGGGCGACAGAGCTGATCATTCGGGTCGAACAGGGCGGCAGTACTTTAATTGAAATCATCGACAATGGACGCGGAATTCATCATGAGGATTTACCGCTGGCCGTGATGCGTCATGCCACCAGCAAAATCCAGAGTGCTGATGAGCTGTATGCGATTAGCAGTCTGGGCTTTCGTGGCGAAGCACTGGCGTCGATAGCAGCAGTTTCACGCCTGACCATGATCAGCAGTCAAAGTGACGAGGGTATCGGTTATCAGGTCGAAGTCAATGGCACGGCTTTTGATCATCAGGAAATTCAGGCTGTTGCGGCCTCAAAAGGAACGCATATCCGGGTTCAGGATTTGTTTTTTAATGTGCCTGCACGGCGTAAATTCCTGAAAAAACCGGGCACTGAATTTGGTCATATCGAAGAAATTGTGCGCCGTATGGCACTGACGCATTTTGATATCCGTTTTGTGCTAGAACATAATGAAAGCATCAAACTGAATTTACCCGTGGCGGATAGCGGCGCTTTGCGTTTTCAGCGGGTACAGCAATTGCTTGGCCGCCAATTTACTGAAAATGCCTACTGGATGGATGCAGACAGTATCAACATGCGTTTGTCTGGCTGGCTTGGCCATCCTTCAGATGCACGTGCACAGGCTGATTTGCAGTATGTCTATGTAAATGGCCGGATTGTCAAAGACAAAACCATTTCCCATGCCTTACGGATGGCCTATGACGGCATCCTGCATGGGCATCAGCATGCGGCTTATTTACTGTTTTTAGAAGTTGATCCAGAAAATGTGGATGTAAACGTCCATCCGACCAAGCATGAAATTCGCTTCCTGAATCAACGTGAAGTACATGAGTTCGTACGGCATTATGCCAAAGAAACGTTGGCACAATTCCAGACCGCAACTGCAGATTTAGCCGAGGCAATGAAACAGGATCAACAGCCTGGCTTGACGGCCCCGCAACCGCGTTATCAGGAACAGTTCAGCCTGCATCAGACTGCGCATTCTCAGCCACAGGTGGTGAGAACGACATCTGCCTTAAGTGAAAATGAAACTTCAGATGTGCTGACCGATTTTGCATCTTCAGGTCCACAAACAGTGCATTATTCCCAAGATTACCGTAAATCTTATTCTGGTTCACAGCAGCTGAATAATGCCTTGCAAAGTTATTTAGCACCGCTCAGAGAAAGTTCGGAAACCGAAGTATTTAGTCCTGAGCAGTCTTTTCAGACACATGTAAAGGCCAAAGTGGATGAGCATCCATTGGGCATTGCCATTGCCCAGTTACATGGTATCTACATTCTGGCACAAAATACCGAAGGTCTGATTATTGTCGATATGCATGCGGCGCATGAACGTATTGTTTTGCAGCAAATGAAATCAGCCTGGGATAAACCTGAATTCTGGACGTCACAGCAACTACTGATTCCAAAGGTCGTAAACATTAGCCGGATGCAGGCCATGCGTGTCGAAGAGCTGAAAGAGCAGTTGGCACGTTTGGGGCTGGAAATCGATCAGTATGGTGATGAGCAAGTTATCGTACGTGGTGTACCGGCTATTCTACACAAGGCCGATTTCGATGCCCTGATTCCTGAATTATTGAATGATTTAGATCCGGGGGATCAAGCACAAAGCCTATTGCAGAAGCGTGACCAAATTTTGGCGGGAATGGCCTGTCATGGTGCAGTGCGAGCGCATCGTATCCTAAGTTTGTCTGAAATGAATGCTTTATTACGGCAGATGGAACAAACCGAATTTGCCAGTCAATGTAATCATGGTCGTCCGACTTGGCGCGCCTTTCCATTGGCTCAACTAGATAAACTTTTTGCTCGAGGAGAGTAGTTTTACATGTCCAATCAATTGCCGGTCATCAATTTAATGGGGCCAACTGCAAGTGGTAAAACCGCTTTGGCATGTGAACTGTATGAGCAAGGGGGATTTGAGCTGATTTCGGTCGATTCTGCACTGGTTTATCGGGAAATGGACATTGGTACAGCCAAACCTTCTAAAGAGGAACTGGCGCGCTATCCGCATCATCTGATTGATATTATTAGTCCACTTGAAGTGTATTCTGCAGCCAACTTTGTCGAAGATGCTTGCCGCCTGATTGATGATATTCATGTGCGTGGTAAAACCCCGATTCTGGTTGGCGGAACCATGCTGTATTTTAAGGCCTTGCTTGAAGGTTTGTCAGATAACCTACCAAGTGCAGACTATGCTATCCGGGCAGAGATTGAAGCCAAGGGTGAGCAGGAGGGCTGGGAAGCGGTTTATGCAGAATTATGTGCAGTCGATCCGATTGCCGGTGAAAAATTCAAGGTTAGCGACAAGCAGCGCATTATTCGAGCCTTGGAAGTTTTTAAATTGACTGGTGAGCCGATTACAAAACTACAGGCAGAACAACCTAAAAACTTACCATATCGTTACAGTTTCCATAATTATGCACTGATGCCAGATCGGTTAGAATTACATGGGCGTATTGAACAACGTCTGGAAATTATGTGGAAAAGCGGTTTTTTAAATGAAGTTGTTAATTTAATTGAAAAATACGATTTTAATGAAAATTTACCTTCCATGCGTTCAGTGGGTTATCGTCAGGCTATGGAATTCTTAAAAAATGCTGATAAAACCAAGGAAAAGCAACGGGAAATGGAGGATAAAGCTTTATTTGCGACACGACAACTTGCAAAACGTCAATATACGTGGTTAAGGTCTTTGCAAGAAAAGCATAAATTTACAACATATTTTACGCTACAGCAGGCTCAAGAAGACTTGCGAAACTGTCACGGATAAAGCAAAATTTAGGGACTATCTTTTTTATAATTTTTAATTGAAAAATAGAGATAGTTTTTGCGCTGATTTTTAATTTTTTTGGAGTTATAACATGTCTAAAGGTCAAACTTTACAAGATCCATTCTTGAATTCTCTCCGTAAGGAACGTATCCCAGTATCTATCTTCCTGGTAAACGGTATTAAATTACAAGGTCATATCGAATCTTTTGACCAATACGTGGTTTTATTAAAAAATACAGTAAGCCAAATGGTTTATAAGCATGCAATTTCAACTGTAGTACCTGCACGTAATCCACGTCCTGCTGGCGCGCCTGCTGGTCCACAAGGTGCGGGCTTCGGTGGTCAAGGTGCTGCAGGTGGCTTTGGTGGCGGTCAAGGTGCTGGCGGCTTCGGTGGTCAAGGTGGTTTTGGCGGTCAAGGCGGCGGCTTCGGTGGTCAAGGTGGCTTCGGCGGTCAAGGCGGTGGCTTTGGTGGTCAAGGCGGCTTTGGTGGTCAAGGTGCCGGCTTCGGTGGTCAAGGTGCTGGCTTTGGTGGTCAAGGCACTGGTTTTGACAACGACACTAAATTTGAAGACTCTTCAGACGATGAAAACAATCGTTAATCGAGTTTGAAAATTAAAAAACCTCTCTATATGAGAGGTTTTTTTATATCTGTACGTTTTAAGTTTTTTAAATAAAAAGCCAACGAGATGTCGTTGGCTTTTTAGGATTATGGTAAGGCTTAACGGTTACGTTTAGGATCCAGTTGAGGATCTTTGATTTCTACATAAGCATTATTGCGCGTTTCACGTAACCAGCTATCTAATTCGGCATCAAATTGACGTTCACCAAGCAATTGGCGAGCCATACGTTCCTGATATTCCTGTGTCATATCTTGTTGGCGTGTTTCACTCACTTGCAGAATATGCCAGCCAAACTGGGATTGAAATGGTTTACTGAACTGACCTACTGGGGTGCTTTTCATCTGCTGTTCAAATTCAGGTACCATTACCCCTGGGCTAACCCAGCCAAGACTTCCGCCATCACGAGCCGAGCCAGTATCATTGGAGAACGTTGAAGCTAAAACAGTAAAATCTTCACCTTGTTTGAGGCGGTTATACAGACTATCAATCATTTGTTTGGCATTTTCAGGACTGACCACTTCAGACGGTTGAATCAGAATGTGTCGTGTTAAATATTGAGGAACAAGGGCTTTCTGTTCGCCACCTTTACGTTCCAAGAGCTTCAGAACATGTACACCATCAGCGACAGGAATCAGTTCAGAAGTTTGACCTGGTTGCAGGGTGGTCACGCGTGCAGCCAGTTCTGCTGGAATTTCTGACAGGTTTCTCACACCCATATCAGCAGCTTCGACTTTAACGCCGCCAGTGCTGTACTTTTTGCTGATCGCCTGAATGTCATTGCTGCTATTTAATTCTTGCTTTACCTTTGTTGCAATTTGTTCAGCATTTTCACCGCTTACCCGTAAATGCAGTACATGGACCTGACTGCCAAGCAAAGCTTGACCTTGCGGGGTATTTAGGAAGTTTTTAACATCTTGATCTGTAATTTGAATACGTGAAGTCACGATTTGTTGACGTAAACGATTCAGTGCTAAATCTTCAGCGATACGGTTACGTAAAGAAGCATAGGTATTGGGCGCCATGGCATCCAGTTTCTGCTGGAATGCTTCCAGACTCGGTGAACCAGAATCACGGGCAACTTTCAGGACGGCTTCATTTAAAGCTTTTTCATCTGGACGAATATTATAACGTTTAACTTGTTCAAGCTGTGCCTGACGAATAATCAGTTGCTCTAAAGCTTGTTGCTCAAGATATTGTTGTGGTGGAACTGCCTTTTTCTGTTTTTGCAGCTGATGTGAGATTTCGGCTACACCTTGAGCCAGGTCACTACGTAGAATGATACTATTGTCGACTACAGCTACAACTTCATCTTTAGGTTGGGCAACAGCAAAAGTCGTCATCGCTGAAGAAAGGCATAGCGCAAGTGCGGTTGCTTTAAAAATTTGTTTTAACTGTTTTGTCTTCATTAACGTTCTGTCCAAGTTTGATTGATATTGTTAAAACCTAGAATACGATTTTCTAGTAATGAGGTGAGTTTGCTGCTTAACCCACCTAAGCCTTTCAGGCTGACTTCGGCCATAATGGCGCGTTTGGCTTTGACGCTTGAATCATTAACGTCGTCTAAGTCATTGTAATATGAGCGACCGTAAACAGAAACTCCCCAACAGCATGACTCATAGTTCACGCCAAGTAAATATTCCCGTGCGACACTATTGTCGAGGTCAAACTGGGCATGTCCAACCAGACGCCAGTTGTTGGCAATCGGCTGGATAAATGAACCCACCACATGATCATAGCTCTTTTGACGGTTCGGAATATCTTTGCGATAGAAATAGCCTAGGTTATAAAGATTGCCTTGCTCACCGGTATAATAAACCTGCAAATCTCGTTGGGCATTCGATCCATTCGACATCCAGCTTGAGTTCAGATTAACGTGAACATTATTTGACAGCTGGCTGGTCAGTTGAATTACAGGGCCAGTATGACTTTCACGGTCGAATTCATCTGCATCATTTTCCAACGTTACACGGCGATCTTCAAAGAAAAAGCTCTGTCCAACGCTGGCACGCAGGCGCTCCAGACCTTCTTCATTAAATAGGCTATAGCTCAGACCTAAGGAGGCAAAGTTATTGTCTTCCAGGCGGTCATTACCATAAAAGCGACGCGCACTGAAAAGTTGATCATAATTAATCGAAGCGACGACTGAATCAAAGTTTGGCTGATTCTGCTGGTTCTCATAAGGTGAATACGCATAGAACAGACGAGGCGTTAAGGTCTGTAGATACGTACCTTCTTTTTCAAAAATTAAGCCGGTGTCCAGCGTGAATTGTGGCACCACAATTGAATTATTTTCACTAGACGCGCTACGGCTTTGGGTTTTTTCATCATAGAAAGTATTGATGTTGCGTACAGTTGCCTGAGGAATGAAGAATGACCACGGGGTAAAATGATTATAACGCACGGAAAAGTCGTTATAGATCCGTGTGCCACTTGGCTGATATACCTTCTCACCCGTTGGATCAGTATCGGCGAAATTTCTCAGGTCTTTCTGGAAATAAGCCGTATCGTTATTAAATTCAAGCTGTAATCCCAATGGATTACCAGTTTTGTAATTGACTAAAAGCTGCGGCAAGCGTGCATAAGGACGGTCTTCATCCAGTACAGTTGGATCTAAGGTCTGGAAATCTTCGACTTTGAATTGTGCCTTTAAGCCAGGAATACCATTTTTGTAATTGACTTCCCAGGCACGGCGTAAGTTCAGGTCAGTTTTAGAGTTCGGGTTGTTATCCAGATCGGCAAAGTAATCTTTGTCTGAAGCGTAGTTATATTCAAGGTTGGTTGATAGTTGATTATTGATCTGCCAGTTATGTAAGAAATGCAGGCTTTTACGGTCTTCGTCGCTATAGCTTTCATCGGAAGGTAAATAACCTCCCCAAATACGGCCTTCACCATAATTCTCAGTCAGATAACGGAACTCGCCATCCAGCATTACCCCACGATCGCCAATATAACGCGGCGTAATTGTCGCATCATATTGTGGTGCTAAATTCAGGTAAACCGGAACACCCAGTTCCAGACCACCATCATTGGTAAAGCCAAATGTCGGCGTCAGAATACCGGTAGTGCGGCGGTCATCAATCGGGAAGTTGAAATAGGGAACCGCTAAAACCGGAACATCTTTAACATAAAGCTTGGTATTCCGGGTTTCACCACGTCCGGTTTCCTGATTCAACTTGATCTTTTCTGCCTGGATTTTCCAGGTCGGTTTTTGCTCAGGTGGGCAGGTGGTATAGGTCGCATTTTCCAGTTCTACCGTCTCGGTCGAGGTTCTGGCGATCTTTTCTGCCCGACCATGCGCATGTTGCTGCTCGGCAATATAGAAGCTGTTATTTAGGTCGCCTTCTTGGGTCTTTAAATTATAATTAATATCATCACTTTGCGAGAGTAGGCCACCCTGAGCAAGTTGTACCCGACCTTCTGCTTTGGCATAGGTCTGGGTTTGATCAATCGTTACGCGTTCAGCACGAATCTGGCGACCTTGCTGGTCAATGATGACATTGCCTTCTAAATAAGAGTCACCTGCTGGATTGTAGTGACCATAATCTGCAGTAATGGTGGATGTAGCCTGATCTGGCGCAACGGTTGCTGCATCTGGAGCAATCGGGGTCACCCAGGTGCCTTCACAATAAGCTGAACTTAAGTATTTTTCCTGCCGCTGCTGTGCCTCAGCTGAGGATTTGTCGACATAGTATTGCGAAAAGAATGCTTCACCTGGATAGGTCTCATTTATGCGCTGTTTGAGTTGTTCTGCATTTACATCGGACGAGACATTTGATGCAGCATAGCCGGAGGCTGAGCTGCCACATAAAAGGGTTAAGATCGCAGTCGCTAGAGGATTTATTTTAAAGTGATGCTTCATTTGTCTCATTAACCAATCATGCTTTTATCGCAATTAATTATTGTCGCATCATAGAGAAAAAGTTGATAAGTAGCTACACTTAGCACTTTAAAAACTCAGCCTGTATTAGAATTAATTGCAAATGAATACACAACGCGAACAATTGATACAATCTTGGATTGCCTCTGTACTCGGTTCAGATCAATTTGAAACTCATTTTTTAGCAGGTGATGCCAGCTTCCGTCGTTATGCACGAATCAAACTGAATAATAAAACATTTATGCTGATGGATGCACTACCAGAAAAAGAAGATTGTGTGCCTTTTGTGACGATAGATGAGTTTTTTGATGTACATGGCGTGCGCGTTCCGCATATCGTGGCAAAAGACCTGGAAAATGGCTTTTTACTGCTCGAAGACTTTGGTGATGTGCTGCTGTCGAATCTGCTGAATGACGAGACTGTAGATGCCTATTATGAGCAAAGCTTTAAGCAGCTCATTCAACTACAATCGATTGCTGGAGAAGGGCATTTCCCGGCATATTCTTATGAAAAACTGATCTCGGAAATGGAATTGCTGACTGACTGGATGTTACCAGCGTTAAAGGTTCAACTGACTGAATCAGAAAGCGCCTTGATCAAACGCACTTTTGCGATTTTGGCGAATGCCGCATTGGCACAGCCACAGGTGATCGTGCATCGGGATTTCCATAGTCGTAACTTGATGAAAATCGACAATGAAACCGAACTCGGTGTGATTGATTTTCAGGATGCTGTGATTGGTGCGGATACTTATGACTTGATCTCGATTACCCGTGATGCCTATGTACAGTGGAATGCCGATCGTGTGTATCGCTGGTTCAAAAACTTTTATGACTTGTTGCCAGCATCTGCTAAAGAAGAGCGTGACTTTGAACAGTTTAAAAAAGACGCCGACATGATGGCGATTCAGCGTCATATCAAGATTTTAGGTATTTTTGTGCGTCTGTTTGAACGTGATGGCAAGTCAGGTTATCTCAAGGACTTACCACGTGTGATGTGGTATCTGCTTGAAGAATCTAAGGCTTATGCAGAACTAGAGCCATTCATGCAGTTTATGCGTGACAGAGTGATGCCTGCATTTGAAGCTAAATATGGCTCATATGAGGTGGCTGCCTGAATGAAAGCGATGATTTTGGCCGCAGGACTCGGTAATCGTATGCGGCCGCTAACGCTGCATACGCCAAAGCCTTTGCTGGAAGTTGGGGGCAAGCCCTTAATTGTCTGGCATATAGAGAAACTGGCTGCGATCGGTGTTACTGAAATTGTCATCAATACGGCTTGGCTCGGTGAAAAACTCGCAGAAGCTTTGGGCGATGGTTCGCAATTTGGCGTGCACATCCTTTGGTCACATGAAGGTGAAGGTCTGGAAACAGCAGGCGGAATTATCAATGCCTTGCCGCTACTCGGTGATGAACCTTTTATTCTGTTAAATGGTGATGTCTGGACCAGTATGGATTTTGAACCTTTACTGAATATTGATCTGGAAGATAATCTGGCACATCTCGTACTTGTGCAGAACCCTGAACAACATCCTGAAGGTGATTTTACGCTTGCAGCCGGGAAAGCTTATACCTTTGATCAGCAAGTCGAAGGTGAAAACCTGACTTTTAGTGGTGTATCCGTGCTTGATCCAAAGATGTTCCAAGGCTTAGAGACTGGCAAGCGTCCTTTGGCACCTTTATTGAAGGCAGCGATGCTGAATCATCAAGTGGTTGCCTCTAAACTGGTGGGTATTTGGGTAGATGTCGGTACGCCTGAACGTTTAACGGCACTAGATTTGGCAATCCGTGAAGCTAAGTCTGTTTAAGTGAATATTCACTAAGCACTGCCTACTATGACAAGATATAGAAAACGGTATACTTCCACCTAACTTTTTCGAGCGTAGATTGTTTATGCACATGTTTTTTCAAGAACTAAAGCAGGGTAGCCAAGCTTTGGGTTTAGAGCTATCTGAAGAAGCTTTGAATTTATTACTCAAGTATCAGGACGCTTTGGTGCTGTGGAACAAAGCATATAATTTAACTGCGATCCGTGATCCGAAAGAAATGCTGGTCAAGCATCTGCTGGACAGTCTCAGCATTCTAAAAGATCTGCCAGCGGGCCGTCTGCTCGATATCGGTACGGGTGGCGGTATGCCAGGTATGATCATTGCTTTATGTCAGCCTGAGCGTGAATGTGTATTACTCGATTCAAACGGTAAAAAAATTCGTTTCCTGAAACAGTTTATTGCCGATCTGAAACTTAAAAATGTCATTGCGGTGCAAACGCGTGTAGAAAATGAAGACAGCATTAACGAGCTGGGTCAATTTGATGTGATTACCAGTCGTGCGTTTGCATCTCTGACTGACTTTGTGGATGCCTCTAAACCGTATATGCATGAACAGACCATTATTGCCTCAATGAAAGGCTTAATTCCTGAAGATGAAGTCACTGCTTTAAAAAATGAATTTAGTTGTGAGATTATTGAACTTAAAGTTCCGCGCTTAGACGAACAGCGTCATTTACTGCTATTAAAACGTATTTAAGAATTTTAAAGGGATTGGGGGCAACATGGCACAAATTATTGCGATTGCAAACCAAAAAGGTGGTGTTGGTAAAACCACAACCGCAGTAAATTTGGCGGCATCTTTAGCTGTGTTAAAAAAGCGCGTTTTGCTGGTCGATATGGATTCGCAAGGCAATGCAACCATGGGGTCGGGCATTCAAAAGAATGACTTGCTCTATTCGGTCACCGATGTATTGCTGGGTGAAGTGCCGATTGAAACGGCGATCGCCAAGGCAGAGGTCGGTTATAAGGTTCTGGGTGCCAACCGTGATCTGGCTGGGGTTGAGCTGGCAATTGCAGATCAAGAAGGACGTGAATTCATCCTGCGTGATGCATTGCAAGAAGTCGAAAAGTCATTTGATTATATTATTGTTGATTGTGCGCCAAGTCTGAGCCTGATTACAGTGAATGCTTTGGCAGCGGTTGATGGTGTGCTGATTCCGATGCAGTGTGAATATTATGCACTGGAAGGTCTGGCTGATTTGACCCAGACCATCGATCGGATTCAGCAAGCATTGAATCCAGACCTGCAAATAGTCGGTGTATTACGTACCATGTATGATGCGCGTAATGCCTTGACCCGTGATGTCTCTGAAGAATTAGAACAATATTTCGGTAAAAAACTGTATGACACCGTGATTCCACGCAATATTCGTCTGGCTGAAGCACCAGCACACGGTTTGCCGGTGATTTATTTTGAAAAAAGCTCAAAGGGTGCAGTTGCTTACTTAAATCTGGCAGCTGAAGTATTAAAGAAAAGCAAAGTGAAAAAAGGAAGTAAAGCATGACCGTCAAGAAACGTGGACTCGCTAAAGGTCGTGGCTTGGATGCCTTGCTAGGCTCAATTCAAAAAGAAAAATTACAGATGGAAGCCCAAGGTCTTGATCATGGTCAGCTCAAACAGATTGATGTGAACCTGCTCAAGCGTGGTGAATACCAGCCGCGCCGTTATATCAACGAGCAAGACTTGCAAGAGCTGGCGGCATCGATTGAAAAACACGGCATTATGCAGCCGATTGTGATTCGTCCGGTCGATGACGAACGCTATCCTTATGAAATTATTGCCGGTGAACGTCGTTGGCGTGCAGCGCAGTTGGCAGGTCTGACTGAAATTCCTGCGATTGTGCGCGAACTTCAGGATCAGGTCGCGATTGCATTGGCTCTGATTGAAAACATCCAACGTCAGGATCTGAATCCGATTGATCAGGCCATGGCTCTGCAACGTTTCCATGAGGAATTTGGTCTAAGCCATCAGGAAATTGCAGACACAGTCGGCAAGGCACGTACTACGGTCAGTAATTTACTTCGCCTGCTCAGTCTGGCTGAAGAAGTGAAAGACTTTATGCAGCAAGGCCTGCTGGATATGGGGCATGCGCGTGCGATTCTAACGCTGAAGGCAAAAGACCAGCTCAAAGTCGCTGATATCGTGATTGAAAAAAGCTTGTCTGTTCGTCAAACCGAGCAGTTAGTCCGTGATTTTAATGTACCTAAACAAGAAAAAGTAAAACAAGCGCTTGCACCGGATATTCAGCAATTGACCCAGCGCCTTTCAGAGCGTTTCAGTGCTGATGTGAAAATTGACTATAACAAACAAGGTAAAGGAAAATTAGTCATTAGTTATCATTCTTTAGAAGAGCTGGATGGCATTCTTTCTATTTTAGAAGATGAATAATTTATATATTTTTTTTATTGGGGAATAAATTAGATGTGGGAATTGGTTAAAGCGGGTGGCTGGCTCATGCTGCCACTGGTCTTGTGTTCTATCTTTATGTTGGCGATTTCGATCGAGCGCCTGATTCGCCTGAAGAGGAAAGCGGTACTTCCGTCTACACTTCTGATGAGTCCAGTGCAAAATGCATCACAAGTCATGCAAAAAATGAATCAAAGTGCGGCCTTAAAGCAAAGCACTTTGGGCCGGGTATTTACTGCAGGCTATGCCAGCAAGCAGCAAGGTGAGCAGTATGCTCGCGCACAGATGGAAGTGGTGGCATCACAGGAAATTGGTTATCTGGAAAAAAACATTAATTTTCTGGGAACTTTGAGTGCAGTTGCGCCTTTACTCGGTTTATTGGGAACTGTACTTGGGATTATTGAATCTTTCCTGATGATCGATGTGGGAACTGGAAGTGATCCGGTCTTGATGATGCCCGGTATTTCCAAGGCTTTAATTACCACGGCAGCCGGTATGCTGATTGCAATTCCTGCACTGTTTGCTCACCGTTATTTTCAGCGTCTTGTTCAGGAATATGTGGCTGAACTTGAGCAGCAAGCGACTTTGTTTCATGCGGATCTTTTTTATCGTAATCATGCAGACATAGATCAAGACATGCAAAAAGCCAGCTAGGAGGCGGATGATGAAATTCAAACGCAACCAGGTGGAAGATGTACATATTAATCTGACACCGATGATTGATTGTCTGCTGTTTATTCTGGTCTTTTTACTTTTGTCGACGACATTTAGCCAAATGAGCCGAATGAATCTGACCTTGCCGGATGCGCAAGGTGTACCGCCTAAAAGCTATGATCAGAAAGTTGAAGTGATTGTGGATGCCAATGGTCATTACGCAGTCAATGGTCAATCCTTGGCCAGTAAGGAAGTCGCGGATTTAAATACTGCAATTAAACAGATTTCTAATGAACGCCGTGATTTAATGTTTGTCATTGCAGCTGACGCAAAATCCAGCCATCAGGACGTGATTCGTGTCATGGATGTGGCCGGGCAGCTCGGCTTTGTAAATATTAATATCAGTACCAAAGTACCCACCCGAGGTTATTAGTGAAGCACGATTTTAAGGTCTATCTTCGCCTTTTAAGTTATTTAAAACCGTTTTGGGGCATTGCATTGCTTGTCCTGCTGGGTTTTTCTATTAATGCCGCTACGGAAGTCTCTGTCGCTAAATTACTGGAATATATTATTGAGGCGATTCAAAATAAAGACCAGAGTTTCACATCACTTTTCCCGTTTTTAGTGGTCATACTCATGTTCTTCCGGGGCTTGGGTTTGTTCATGGGTGGATATTTTACTGCGGTAATTTCCCGGAATCTGGTATTCAATATCCGTCAGGAAGTTTTTGCAAAATTGCTGCGTTTACCTTCCCAGTATTATCTGGACAATACCAGCGGGCATATTACTGCCAAAATCATGTATAACGTTGAACAGCTAACCGCTGCTTCAACTGAAGCTTTAAGAACCTTGTTGCAACAAGGTTTGATCACTCTGGCATTATTAGGCTACCTGTTGTATACCAACTGGCGTCTGACCATGTGTATCCTGATTTTTGCACCCGTCATTGGCTTTATTATCAGTAAAGCTGCAAGACGGATGCGTAAATTATCGCAGCAAGTGCAAGACACCATGGGTGATGTAAACCATGTGGTGCAGGAAACGGTGAATGCCAACCTGATCGTCAAGGGTTTTGGAGGGCAAAGTTATGAGCAGGAACGCTTTAAACAGAACTCGCTGGAAAACTTGCGTCGTGGCTTGAAAATGGTCGCTGTACAACAGTTGAATAGTCCTGTGGTTCAGCTGATCATGTCGATTTCACTGAGTATTGTGATGTTTATTGCCTTGCGTCCGCAAATTCTGGGTGATACCTCTGCGGGTGAATTTGTCGCTTATATTACTGCGGCGGGTATGCTGGCAAGACCGATCAAAGCCTTGACGGATATCAATGAAAAAATTCAACGTGGTATGGCTGCGGCTCATTCGGTATTTGAATTGCTGGATATGCCTGAAGAAAAAAATACCGGGACTTTAACGGATAGCCTGAAAGGCGATATCGAGTTTAAAGATGTCAACTTGATTTATGATGATGGCCATCATGCTATTCATGACTTTAATTTGCAGGTCAAGGCCGGTGAAACAGTAGCGCTGGTAGGACGTTCTGGTGCAGGAAAAAGTTCTCTGGTGAATCTGCTGGTGCGTTATCAGGATGCAACTTCTGGGCAGATCTTGCTGGATCAGAAACCGATTGAAGATTTTGAAATTACCGCCTTGCGAACCCAGATTGCTATGGTGAACCAGCAAGTAGTACTGTTTAATCGTACCGTGCGGGAAAATATTGCTTATGGTCAGCTCGAAGGTGCTTCCGATGAAGATATTATCGCGGCAGCAAAGGCAGCCTATGCGCATGATTTTATTATGGCACTACCGCAAGGTTATAATACTCAGCTGGGTGCTCAGGGTTTAAACCTGTCTGGTGGCCAGCGTCAGCGCATCGCCATCGCGCGAGCAATTTTGAAAAATGCCTCTATTCTGATTCTGGATGAAGCGACCAGTGCGCTGGATAACGAGTCGGAATACTTTATTCAGCGTGCCTTTGATAAAGCCATGCAGGACCGTACCACCATCGTAATTGCACATCGTCTATCGACGATTGAAAACGCGGATCGTATTGTTGTCATGGATCAGGGCCGTATTGTTGAGCAGGGCAGTCATGCCGAACTGATTGCGCTACATGGTGCTTATTATCAGTTGCATCAGCGTAACTTTGAGGAACAGTAACTTATGGCACTGGCACAAATCATTCAGGATGCTTGGAATGCACAGGCAAAGTGGCTGGTGGTGCTGCGTCCTTTGTCATGGTTGTATCGCCTGGGTTTTGTCAGCAATCACTGGCTTTATCAAAAAGGCATTAAAAAAAGTTATAGTGCACCAATTCCCGTTATGGTAATTGGTAACATCACAGTCGGTGGTAGCGGTAAAACACCTTTGTTGATTCATCTGGTGGATTATTTAACCGAGAAAAATGTTCGGGTAGGCGTGATCAGTCGAGGCTATGGCGGCCAAGGTCCATTTCCTGCCTATGTCGACTTTAATACCTTGCCGGAGATTGTCGGAGATGAGCCTGCCTTGATTGTACAGGCAACAGGCGTGCCGATGGCAGTTGGTCCCAACCGGCAGAAAAGTATCGAGTTATTGCTGCACAAACATGAACTGGATCTGATTATCTGTGATGATGGCCTGCAGCATTGGGCCTTGAATCGCCAGATTGAGTGGATTGTGCTGGATAATAATCGCGGTCTGGGTAATCAGAAACTGCTTCCAGAAGGTTATCTACGTGAACCAGTGACCCGTTTGAAAACGGGAACCGTAATTGAGCATTCGGCTAACCCAAGCTCTGAACTGCATATGCATCTGGCTGCATCACAGCCTTATTTGCTTAATCAGGACAACAATAAAATCTTTGATCCTCAAGCGGCTTTTTATGCGGTAGTCGGCATTGGCTTTCCACAGCGGTTTTATCAGACCTTGCAAAATTTAGGCATAGAACAATTTCAGTGTCATGAGTTTCCAGACCATCATGACTATGACATTGAAGATTTACAGTTCGATGATAACAATCCGATTATTACCACTGAAAAAGACGCAATAAAAATTATGGCGCTACTTAAACAATATCCAGATTTTAAACAGGATATCTGGGTGGTGCCAGTCGATGCAGTCCTATCGCCAGCCTGCTATACAGTCTTGCAGCAACAGTTACAACAATACGGTATTCAAATTTCTTAAGGCTCATTCATTATGAAACACATTGTTATTCCTGCACGTTTCGCCAGTTCACGTTTACCGGGTAAACCTTTGCTGGAAATTCATGGTCGTCCCATGATTCTGCGGGTAGTGGACCAAGCCAAAAAAGTGCAAGGTTTTGACGATCTGTGTGTGGCAACTGATGATGAGCGTATTGCAGCCGTTTGCCGTGCTGAAGGCATTGATGTGGTGATTACCTCAGCGGATCATCCTTCAGGCACAGACCGCTTGAGTGAAGTGGCTCGAACTAAAGGCTGGGCCAGTGATGACATCATTGTCAATGTACAGGGGGATGAACCTTTACTGCCGGCGCAACTGGTAAAACAGGTTGCTCAACTCTTGGAAGATCAGCCTGAATCTTCCATGTCGACGCTATGTGAGCCGATCCATCAACTGGATGAATTCAAACGCGACAGCATTGTAAAAGTCGTAATGTCAAAACAGCAGCAGGCACTGTATTTTAGCCGTGCTACCATTCCTTATGACCGTGATGGCGCGAAACTCGCTGAACCGAAGCTGCATGATCAGGCCTATCGTCATTTAGGTCTATATGCCTATCGGGTAAAACTGTTGCAAGAATATGTGACCTGGGAAATGGGTGTGCTGGAGAAACTGGAATCTCTAGAACAGTTACGGGTACTGGAAAATGGACACCGTATTGCCATTGCGGTGGCTGAAGCCAATTTGCCGCCAGGGGTAGATACCCAGGAAGATCTGGATCGCCTAAATCAGATGGAGCTTTCCCATTTTGCCTAAGAAGAGTCAAATACATGCCTTTTGATGTCAATGCACATATCTATCCATGGCAGCAACAGGTTTGGGAAACCCTGACCGGACGCTTTCCCAAGCTTGGGCATGGTTTATTGTTTTATGGAAAAAAAGGCTGTGGCAAAGAAGCGTTTACCCAACAGTTTCTGGCTTGGGTGTTATGCCTGAATCGTCAGCCTGCCGGGCCATGTGGTGAATGCAGTAGCTGCCAATGGTTAAAGGCAGATACCCATCCCAACTATGTGCATATCAGTACCGATGAAGACAATAAAAAACAGAATGCTAAAATCAAGATCGAGAAGATTCGTGATCTTCTGCCTTTTGTGCAACAGACTGTAGATGGCTGGCGTGTAATTGTGATTGAGCCGGCAGAAGCCTTAAATATTGCCTCTGCTAACGCCTTGCTTAAAACACTGGAAGAACCCGGTGATAATACGGTGATTATTTTACTGGCGAATCATTATTTAAAATTGCCCGCGACCATCCGCAGTCGTTTGCAGCATTTTGCTTTGGATCGAATTTCCGCAGAACAATTTAGCGATTATGTCCAGAAGCAGTTACCAGATGCAGGCGCTAGCCAGCAACAGTTATTGATGAACCTGTCTAATCAGATGCCGTTACAGGCATTAGAGGTTGCACAAAGTGCCTGGCTGCCACTGCGTCAGGAATTCCTGCAAGACTGGCAAAAACTGGTCATTCAAAAAAATATGCCACTGGCAATTGCGACCAAATGGAATAAAAGCCTGAGTTTTGGTGAATTTGCTCAAATGTTTGAATACTTGTTGTCCGATTTAATTTGTGTCAAGCTAAATCAGACGGTGAAAAACATTGATCTTGAGTTGAATGTGCTTGCCGAACAATATTCATTAGAAGCACTTTTTAAAATTTATGAAGATTTTCAGCGCGCCAAGCAATATCTCGAGCAGAATGTCCAAAGCAATCTGGTCATCGATGAACTGTTTATCAAGCTGATGAATCTTTAATTAAGGGGAAATCACATGCAACCACGTATGGGTGGTATTATTCAGGCTACTATTCCTGACATTGAAACACTGTTTGCCAGCTATATGCCTTATGTTGTGGGTGGTGGGCTTTTTATTCCTTCCAAGCAGCCGGTCAAACTGGGCGAAGAGGTTTTTGTATTGACGACTTTGCCTGACCAGACCCAGAAAATTCCTTTAACCGGTAAAGTCATCTGGGTCTCGCAAAAGCAGAATGGCATCAAGCCACAAGGCTTTGGCATCCAGTTAAGCGGTGAAAAAGGCGTTTATTTTAAAAATGAAGCAGATCGTCTGGTTGCAGGTCTTAAATCTGAAGGACGTAAAAGTTACACTATGTAGTTAATTTACCCTTGGTAGGAACGCATCGTGTTTGTAGATACTCATTGTCATTTAACCCTGCTTGATTTGACACCATATCATGGTGATCTGGATCAGGCATTGGCTCAGGCTCGTGAAGCCGGTGTTTCCAAATTCATGAGTATCTCGGTCGATCTGGATGATCATATCGAGCTGGCCAAAATTGCCGCGCGTCATGCAGATGTCGGATATACCGTTGGCGTACATCCTTGCGAAGATGCTGCAACCATGGCGCGTGCCACGACTGAATATCTGGTCGAACTGGCGCAACCGGAGAAAGTCTGGGCACTCGGTGAAACAGGTCTGGACTATTATCACAGTACCGATTTTATTGCAGAGCAAAAAGCCTGTTTCGCCCGGCATATCCATGCGTCACAAATCACCAAAAAACCTGTAGTCGTTCATACCCGTTCCGCCAAGCATGATACCGTCGATATTATTCGCGCGGAAAAATCTACGCATGGCATCCTGCACTGTTTTACCGAGGACTGGGAAACCGCTAAAGCAGTACTGGATTGCGGCTATTATGTGTCATTTTCCGGAATTGTTTCATTTAAAAATGCGCAGGATCTGCGTGATGTCGCCAAACAGGTTCCGCTGGATCGTGTGCTGATTGAAACCGATAGTCCTTATCTTGCGCCAATGCCGTATCGTGGCAAATCTAATGAGCCTAAATACGTTCCTTATGTAGCCAAAGCGCTTTGCGATGTATATGATAAGTCGCTAGAAGAAATGGCTTTTATCACAAAGCAGAACTTTGAAAATCTTCTGAATTTAAAGTAAATAAAGTTATATAAAGTACAAAGAGAGTTTATAGGGTGAAGATGGATCGTCAGGCTCAGTTTCGAGCAAGAGAAACCTTGATTTTTCAAGTTGCAGAACAGCTCCTGTTGGAAAATGGTGAAGCAGGAATGACCCTAGATGCGCTTGCTGCCGAGCTTGATCTGGCCAAAGGGACACTTTATAAACATTTCCAGAGTAAAGATGAACTATACATGCTGCTGATTATCCGTAATGAGCGCATGTTGCTGGAAATGATTCAGGATAGTGATAAAGCCTTTCCTGAACATCTGGCCTTCTTTATGCTGCATCATTTGCATCATCCTGAACGTACCGTGCTGTTTCATCAGATTGAAGAACGTCTGTCAACGACTGGGGTCGGTATTCAGCACCTGTTTAGCGAACTTTATCAGGTACGTAAACAGCGCTTACGCCTGATTATCCGTATGACAGAAACTTATCTGGCTTCGATCAACAGCCGCATGTCGGTACGCGATTATCTGGCTTCGATCTGGTCGCTGACCCATGGCGCAGCTGCAATTCTCAATTCCAGTTTCTATCAGCGTTATTTGGGTTCACGTGATACCTTGCGTGTGGCCTATATCGATCAGGCACTGGCTTTGCCTAAGCAGGTGCATTCTGCCGAGCAGTTTGCCTAAGGTTGTCCTATGATCAGATCATCTCACATCGCAGTTCGTGGCTTTACCTTAATCGAATTGATGGTGGTGATTGTGGTTATGGGGATTATGGCTTCACTAGTGTTGTTGAATACCAGTGGCGTCGATCAGCGCAAAGCGATGCAAGCGCGTGAAATTTTATTGGTGGACTTGCAACGGGTGCTACGTGAGGCCAATGACCAGTCCAGAATACTCGCGCTTGACGTTCAATCAGCGACAGATGTCACGCCATTTCGCTATGGAATTATAGAATATCGTTCAGCAGCGCAGACTGAACAGAACCTGCAAAATGAGAAATGGCAAAATTATGCAGATTTTAAATTGCGTAGTTTGCCTGATCATATTTCCTTTCAGATTCAGGCACTGGAACAGCAGCGTTACGCCAAGGCACAAAACCGTGACCTGACTCAGGCAAATTCACCTCAATTGATCTGGCTCGGCAATGGTGAAGTCAAACCGGTGCGGATTCAATTCTTTTTAGAAGACCGTGAAGTGGGTGCTGCGATTGAGATTGATCATCTGGGTAAAATCAATGAAATCTAGATATTTCAAGCAGAATACTGGATTTGGTGCGATCAAGTCACTTAAGTCGAGTGTGCATGGATTTGATCATGTGTGCTGCAAGCATAGGACTTCGTCTTGCGCTGCTATCGGACTTTCTTGCGCGACAATGTCGCTCAGGTCGAGTGTTACTCGACTTAATCGTGCCTCAGGTTTTACTTTGTTGGAAGTCATGGTGGCCTTGGCAATTTTTGCAACCGCAGCTATGACCCTGACCAAAGTCGCGATGCAATATACCCAATCGACCTCGAATGCCATTCTACGTACAAAAGCACAGTTTGTTGCCTTAAATGAAGTAGCACAAATGGAAATCAATCAGGAATGGATGGAAGGCACGGCTTCAAAACAACTGACCCAGCAGGGTGAAACCTGGCAGATCGATAAACGCAGTGAACTGACGGTCAGTCCGAATGTTCAGCGAATCGAGCTGCAGGTGAGTCTGGTTAATCAGGCCAGTGGTCAGGTGGAATCTGGTATCAGCAGCCTGATGTTCTTTAATCATCGTATGAACAATACTCCATGAAGTCTAAAGGATTTACTCTGGTTGAATTATTGGTCGCAATTGCGATCTTTGCAGTGCTGTCTGCTTTGGGTTGGAAAGTTTTTGATTATATTGTCAAAACGAAAGATCAGAATGTGATTCATGAACAGCGTTTAGGTCAGTTACAGCAAACCTATCAGCAGATTCTGCGAGATACCGTACAGGCAGTACCCTTAACGGCCAACATCAATGGCGATATTCAACCGGCTCTGGTGCTGCAGAACGGACGTTTTAACTTTAGTAAAACCGGGGTAACTGATCCTTTAGAAGAAGGGATTTCCCCAGATGAACGCATTGAATATCAGTACCGAGCCGATGAGCAGAAACTTTATCGCTTGAAATACCGGAATCTAAATCAGACAGGTCAAGATCAGCCCGAATCCAGTGTTTTATTGTCGGAAGTGGAACAATTCCAGATCGTCGTACTCAATCCGAATGAACTCACGCAATGGCCGGATACTTCTACTGATCTGAATCAGTTAGAGCATAAACAGCGTTTGCCTAAAGGGATTAAAATCAATTTAACCGTGAATGGCGTCAGTTATGAATGGATGTTCAGTTTATTAAATACTGACTTTTTGCTTGATACTCAGAACACCGGTCAACCCAGCTCAGAATAATAAGAAATGAAAATGAATAAAGCGATCATGATCAAACAGCAGCAGGGCATTGCACTGATTACCATTCTGGTGATGGTAGCGCTAGCGACTATTTTGGCTGCCACGATTGCCCAGCGTCAGGCTGCAACTGCTGAAAGCACTGCTTATTTAATGCGACAAAACCAGTCTCTCATGTATGCCAAAAGTGCCGAGGCCTTTTTTTCTGAATTGCTGGTCGATGATGCTGAAAATGCTGCAGAGGTCGACCATCTGCAGGAAACCTGGGCGCAACCCATGCCGGCTTTTCCGGTAGATGACGGTTATGTCTCCGGAATTGTGCAGGATGAATCGGGAAAGTTTAATTTAAATAGCCTGATCACCGCCGAAGGTACGGTGAATGAAAATGCCAAGGCATGGTTCGAGCTGATTCTAAAACGTGCCGGTTTGCCGGCACAGCTGAGTGAAGCAGTCATTGACTGGCAGGATGCAGATGAGCTGGTCAGTGGAGGTATGGGCGCCGAATCTAACTATTATCAAGGCTTGCCCAATGCTGCTTTGCCGCCGAATGCAAAATTTCATAGCCTAGAAGAGTTAAAGCTGGTACGCGGTTTTGAAGAGAATAAATATAAGTTGATTGAACCGTATCTCAGCGCTGCACCGGTGCAGGAGAGTTCGGTCAATATTAATACGACTTCAGCTTTTCTTTTGGCCAGTATGGATGAAAAGCTGGATGTGAATGCAGTGCAGCAATTGCTGGATCAGCGTCAGGCTAATTTGGAGCACTTTTCCAATGTATCTGATTTGTGGTCACTGGAGCCTTTTGCTCAGGTCGATGCGGACAAGCGTAATTTGTTTAACAGTCTGCTTGGGGTGCAATCCAATTATTTTAAAGCCCGAATCGAAGTGGTTTTAAGTGAGCGTAAGCGCCAGTTTAGCAGCGATCTGGTTCGTCAGGGCAAACAGGTTTATGTGGCATATCGCAGCATGGCGCCATTTTAATTTCAGCTCATGAATTGTACAGGCTGTATAAGCGCAAATGCCGGGCTGATGCCTTTTCCCTATCATGCTAAACAGCAAAATTAATCCTCAAAGCTTTACTTTTGCTTTATAATCAAAATTAATTCACCTATTTTTTGACGACATTACGGCATATGTTAATTCGTAAGTTATTTAAGTTTGAGAATGCTCATATTGTGCGTAACTGCACGTCAGATCGCTGTAAGCGTTCGATCCATGGCCATAGTTATAAAGTCGAGTTATTGCTAAAAGCCTCGAAGCTAGATCATGGTCAAATGGTCTATGACTTTGGGCTGCTTAAAGGTGTGATTAAGGATTTCTTTGATTCTTTCGATCATGCCATCTGCTTCTGGCAAAATGACGACCCGGAATATATTCAGGCCTGCAAGAATTTCAGTGCGCGCTGGGTGTCTTTGCCGGTATCGCCATCAGCAGAACAGTTTTCACGTATTTTCTTCTTTCTGGCACAGCAGGTGCTAGCATCGACGGTGACGCAAAATGGTGAAGGCGATGTTGAAGTCTACTCTGTGATTGTGCATGAAACCGATACCGGCTATGCACAAAGCTTTTTAGAAGATATTCAAAATGAACAAATGGGCATCCTCAGTCTGGAGCAACTTGAGTTTTCTGAACAGGTGCAAGCTGAATGGACAGATCCGGACATGTTCGCCAAGCTCAAACAGGGCATACCATTTCATAACCCTACAGTAGATTTACAGGTACAGATTTAAAGTCTGCGTGACTTTAAATCCATTGACATAGATTTAGGATTGAAGAATGTCTTTAAATGAACAGCAACTGGCCAAGCTGAATAAAGTTCAGTTGGATGAAAGCTGGAAATATGGATTGAGTGAATTTTTGCTCAGTCCGAAAATGGATGAATTAAAAGCGTTTCTCGTTGAAGAAAAAAAAGCAGATAAAATCATTTATCCTCCCAATCATCTGATTTTTAATGCTTTGAATACCACACCGCTAGATCGGGTAAAAGTGGTGATTTTAGGGCAAGATCCTTATCATGGCCCAAATCAGGCGCATGGATTAAGCTTTTCCGTGCAAAAGGGGGTTGCATTACCACCATCTTTGCGTAATATTTTTCATGAGTTACATGCTGATGTTGGGGTTGAAAGACCGAAGCATGGTGACTTGACGCATTGGGCAGAGCAGGGTGTGCTTCTGTTAAATGCAGTACTGACCGTAGAAGCAGGTCAGCCGACTTCGCATCAAAAGCGCGGTTGGGAAGAATTTACCGATCACGTCATTGATGTATTAAATGAACAGCGTGAACATATTGTCTTTATTCTTTGGGGCGCATACGCACAGCGTAAAGGACAGCGCATTAATCAAGACAAGCATCTCGTGTTAAAGGCAGCACATCCATCGCCTTTGGCCGCAAACCGTGGTGGTTTTTTTGGTTGTAAAGTATTTTCAAAATCGAATAATTACCTCAAACAACATGGCATTGAGCCTATAGATTGGCAGCTGGACGCATGAAATATTCTCCCCTTACTAAACATTATCATCCAGATTTGATTGTTGAAGAAGCGCACAATGGTTGGCGTATCGTTCGTTTAAATCGCCCGAAATCTTTGCATGCGCTGGATGAATCGATCGCTTCCGCACTTCTGGAAGTATTTCAGGATTTCCATCATGATGACAGTGTAAAAGCCATCTGGCTGGATTCAACCACACCGAAAGCGTTCTGTGCGGGTGGGGATGTGCGTAAGCTGCGTCAGTTAGTTATTAATGACGAAGTCGCGGCTGCCAATAAATTCTTTGAACAAGAATATGCACTTGATCTGTTATTGCATAATTATGCCAAACCCGTTTTAGTCTGGGGTGAAGGTTATGTGATGGGTGGTGGCTTGGGCCTGTTTATGGCAGCGCCTTTCCGTTTAGTGACGCCATATTCACGTTTGGCCATGCCTGAAATCAATATCGGTTTGTATCCAGACGTGGGTGCAACCCGCTTCCTGGCAGATCGTGGTGCGATTGGTCTATTTACCGGCTTGACCGGTTCGATCATGACCGCTGCTGGTGCTTATGGTATTGGTTGGGCAACGCATATTTGTGATGCACAGCGTGATTCAGTTTTGGATAAAGTCATTAATATTGACTGGGAACATTATCCTGCGGGTGACTTCCGTGCCATTGATGATACCCTGAATAGTATGCACCGTCCGGTAGGCCCGGGACCGCTACAAAACTCTCTGGACGTGATTCATAGTGTTTGCCGTGGCATCAACTTTGAGCATGATTATGAGTCGATTATTGGCCTGAGTGATGCACGCAGTGACTGGTTACGTCAGGCCAGTGAAAACCTGAAAAAAGGTTCACCAACCACTGCAGCCTTGACCTGGCTATTATGGCAATGGGGTAAGCAGGTACATTCCTGGAATGAAGTTTTCGAACTGGAAGTTCAAATTTCTGATTGGAAAATCCGTCATCATGATTTTGTCGAAGGTGTGCGTGCACGTCTGGTCGATAAAGACCTTAGTCCTGAGTGGAAAAAGGGTGCAGATATGAGTTTAAAAGGCATCCTGTCTGGAAATCCTCCAGTTACGACTATTGAAAGCTGGAATGAGCTGCTCAAACATTATGGTGTGATTTAAGCCCCAATGTCCGAAACACAATTTACAGATGAATACTGGATGCAGCGTGCTTACGAGCAGGCTGCACTTGCTGCTGCACAGGGAGAAATCCCTGTTGGGGCAATTATCGTCAGCCAGAATCAGATCATTGGTCGGGGGTTTAATGCGCCCATCTCGTTGAATGATCCGACTGCGCATGCTGAAATTGTTGCGCTACGTGACGCGTGTCAAAACATCCAAAATTATCGTTTACCTGATGATGCAGTGCTCTATGTGACTCTTGAGCCGTGCACCATGTGTGTTGGGGCGCTGGTGCATTCACGGGTTTCACGGGTAGTATTTGGCGCATTTGAAGCGAAAGCAGGTTCACTGGTGAGTGCGCGTCAACTGTTTGAAACTGGTTATTATAATCACGTATTTCCTTTCGAGGCAGGCTGCATGCAGCAGCAATGCTCTGA
Organism: Acinetobacter lwoffii; assembly: GCF_024129355.1. GTDB lineage: Bacteria > Pseudomonadota > Gammaproteobacteria > Pseudomonadales > Moraxellaceae > Acinetobacter > Acinetobacter lwoffii_I. Next base: position 85,937 of record NZ_JAMXXP010000007.1, on the reverse strand, counting down.
ACAGCTCAGTGCATTTTTTAAGTTGCGCCGCGAGCAGAAACGAGAACTCAAGTTACAAGAAAAATTATTAAATACGCAGAAATAAATCTGCTTTATCCGCTAAAATTTGCTTACTTTCAAATATCTGCAATCTTCAGGAACAATAATGAATAGTATTCAAGTAAAAAAAGAATTCCCGGCAGCGCTTGATGATGTCTTTAATTTAATGTCTAAGCATGCCACCTATAATATTGCTTTCGCGCCGATGCAGGTTGAGCGGATCAAGGATTCTGCGGATGCTGAATATCCTGATGGACTCGGTTCGGTACGTGCAATGGGTATGGGGCCAATAAAGCCGCTGAAAGAACAAATTACCTTGTTCGAGCCAAATAATCGCATCGAATACCAGATTATTAAAAATCCGTTAATCAAGCATCATTTGGGTATTATTGAATTTGAAGCACTGGCTGATGACAAAACGCTAGTAACTTATACGATTGAATTGCAGGCACGTGCGCCTTTTGTGAGTAAATTAATCCTTGCACAGTTACAGGCAGCGATTAAACTAGGCCTGACAAAACTCGCAAAATCTGTTTAAACAACAACGGGAAAGCAATGACAGTTCAAATTATTACCATTGATGGTCCAAGTGGGTCTGGCAAGGGCACGTTAGCAGCGAAACTGGCTGCACATTATCAGTTTCACTTATTGGATTCTGGTGCTTTATACCGCCTTTTGGGTTTGTCATTGCATCACCATGATTTGCTGGATTCTCTAGACACGAAATTGCCAGAATGCGTACAAATCGCAACAAATTTAGATATCCAGTTTGTCAGTACCGACACTGGGGTGCAGGTGTGGCTGGATGGTGAAGATGTGTCCCAAACTATTCGCACTGAGCGGGTAGGAGAGTTTGCTTCAAAAGTTGCAGCAATTCCTGAGCTTAGAACAGCGATGGTTTCACGCCAACATGCCTTTGCGCAGGCACCGGGTCTGGTAGCAGACGGACGCGATATGGCGACAAGTATCTTCCCGAACGCCCAGGCAAAAATATATTTGACGGCCTCGGCTGAATCCCGTGCGCAAAGACGTGTAAAGCAGTTGCAGGGCATGGGGCTGGATGTTAAAATAAGCGACATTTTAGCTAATATCATCGCTCGCGATAAACGAGATATGGAACGCACTGTCGCTCCACTCAAGCCTGCGGATGATGCTTACATTATCGATAGTTCAGATTTGAATATCGATGAAGTATTCCAGCTGATGACCACTTATGTGGATCAGCAATTAGCAAACTAACCCAATTTTATCAGCAAACGCATAGCTTGATCAGTTTTATATGGACTATGTAGATGCTTAATTAAACCGGCCTTGTCTGATCCAAGACCGCTGACTTTATCGGAAATATCATGACCGAATCTTTTGCAGCCCTCTTTGAAGCAAGCGAATTAAACCTCAACGTTGAAAAGGGTGCAGTTATCCAGGGCGTTGTAGTAAGCATTGACTCTGATTGGGTAACTGTTGACACTGGCCTTAAATCTGAAGGCGTTGTTGACCGTGCTGAGTTCTTAAATGAACAGCGCGAACTTGAAGTTCAAGTTGGCGACACTGTAGACGTAGTTGTTGAAGCACTTGACAACGGTATGGGTCAAACAGTTCTTTCTCGCGAAAAAGCTAAACGCGCAGAAACTTGGACTAAACTTGAAAAAATCTTTGAAGACGGCGAAATCGTTACTGGTGTTATCTCTGGTAAAGTTAAAGGTGGTTTCACTGTTGACATCGGTCCAGTACGTGCGTTCCTTCCAGGTTCTTTAGTTGATACTCGTCCTATTCGTGATACTACTCACCTAGAAGGCAAAGAGTTAGAATTCAAAGTAATCAAACTTGACGCTAAACGTAACAACGTTGTTGTTTCACGTCGTGCTGTTATGGAAGCTGAATCTTCAGCTGACCGTGAAGCTCTTCTTGCTCAGCTTGAAGAAGGTCAAACAGTTACTGGTACGATCAAAAATCTTACTGACTACGGCGCATTCGTTGACCTTGGCGGTATTGATGGTCTTCTTCACATCACTGACATGGCTTGGAAACGTATCAAGCACCCTTCAGAAGTTGTTGAAGTGGGTCAAGAAGTTACTGTTAAAGTACTTAAATTCGACCGCGAACGTAACCGTGTTTCTCTAGGTCTTAAACAGCTTGGCGAAGATCCATGGTTAGCGATAATGAACCGTTACCCTAAAGGTTCAATCGTTAAAGCGCGCGTAACTAACCTGACTGACTACGGTTGTTTCGCTGAAATCGCTGAAGGCGTTGAAGGTTTAGTACACGTTTCAGAAATGGATCACACTAACAAAAACATCCACCCATCTAAAGTTGTTCAGATTGGTGACGAAGTTGATGTTATGGTTCTTGAAGTTGATGAAGAACGTCGTCGTATTTCTCTTGGTATCAAACAAACTCGTGCTAACCCATGGGAAGAGTTTGCTAAAGACCACGACAAAGGCGAAAAAGTTTCTGGTACGATCAAATCTATCACTGACTTCGGTATCTTCATCGGTTTACCAGGCGGTATCGACGGTCTAGTTCACTTGTCTGATATTTCTTGGAACGAACAAGGCGAAGAAGCGATTCGTCGTTACAAGAAAGGCGACACTGTTGAAGCGGTTATCCTTTCTGTAGACGCTGAAGGCAACCGTATCAGCCTTGGCATCAAGCAAATGAACAACGATCCGTTCAATGACTTCCTTGCTGCTAACGAACGCGGTGCTTTGGTTAAAGGTACTGTAACTGCAGTTGACGCTAAAGGCGCTACTGTTAAGTTAGCTGACGAAGTTGAAGCGACTTTGAAAGCATCTGAAATCAACCGCGATCGCGTTGAAGATGCAACTAAGTTCCTTGAAGTTGGTCAAGAAGTTGAAGCGAAGATCATCAACGTAGATCGTAAATCTCGCGCAATCAACTTGTCTATCAAAGCGAAAGACGAAGCTGAAGAGAAAGAAGCAGTTGCTAACTTGAAAACAGCTCCTGCTGGTCAAGACAATGGTCCTAAGACGATTGGTGACCTGATTAAAGCTCAAATGGGCAACTAAGTAAGCGTTTGAATTGTATTGTTAATGTAAGTTAACTAATACTTTTTATACAAATACTGTAAACGGTAGCGTAGTATTTAATTATTGCGCTACCGTTTTGTATTTAAACAGGTTATTATCGGGAAATAGATTCCAAGTAGCTTGATAATTAAAGAGGTCGCAGATGACTACTGAAGCACTTAATAAGTCTGACTTAATAGAGCGTATTGCGTTAAAAAATCCGCATTTGGCTGAGCCTTTAGTGGAAGAAGCAGTTAAAATTATGATTGATCAAATGATAGAAGCATTATCAACTGACAATCGTATCGAGATTCGTGGATTTGGTAGTTTTGCATTGCATCACCGTGAACCGCGCGTAGGTCGTAACCCTAAAACTGGTAAATCAGTAGAAGTGGCTGCAAAAGCAGTTCCGCACTTTAAACCAGGCAAGGCACTTCGTGACGCTGTGAACGAGTCTGCACAAAAATAATTGTAAATATTTTGCGGGGTGTTCATGCGTTACGTTCTGGTCATTCTTTTATTGGTACTGTTTGGTTATTCATTAGCTTTGGTTTTGCAAAACGGTACCGAATTGTCAGTGGACTTGTTATTTACTCAAGTTCCCGCAATGCGCCTGGGATTATTACTTCTCCTCACGTTATCTTTAGGTGTCGTTTTGGGCCTGTTATTGGGCGTTCAGATCTTCCGGGTTTTTCAGACGAATTGGGAAATTAAACGACTGCGTAAAGACATTGAACATCTACGTAAGGAACAGTTGAATACAGCCAAGTTAATGGCCGCTGAAGCAGCAGCCCATACCCGGCATGAAAAAACTGTATTAGATATTACCAATGAAAATCAAAGCCCATTATAATGGGCTTATTTTTTGCCTATATGAAGGGGTAATCTCTTGAGTATCATCGTCGCACTAGATGCCAAAAGCCAATTTGATGCCTTAGTCATTGCAGAACAGTTAGATCCTGCCTTGTGTCGACTTAAAGTTGGTAAAGAGTTATTTACCCATGAAGGTCCAATTATTGTCAAAGCACTTCAAGATAAAGGCTTTGATGTATTTCTGGATCTGAAATTTCATGATATTCCAAATACAACAGCACAGGCAGTATGCGCGGCAGCAGATTTGGGTGTGTGGATGGTCAATGTGCATGCCTCAGGTGGCCGCAAGATGATGGAAACCTGTGTAGAGCGTTTGCAAGCGGGTAATTATAAAACTCAGTTGATTGCAGTGACTGTATTGACGTCAATGGGCCGTGAAGACTTGAAAGATATTGGTCTGGATATTGAGCCAAATGAGCATGTAAAACGTCTGGCACAACTGACAAAAGACAGTGGTCTAGATGGGGTGGTTTGCTCAGCTCAAGAAGCGAAAATGTTACGTGAAACGATTGGAAAAGACTTTGCATTAGTGACACCCGGCATTCGTCCAGAAGGGTCGAATGCAGATGACCAGAAACGTATTGTGACACCGAAACAGGCAATGCTAGATGGCTCAACACATCTGGTAATTGGTCGCCCGATTACCCAGTCTAAAAATATGCGTCAGACTTTGAAAGATATTTTGGCAACGCTTTAATACGGTTTGAATGACAAAAAGCCTTTCAGTCGAAAGGCTTTTTTTATATATTGAAAAAATGGTTATAAAATAAAAAGGAAAAATGATGACTTCATCTGAACCACAATTAGAAAAAGTACAGAATGACGTGATTCAAAATATTCAACAGGCAGAACAGCTTAAGCAACAAGAATAGCAACAACAGCAGGCAAGCTCAGCAAATCGGACAGCGGGGATCGATGTGGTCAGTTTGGCATCTGATGCCATCAGTCTTGCTTCGGATGTTATTGAAACAGTAGGCGATGCCTTAAGTGATATTGATTTAAGTTTTTAGTCAGCCCGCTCGGCCTACTTGCTTGTGCTTCGTTTTAAAATTCTGCTTTTAAACTGAATCAGGGAGGAGAGTTCCTCTTTATAAAAGAGGAATTTAGTGAGATTGAGAAAGTGATAAAGTAATTAAATCGCTGCCAGTACACTCACCATGACTGGTGCTAACAGTGACAAAATAAAACCACTGACCATGGCATGTGGAATAAAATCATGCCCACAGGCCTGTTTAACCATCGGTAGAGTCACATCCATCGCAGTTGCACCCGCTGCGGAAATGGCGGATCTTGGGTATCTCCAGCCCATACAATACATGAGTAAGATGGCAAAAATTTCTCTAAACAGGTCATTCATTAGCGCGATACTGCCGAGTTCTGCATTTCTGAGTTCTGTTACGACAACACCTGACATTGAGTAAAATCCATAGCCTTGTGACAGCATGATCAAATCTTTTAGACTGATGTCTGTATTCCAGAATGAATAAAGCATGACTGCAAATAATGAACCAAAAATACAACCAATCGGAACTAAGAGAATTTTAAAATTTAACCAGGAACGATCTAAAGGTGAATAAGCCAGATCCAGGCCAATCATGAACATAAATACCAGCAACAAATGCCAGGTGCTGATTTGCACGGATAGATCAAATAGATTCAAGCCCGTATGTAAACAATATCCGCCTGCGAGAGCCAAAAAGGCATAGCTCATGTTCAGTAGGGATTTAAGCACCAGGTCGACGGATACCCGACCGGAACTCGGAAGATAACCTGCCCATTTAAATAGTAGATAACAAAATGCAAAAGCACCGAGCGAGGTCAGAAAGGCAATGCTGATCGACGTACTCAAAATCTGGAGAGGATGCTGCAATTCATCTACCAATTGTGAAAATTCAAAGGCAATTGCAATCAATAAAACATAGCTAAAATAGGGCAATAGCTTGAAACAGATTTTAATAATCGAAAGCGGAATTCGTTTTGCCATGGCAAAACCGAATGCTAGACAGAATAGAAGCTGAAAGATAAGCCAAAGCGATTGCATAAATTTAATGGAGTGAAAAAATTACCTATAAATTATGCCACCGCTTGATGTCAGATGGTAAAAAGCTTTTAGGCGACTTTATTCAATAATCGATAATCTGCGACATTTGGTTTTTTTGTTTTGAGCCAGTATTTCCAGGTATAAGTTGGCCATAAGGCAAAGTTCTTGCCGCCTTCCTGTTGATACCAGCTGACACAGCCAGATTGCCACACAGTCTTTTCAAACATATGTTGCACCTGCTGATTAAATGTATCCTGTGCCTGGTCTTTGACCATGATGGCATCACTTTGGGATTGATCGACCAGTTGCATCAATTGCAAAATATATTCGACTTGTGCCTCAATCATAAAAATCACAGAGTTATGTGCCAATAAGGTATTTGGGCCCAATAACTGAAACAGGTTTGGAAAGTCTTTCACGCAAATTCCATAATAACTTTCAGCGCCTTGTTTCCAGACTTCATTCAGTTCTATGCCATCGAGCCCGGTACATTGAAAATTCTTCATATAGATATGTGGATCAGTAATGAATCCGGTACCATAAATCAGACAGTCAATCGGCCGCTCTTTTCCATCTTGTGTAATGATACTGTGTTCAGTCAGTTCCTGAATCTTCTCGGTTACCAGTTCCACATTATGGCGATTAAACGTTGGGAAGTATTTATTCGAGACCAGAATGCGTTTACAGCCCATGATGTAATCGGGAGTCAGTTTTTTGGCTAATTCAGGATTTTTAACCTCATATTTAATCAGCAGTTCTGCCAGTTTTTGGGTGAATTTCATAATGCCCGGTTTGACAATCGGTACGACACGCGATTCATTTGACCAATACAGGCGGGCACGATGTGGCTTTCTAAACCAGTCATATTTTTTAAAGAGTTTCTTTTCAAGATTCGGGTAGGCACGTTCATCACGAGGAATGACCCAAGCCGCAGTACGTTGCATGACATACAGATGTTTGCATTGCGGGGCAATTTCCGGAATATATTGAATGGCACTGCCACCTGTCCCAATCGATGCGACATTTTTGCCAGTCAGATCATAAGCGCGATCCCATTGCGCAGAATGAAAGACTTTGCCTTGGAATTTCTCAATACCTGGAATATGTGGAATCTGCGGAATATGTAAAGGCCCGGAAGCGAAGATAACAAACTGGGCTTCAAGGATACTTTGATCCTGAAGCTGTAATTGCCATAGACAGTGGTCTGCCTGGTAATGTGCTGCTAGTACCTCGGTATTTAAACGGCAAAAAGCACGCAGGTTATAACCGGTCACCAGATCCTGAATATAAGAAAATATCTCGGGTGCTTCCGCATAACGTTTGGACCAATTGCTTTTCGGTGCAAATGACAAGGAATATAAATGTGATTGCACATCACAGGCTGCTCCAGGGTACTGATTGTCCCGCCAGGTTCCGCCAAAATTTCTACCTTTTTCAAGAATAATAAAATCATAAATACCATGCTGTTGTAAACGTAATGCCATGGCGATACCACCGAAACCTGCTCAAATAATGGCAACTTTGGTATGGGGATGGGAACGTGTAGCGGTGGCATGATCTAGCATCAGTACATTCCTTACTTATTTTAATGTTGGATATTTATCGTAATTCGCTCCTTGATGATTAGATAGAAAATTGATCTAATCGGCAATAGCCGACACATTATTTTTATAGTACAACTAGAGCAATCACATTGTATTTGTATGGTTATGAAACGTTCTGTTCTCAGTCTGATGTATTTGATTCAAGGGATGCGTAAGGCTGGCATGGAGGTCGATCAGAAACTGCAAAACATTGGGCTGCGTGTAGATGCCTTTGATCCGAGCTCGGTGATTCACCCCAGTCTGGAACATGATGTGCTTAAGGTGGTCGGACAGGAAATCCCGCCTGAACAGGGATTATTGATTGGCCAGCATTATGCTTTGGCAGGTTATGGTCCCTTACTCATGTTGCTGGTGACCAGTCCTACGGTACGTGATGCACTGAATCAGGTGATCCGTTTTCAGCAGTTGACGCATTTGACCGGTCAGTTGGCCTTGCAGCAAAGCGAGCATCATAGCGCGCTGTGTTATCGAGCCAAGCAGCAGGATGATCATTTGGGAAGGCTGCTGGCACAGGCGGAGATTTCCGGGACGTTTAAGTTTATCCGGGAAATTTACAAATTGATGGGCTTATCCAAACCTGATTTGCGGATCGAGTTGCCATTTGCCTATCCAGAAGATCTGAATACCTTAAAGGTCTACCATGATTATTATGGAACACAGGTACAGTTTGATGCATCTCGGGCAGCATTCTGGTTTGATGATGCGGTTCTGGATATTAAAATTCCCTCTGCGGATGCGGTGACTTTTGCTGTCTATGAAGCCAAATGTCTGGCTGAACTGGAACGTTTGCAACAGGATGAGCAGACGCCGACTGTGGTGCAGCGCGTGCAGGATTATCTGGAAATTCAAAGCGGCCTGATGCCGAGCATGGCTGAAACAGCACAAGCACTGAATATCCCGGAACGAACCTTGCGGCATCAGTTACAGCAGTGTGATACCAGTTATAAGCAGATTCGCGAAGAAATTATTAAAGATAAAGCTTTGCGATTAATTGAATACAAACAGTATTCGATTGAAATGGTTGCAGAATTATTAGGCTATTCCGAGCCGGCCGCTTTTAACCATGCCTTTAAACGCTGGTTTGGGCAAAGTCCTCGGCAATATATAAAATAGCCTAAGTTTGTTTATGCCAAAGTGTTATAGCGTGTTGATTAAACTCCGCTATAATTAAATTGATCCCAAATAGTACGAAATTCTATGTCCGATTTTAATTCACAGCACAGCACCGCTTTTAGTCCGATTTCTCCTGCAGAACGTTATGCGCAAGCGATCTCTTCAGGACAGTTTATGCCTGATGAAGCACAGGCAATGGCAGTACATGAACTGAATCGTGTCTGGCTGGAATTGATTCAGCGTTTTAAGGCATCGAAAAAAGCATTTCGCCGTTTTCGTCGTCAGACGTCTCCCAAAGGCGTCTATATGTGGGGCGGAGTAGGACGTGGCAAAACCTGGCTCATGGATCAGTTTTACGATTCGATTCCATTTCGCCGTAAAACCCGGATGCATTTTCACCATTTTATGCAGCATGTGCATCGTGAGTTAAACAAATTATCCGGACAGCGTAATCCGCTAGATATCGTGGCGGATCGGATTTATAAAGAAGCGGTCATCATCTGTTTTGATGAATTTTTTGTATCCAACGTAACGGATGCGATGATTCTGAGCGATCTGTTCCAGAAGCTATTTGAACGCGGTATTACTTTGGTTGCTACTTCGAATATCGCACCGGACGGTTTATATAAGAACGGCATTCACCGTGACCGTTTTATGCCTACCATCGAACTGGTCAAGAAAAACTGTGTGGTCTTAAATGTCGATGCCGGAGTCGATTACCGTCTACGGGTTCTAAAACAGGCACAACTGTTTAAATTCCCATTAACCCATGATCATAAAAACTGGATTGCTCAACGTTTTAGTGCTTTGACCCAGACTCAGACCTGTTCTGAAGAGCCGATTATTATTAACAACCGTATTGTTGAAACCGTGTCACATACTGAAGATGTGTTGTGGTGCGAGTTTTCTGAACTGTGTTTAAAGCCCCGCAGTCCAGCTGATTTTATTGAAATCGCCAATATTTATAATACGGTTTTGGTGAGTAATGTGCCGCACCTGACCGATTTTCTGAATGATGGAACACGCCGTTTTATTTATCTGGTCGATGAATTTTATGACCGCGGCGTCAAGTTACTCTTAACCTCGGAAGATAATATCGTGGATATTTATCAAGGTGAGAAACTCGCCTTTGAAATTGAACGGACCCGTTCCCGTTTGCTGGAAATGCAGTCGGATGAATACCTGAATTCTGAACATCGCCAGATTGAGAAAATCGCCTCCGTGAACGGAGAGTAAGAATAAAAGCGCTGGTTATTTACTGGCGCTTTTTTTATAAAAATAGGTACTTAAATTATCGACAAGCCTGATCAAACATGGCTTAATCTTGATCTAAATATGATCGTGTATAATTAGAATGCATAATTTTTACTCGAAAATCTGAACTTAAGTCTAATTTCTACATTTCGAAAACTTTATACACTGTCATTAAGGTATTTAGCAGAATGATATCTATTTGCAACTGACAAAGATCAAATATGTTTATGAGGGTATTCATATTGGAAAAAATGCTCAGTATTTAGCAATGTGATAATACTATTCAGCTAGATTTTAATCGGTATACTAGAATCTCTTGTATAAAAAGTAGCAATATCAGGAAAGACAATGACTGCACGTATTCAAAAAGGCAAGTTAGCGATTGCTAAAGAACTTTACGATTTCATCGAAAATGAAGCACTACCAGGTTCTGGTTTAGACAGCGAAACATACTGGAAAAACTTTGAACAAGTCGTTGTTGATCTTAGCCCTAAAAATAAAGCACTTTTGGCTAAGCGTGATGACATTCAGGCGAAAATTGATGAATGGCACCGCAATAACACATTTGAATTACAAGCTTACAAAGCTTTCTTGACTGAAATTGGCTACTTGTTACCAGAAGTAGAAGATTTTCAAATCAGCACTGAAAATGTAGACGAAGAGATTGCAGTACTGGCAGGTCCACAGTTGGTGGTACCGGTACGTAATGCACGTTACTGCCTGAACGCTGCAAACGCACGTTGGGGTTCTTTGTACGATGCACTTTATGGCTTCGATGTCATCTCTGAAGAAGATGGCGCGGAAAAAGGCAAAGGCTATAACCCGAAACGTGGTGAAAAAGTTGTCGCATTTGCAAAGAATTTCCTCGACGAAACTTTCCCATTGGCACAAGGTTCGCATGCAGATGCAACTCAATACGCAGTTGAAGCTAATGCACTGGTTGTTACCCTAAAAGACGGTTCAAAAACAACTGTGGCAGATGCAGCTAAATTCGTTGGCTACAATGGCGAAGCTTCAGCACCGACTGAAATCGTATTTAAAAATAATGGCCTGCACGCTATTGTGCAAATTGATGCCAGCAGCCCGATTGGCCAAACTGATGCCGCTGGTGTAAAAGATGTAGTTCTTGAAGCTGCGGTTACGACCATTCAGGACTTGGAAGACTCGATTGCAGCTGTTGATGCTGAAGAGAAAGTAGAAGGCTACCGTAACTGGTTAGGCCTGATGAAAGGTACTTTAGAAGAGTCTATTGAGAAAAACGGTAAAACTGTTACCCGTAAACTGAATGAAGACCGTACTTTCAAAAATGTAGAAGGTGGTGAAACTAAAGTTCACGGCCGTTCATTGATGTTGCTGCGTAATGTTGGTCATTTAATGACAAACCCTGCGATTCTGGTAGATGGCGCAGAAATCTATGAAGGCATCATGGATGCATTGGTTACGCCATTGTTGTCTTTTGCAGACATCAAAGGTGAAAACACGATCAAGAACTCGCGTCAAGGTTCAATGTATATCGTTAAGCCGAAAATGCATGGTCCTGAAGAAGTGGCATTTGCCGTTGAATTGTTTGAACGTGCCGAACAGGCACTTGGCTTACCTGCAAAAACTTTAAAAATCGGGATCATGGATGAAGAACGCCGTACTTCTGTGAACTTGAAGAACTGTATTGCACAAGCCAAAGATCGTACTATCTTCATCAATACAGGTTTCATGGACCGTACCGGTGATGAAATCCATACCTTTATGGAAGCTGGTCCATTCGTTCGTAAAGGCGAAGTAAAAGGCCAAATCTGGTTCCCGGCTTATGAAAACCGTAACGTGATGATCGGTCTGCAAGCAGGTTTACGTGGCAAAGCACAAATCGGTAAAGGCATGTGGCCAAAGCCAGACATGCTGCTTGACATGTACAAAACCAAAACTGAACATCCTGAAGCGGGTGCGAGCTGTGCATGGGTTCCATCACCTACAGGTGCGGTGATCCACGCGATTCACTATCACCAGATTAATGTTGCAGACCGTCAGCAAGAACTATTGTCGACTCAGCCTTTATCTCTAGATGATTTGTTGACACCGCCATTGGCGAAAGACACTAACTGGTCTGAAGAAGAAAAAACCAAAGAACTCGAAAATAACTGTCAAGGTATCTTGGGTTATGTCGTTCGTTGGGTAGATTTGGGTGTAGGTTGTTCTAAAGTGCCAGACATCAATGATGTCGGTTTAATGGAAGACCGTGCAACTCTACGTATTTCTTCACAACACGTTGCGAACTGGTTGCGTCACGGTATCGTAAGTCGTGAGCAAGTAGAAGAAGTCATGCAACGTATGGCGAAAATTGTGGATGAGCAAAATACCAATGATCCACTGTATACGCCAATGTCTGCTGACTTTGCCAACAATATTGCATTCCAGGCAGCATCTGACCTGATCTTTAAAGGTGGTGAGCAGCCATCAGGTTATACTGAGCCGCTTCTACATGCAGCGCGTTTAAAGTTAAAAGGTTATAAAGGTGATTAATCCTGTCTAGCTTAAAAAGCCTCTTCGGAGGCTTTTTTATTGTCTAATGGTAAGCCGCTGTCGTTCTGACTAGAAATTTTCCAGCCGAACTTTTAAAGTGGGGCAAAGCATGCGAGGAAACAATAAAATGACAACGGTATATCAAAATTTAGACCAGCAGTTTATTCATGGTCAGTGGCAAGCTGGTACTTCAACCAGAACAATAAAAAATATCAACCCCTATACCCAGAGCGAAATTTTTAGCATGGCAGCTGCCAGTTCTGTCGATGTCGACAGTGCTTATACCGCAGCAGAGCAGGCTTTCCAGCAAGGGGGCTTGAAATCCATTGAAGTACGTAAAACAGTGCTGCAAAATTTAATCGCGATCATTCAGCAGCGTCGGGACGAAATCATTGACTGGCTCATTATTGAATCAGGCAGTACGCGCATTAAAGCCGGCGTTGAGGTGGATGCTGCTCTGGGCATCATTCAGGAAAGTCTGGCTTTTCCAGACTGGATCCAAACAGAACAGCTGGAAAGTAAGGATCCGGCACGTAAAAGTATGGTTTTGCGCAAGCCCTTAGGCGTGATTGCTGTCATTAGTCCATGGAACTTTCCATTTCATTTATCCTTACGTTCAGTGGCAACTGCAATTGCCTGTGGTAATACCGTTGTGCTGAAGCCAGCCAGTGATACACCAGTGACTGGCGGCACCTTAATTGGTAAATTATTTGAAGAGGCAGGTTTGCCTGCAGGTGCACTGAATATTGTTGCCGGTGCTGGCAGTGAAATCGGGGATTATTTTGTTGAGCATTCAGTGCCGAAAATGATTTCATTTACCGGCTCCACCGAAGTGGGAAAAAGTGTTGGCAGTAAGGCTCTAGCCAGTTCGAGAATCAAACGTCTGGCACTTGAACTGGGTGGCAATGCACCTTTGGTCATTCTGGATGATGCCGATCTTGATCTTGCGGTTGAACTAACGCTGATGGGGCGTTTTATGCATCAGGGACAAATTTGCATGAGTACTAACCGGGTCATTGTCGATGCCTCTATTCATGATGCTTATGTAGATAAGCTCCTGGATCGGATCAAAATAATTCCGGTGGGTGATCCAAATCTGGAAGATACAGTGATTGGTCCAATCATTAACCAGAGTCAGGTTGAAAAGCATCAACAGATCATTCAAACAGGCAGCGAGCAGGGCGCACAACTGGTCTATGAAGGAGGAATTGAAGGGAATCTGGTCTATCCACATATTTTTATTGATGTCGCGGAAGATTCCGATCTGGCGCAGCAAGAAAGCTTCGGTCCGATTTTACCTATCTTAAAAGCCCGGGATGAAGCGCATGCTTTAAACCTAGCCAATGCGACCGAGTTTGGCTTATCCAGTGCAGTATGTACTTCAAACATCGATCGAGGCACTGCTTTTGCCGCACAACTGGATATTGGTATGACGCATATTAATGGCATTAGTGTAGCAGACCAGTCAAATGCACCCTTTGGCGGCGAAAAAAATTCAGGATTGGGTCGTTTTAATGGCCGCTGGATTTTTGAGGAGTTTACCCGAACACATTGGTTGACTGTACCGAATTCATAACAGGCAATGCGCCTAAAACTATAGAAATACGACAGGCTTCGACTTGGCATCACGCTATAATCTTATGGTCGAATGATTTACATATATGAACCATGTGTGCCAACTTTAAGCCTTTAACCTTAGAACAGTTGCATAACCTGGGATTGCCAGAAATTCCTTTTGAATATCCAGAGGAGGTCTATCCCAATTATGCTACACCACTTTTATTTCATTCCGCTCAAGGACTGGAATGGCGTTCCGTGAATTTTGGACTCATTCCGAAATGGGCAGAAGACAAAACTATAGGCACCAAGACCTATAACGCCAGAAATGAAACCTTACTGCAAAAGCCCACTTTTGCTGAGGCCACTGCCAAATGTCATTTTGGCGTCATTCCGGTATCGGAATTTTATGAGTCCAAATATTTTGACAATAAACCGCAGCGTTGGGGTGTAAGACGTAAAGATGGTCAGGCGACTTTTATTGCAGCTGTGTATGAGATTGCTCGGGTACAAGGGGAAATTGTACGCTCTGCCAGTATGATTACCATGGATGCAATTGACCATCCCATGATGAAGGAGTTTCATGAGCCGGGTAATATCAAACGCTCGGTTATTGTGATTCCACAGCAGCGACTGCAAGAATGGCTAACGCTAAGGCATCCGGATATTCGTAGCTTTGTAGAGGGCTTTCCGGTAGAAGATTTTGAATGCTCACATGTACCAAAAGAAAAAATCAAAAAAGTCAGTCCACAACTGAACTTTTTTGATTTTTAGAAAGCTCTGGCGAATTATTTATTATTATAAAGTATGCACCAATTCGCCAGCGTCTATTTAAAATAAAAAGTAGGTCTTTAACGAGCTAAATTTTTGAAAATATGACGTAAACTTTCCATGGTTTTTTCAATTTGCAAAGGCGTCAGGCCTTCAAATGACTGTTCCAGTACGACATTGGTCAGATCATTGATCTTATGTGTCATTTGCATGCCTTTGTCAGTCAAAAATACTCGGGTAATCCGTGCGTCATCCTCACATGAATAGGTTTCAACCAGACCTTCGTCTTTTAAGCGGTAGACAATTTTAGTCGTGGTCGACATTTTAGAAACAACCATCTCTGACAAATCAGAAACACTGGCATGCGGTTTGGCTTTTAGTGCAAGAAGGATGCGGCGGCGGGAATTGTCAACACCATACTTTTTTAGTGCATGATCGACATTAACGACGTATTGAGCATGAACCTGAGTTACCCAATAATATGGAAAGTTTTCTAAATTAAATTCTTCCGTACACGGCAAAAATTTTGCATATTTCTTAGTCATGAAATGTTCCTTGTATTTATTTTTCTAGGGCCCTTTCATTTTATGAAAAAGTTTATGCATATTTCAACCTTTATTTTAAAAATGTTAAAGCGCTAACACTTTTAGTTTTGCTTAACATCCCAAGGAGTTGATCAGTTCTGCATGTGAGCCTTATCTGGCGCGGAGACTGTTCTTTAAAATCGGATGAAAGGCGATAATATTTTGTATAAATTTAATTCCTCATTATGTATTTCGTGAGTAGAAATGTTTTCCAAGACTTTTTATTGTTCTTAAGCAGCCTGTCTGAATAGGTTTTAATGCAAATAATTGTATTTCAATAAATTAATCGATTTAAGAAATATAGGGTGATTGAGTGGTTTTAGTCAATATAGTAAATGATTATTTACAGCTATATTTTTAAGTGATTGTTCTTTCAATAAAAAAATAGTTTATGCTCTAATCTTTAAGTGACCTTAAAAGTAATGGTCTAATCAAACTAAATTCTGTTTATTTTTAATTCAATTCGAATAAATGATGTAGAAAAAATTAAAATTAATCAGTTTCAGCATCAATCAGTTGATCATAAAAGTCTCAATAAAATCATGATCATGTAATTTTTTTGTAAATTAATACATTACAAAATACTCAGTTTATGCATAATGGAATAGTCTTAAGTTGCATAGGTTAAATTTTAATGGATCCCTCGCCGTGCGTTGATCTTCCATCTCTATTTCTAGCTTACTCGAACGGGGTCATTCTCTAATGGAATTTTTATTAGATCCCGGAATCTGGGTAGGTTTAATTACTCTTATTATTCTTGAAATTGTTTTAGGTATTGATAACCTAGTCTTCATTGCCATTCTGGCTGAAAAACTTCCTCCTGAACAACGCGATAAAGCACGTGTTATTGGTTTGTCTCTCGCATTATTCATGCGTCTAGGCCTGTTATTTGCCATTGCCTGGTTGGTCACTTTGACACAACCATTGATTACTGTGTTTGACTGGACCTTCTCCGGTCGGGACCTGATCTTGTTATTTGGTGGCTTGTTCCTGGTGTATAAGGCCGTTACTGAGCTGCATGAAAAGATTGAAGGTAAACCTGAAGTCACAGTGTCTACCAATGTGGTATATGCAAGTTTCACTGCTGTTGTTGCACAGATTGTTGTTTTAGATGCTGTTTTCTCTTTAGATTCAGTGATTACCGCCATTGGTATGGTCGACAATATTTATGTCATGATGGCTGCCATGATTGTTGCAATGGGCGTGATGCTACTGGCATCGAAACCATTGACCAACTTTGTGAATCGCCATCCAACCGTGGTGATTCTGTGTTTAAGCTTCCTACTTTTGATTGGTATCAGCCTGATTGCAGAAGGTTTTGGTTTCCATATTCCAAAAGGCTATATCTATTCAGGTATTGGTGTTGCGATCATAATCGAAGCATTCAACCAGTTCGGTCAGCGTAATGCTGCTAAACATGAATCCAAGATTCCTTTGCGTCATCGTACGGCTGACTCGATCCTGAAGTTAATGGGTGGCAAGCTAGAGACGACCGACAGTCAAAATAATCAGGCACAAGAAACCTTTGCAGATGAAGAACGCTATATGATTGGTGGGGTGCTTACCCTTGCAGAGCGTTCAGTCGCTTCGATCATGACGCCGCGCGGTCAGATTTCATGGGTTGATCTGGAAGATAGCCCAGAACAGATCCGTGAAAAAATTCTGTCTGTTCCACACAGTCTGTTCCCGGTATGTCGCGGTAGCCTAGATAAGGTGATTAGCGTAGTACGTGCCAAAGAATTATTGGATGTACTGGAAGAGCCGGAAGAATTAAAAGCACTGATTAAACGTCATCGCCCAATTTATATCTTTGAAAAGATGAAAGTTATTGATGCGATTAATACCTTGCGTACTTCTAAAGGTTCTTTGGTCTTGGTGAGCGACGAGTTTGGTAATGTACAGGGTCTGATTTCACCGCTAGATGTATTTGAAGCAATTGCTGGTGAATTCCCGGATGCAGACGAACAGCTAGATCTAGTTAAAATCGATGATACGCACTGGATTGCATCGGGCATGTTAGATCTTTATCAGCTTGAGCTTGAGCTTGGCATGATTGATCTGATTGATGAAGATGCCGGTTATATCAGTGTGGCGGGTTTGATTCTGGATAAAACCAACAGTACGGTTGAAGTGGGCACCGAGTTAAATTATCAAGGTGTGCAGTTCAAAGTCACTGAAATTGAAAGCAATCGTATCAAGTCGGTCAGCATTCATTACGTAGGTTAAACAGGTGTTTTAAACACGTTATTTGTTCAAATTCTAAAAGTCAGTTGCTTTAGTGGCAGCTGGCTTTTTTAATGCATGTCTGTTGAATGTGGCTCATTAAAATAATATGAGCCTTCGTTTAAACTGATTTTTATCAGTTTATTCATACTATTAGTCATGTTCCCGATTGAACTGAATATCCGGATATTGCAGTGAGATTTTGAAGCCGAAAAAGTCAATTCAGCAATCGAAAATAAGCATGATCAAGCATCAAATATTGATTCATGTAACCTGTTAATCAAAACTTAAAAGTCATATTTAAATACTGACAAAAAATTGAACTACAATTCACATGAACTAGATTTGCATGATGCAAACAGATCTTAAGTAAAATGGAAACCGTTTGTGTGGAAATCACTAGATAAGTTGCATGAAGCCTACTCAGTTCAGAATAAAACTACTCAAAAATGATCTCCGAAAGAGCTAGACAAAACATTTCTAATGAGGTCAATAGAGCAAATGAGCAGGATCAATCTAAATAGGGATGTTTATCTATTAAAGAGAATAAACACCCATGAAGTGACCCGTAAACTAAATGGATTCTGGCAGAATTTTAAAGTTGGCGTATTGTCGGATTGTTTCAGTATTGAGTTGATGGATTTCATCCAGAAAGGCGACATTAAAACAGCCTAACTGTTGTGCGCGTTCAAATGCCAATTGACCGGCAATTGCAAAATGTACATGCGCAGTCAATGCAGCAAGGACGGGAGACGTTACTGCACTATATGCAGCAATCAGTGCACCGAGCGCACATCCCATCGCCGTGATTCGGGGCTGTAAAGCAGAACCGCCTGACACCTGTATCACAGGATAGTCTTTCGAAATAATGTAATCAGATTCACCGGAGATTGCGATACATTCACAATGATCCAGCAAACTTCGCGCCTGTAAATACACATCTGCACTGTCTACTGTGCTGTCGACACCTTTGGATTCGATTTGCTTGCCAGCCAAAGCACCAATTTCAGAAGCATTGCCTCGTAAAATCGTAGGCTGGGAATGCATCAACTGATCTACGACGCCAGAACGCCAGCGCAGAACTGTTCCATAACCGACCGGATCAAGCACCCAGGGTTTTTGCAATTGATGTGCAGTTTTCGCAGCAATCTGCATCGCCTGAACCTGCTCGGTAGTTGGTGTACCCAGATTCAGACTGATCGCTGCAGCAATCTTGGCAAAACTTTCAGCTTCAAACGGATTGTCGATCATAGCCGGAGATGCATGTGCAGCCAGTACAATATTGGCGACATAGTTACTGGCCACCGTATTGGTCATTATATGTACCAGGGGCTGCTGTTGCTGAAGTTTCAACCAGGCCTCACAGATCTGATCCAGAAGCGTTTGCTGTAGTGCTTGCATCGAAGTAGTCATCGTGGTTATTTAGAAGAAGAGAAATATTCGTTGTATTCGGTCAGCGGGTAAAATAGTGGTCTTGATGCTTGCAGCTACGACAGAACAGGCTGACATAATCACTGGCATCATAATCCACCGACAGTTCCTGTGAGCCGCAGTGCATACAACGTTTTTGGGAATAAAATTTCAGGCGAGGTTCGATCTTATGCCACGAACGCCACACCGGCTGAAAGAAGATATTTTCATCATAGCCCAGAAAACGGTAAAACAAGATTTCGCTCATCTTGCTAAATGCCAGTTGAGGTGGTCGAGGCAAAGTAGAGGTTTCCCATTTTTCTGTAACTGAACGTTCGCGGTACTGCTGCAAGGTTTTTTTCAGCAGATTGGTATTAATAAAGTTTTCATTGCGAGGCTTGAGGGCTTTTTGTTTGTACAGATATTCAAGTCCCGTTTGTACCAGATAATAAATCTGGCCTACAGCCAGTACATCCAAAAGACGATAGCAAAAGGTCTGAAAGCTCTGATTTCCGGCAATCTGCACATTCCAGCTACGGCAATAGAATTGAGCAAACTGAATGATTTCTTCATACAGCAGGCAATAGAGTGCATCTTTGACTTCATCTGCACTTTTAAAGGGCACACCTTGGCTCAGGTTCTGATAAAACCAATTGCGCAGCTGCTGGGTAATGCTGAACAGGGTCGGTTCAGAATAGCCATCCAGTCGCACATTAATATAATAATGCTGATTTTCCTGCTGGAGATCTTTGGGAATCAGAACCTGATCCCGGATCAGGCTTTTCACCAGACCATGCTGAAACAGATAGTTGGGACTGATGGAATAATATCGAATTTGATGCCAGTCAATATATTCGCGGTGCTGGCTATATTCCTGAACCTGTTCATCCAGAATCGCGAGTAAAAACAGTTTATTGATAAAACTGAGCTGATTCAGCTCAAGAACCGGTCGATCCTGTTTTTTATGATATTGACGGTTTTCCTGTAAACGGACTTCCTTGAGCATGCGTTTACGCTGCGCCAGACAGTGGTCGCAATAACAATTGTGCTTTTGATCGGAATACAGCTGATGCTGACAATGGCTGCATTCGTGATAGCTCAGTTCCTGATCATATTGCTCTGCCTCAATCCAATACATCGATGCCTTACACAGCGGACAGTGGGTACTTTCATCAAGCTGTTTTTGCAGAACACTGAATACCATGGTCGCGAGCAACTCTAGAATGGACGGGCATTTGATTATACACGGCTGATGAGATGCAAACGTAGTGGACTGGTGCAATTTTTCTAAATCAAAATTAGTCACCCAAACAGGAGAAGAGCTACCGAAGTAGCTCTGATTTTAAAAACATGAAATGACGCTTTTTAAACCGGGCAGGGTAATGTGTCATCCTCCTCGCCGCGATGTTTGGCATGAATTAAGGCCTGAACCTTTTTAGAGGGCACTTTTTTGGCACCGAGTGCATCGTAGGTGTTGAGAATGGCAGTCACTTCATGGGCCTGAAGCGGAATGCCTTCACAGCTCATCAATAGGGCAATCACTTTATGGTCAATATTGGCCTGATCCAGGGTCTGCAAAGTTTTGATATTTTCGATCCGTACAACATGCTGTTTTAAATACATGGCTCACCTCATCATCGTTATCATTATTCTTTCATTGGAAGTGTGGAAAAACACAGTTTAACTGTAGCAAGAAGTGTGCTCATTTATTAATCAGAATTTATTCGGTACTCAGCAAATAAAATTATATATTTTTAAATCAGTGATTTATGAAAATTTAAGAAATTATGATCCTGACTATTTTTATGGCACAGATATTTCTTATGTAGAGTCGAGTGCTGCTCAATTAGGCAGAATGCATTGAAAGTGGTGCATGAAATGCCCATATTAGATCTAACAATACAAATGCACAGACAGCGTTTAAAACTTGGCGTATGATTTTGACATGAACAATGTCGAACACGATAAAAGATTAGGACAGGACATGAATATTGCGGCAAACCCGGTGATCGAAGCGGATCAAACCATTTATTTAAAAGACTATCAAAAACCTTCCTTTATTGTTGATTCCATCGACCTGAATATTCAAGTCTATAGTGACCACAGTCTGGTCAGCAGCAAGCTGGAGATGCAGCGCCAAACTGCTGGCGATCTGGTTCTGCTTGGCCGCGATCTAGAGCTGCAATCGATTAAGTTAAATGGTCAAACCCTGAATGCCAGTGACTACCACTTGGATGCTGAACAGCTGGTCATTGCCAATGCACCTGATCAAGTGTTGCTTGAAATTGTGGTTAAAATTCATCCTGAAAGTAATACTATGCTGGAAGGTTTATATCAGGCTAGTTCAGATCTGTTTGTGACCCAAAATGAACCAGAAGGGTTCCGTAAAATTACTTTCTATCCAGACCGTCCAGATGTGTTGTCAGTCTTTACGACGCGTGTCGAAGCAGACAAGAAATATCCGGTCTTGCTCGCGAATGGTAACCTGCTAGAAACCGGTGAAGTCGATGCCAACCGTCATTATGCCATCTGGCAGGACCCGACCAAGAAACCGAGCTATTTGTTCGCCTGTGTCATTGGTGATTTGGCAGTGATGAAAGATTCCTATATCACATCGGAAGGCCGCAATGTAGCTCTGGAAATCTACGCAGAAGAAAAAGATATTCCAAAATGCAAGATCGCCATGGAAGCGCTCAAACATTCCATGCGCTGGGATGAGGAGCATTATGGTCTGCCTTATGATCTGGATAACTACATGATCGTGGCGACCAGTGCATTCAACATGGGTGCCATGGAAAATAAAGGTCTGAATATCTTCAATACTTCATGTGTGCTGGCCGATGAAGAGTACACCACTGATGCTGCTATCATGCGAGTGCAGTCAGTCATTGCGCATGAATATTTCCATAACTGGACTGGTAACCGGATTACCTGTCGTGACTGGTTCCAGTTGTGTCTGAAAGAAGGCTTGACCGTATTCCGTGATCAGTCTTTCTCGGAAGATTTACAGTCGGCTGCAGTACAGCGTATTGATGATGTGGCAGTTCTGAAAGCACATCAGTTCCCGGAAGATTCAGGCCCATTGTCACATCCACCGCGTCCGGATCATTTTGTAGAAATTAACAACTTCTATACCGCCACCGTTTATGAAAAAGGTGCGGAAATTAACCGCATGATGGCGACCTTGCTTGGCAAGGAAAAATTCCGTCAGGGAACCGATGAATATTTCCGCCGTCATGATGGTCAGGCGGTAACGGTTGAGGATTGGGTGGCTGCACTAACAGCAGGTTCAGGTGTGGATCTTTCAAATTTCCTGACCTGGTATAACCAGCCGGGTACGCCTAAACTTCAAGCAAAAGCTGAATATGATGTAGAGACCCAAATCTATCGCCTCAGCTTTAAGCAAAGCCTGAAAACCCATGCTAAATATCCAAATCTGAAAGCAGTACCCATTCCAGTCGCTTTGGCATTGTTTGATGCTGAAACAGGTGAGCAGCTAACGTTGAACTCTGAGGCACTCTTTGAAAATGGCGTGAAAGATGGCGTGTATCTGTTTGATCAGGATGAGGCAACGATCGAATTTAGCGGTGTGACAGCAAAACCAGTGGTGTCCTTGCTGCGTAATTTCTCTGCACCAGTGAATCTGGACTTTGACTATTCAGAAAAAGAGCTGGCTTTCCTGTTGCAATATGAAACGAATGGTTTTAACCAGTGGCAAGCAACTCAGACCTTACTCGAGCGTATCTTGCTGGATGACCAGCCTGCAGAAATTTATATCGAGGCTATGCTCAATACCTTGCCGGATGTGATTGAGAAAGATCCGCTGTTGGCATCACGTCTGTTTGATGTGCCGTCTGAAGGTTATTTAGGTAGCCGTATTGATCAGGATTATAATCCAGTCATGATTCAGGAAAAACGTGAGGCTTTGCTGCATACCTTGGCACGCGCATTTGGGGAAACAGCGAAAGAAACTTATCTCAATCTGGATCCTGATCTACAATCTGAATTCTCGCAAGCAATGGGCGTGCGCGCCTTAAGAAACATCATGCTGACGATGATTGCTCGTCAGGGAGATGCATTTGCCTTTGATTTAGCCCATGAGCAATATCACACAGGCAATATGTCTGAACGTTTGGGTGCGCTGAAAGTCTTGGTCTGGAATGATGCACCACAAGCAGAAGAAGCTTTGGCAGATTTCTATAGCCGCTTTGAAGATGAAGCCTTGTCTTTAGACCAATGGTTTATGGTTCAGGCAGCACATCCAAAAGCAACGGATGCAACGATTGCGTATCTGACCCAGCATCCGGATTATGATCTGGCTGTGCCTAACCGTATCCGTGCAGTGAGCGGGGGGCTGAATGCTAATCCGGTCAATACCTGGAGCTTTGGCGTGCAGCATTTTATTGGACTGGCAAAATATCTGGACGAGAAAAATCCGATTGTAGGCTCACGTTTGCTACAGGTATTGTCACGCTGGTATACCTTGGCAGAACCGCAACGCAGTGAAGTGAAAGCACAGCTTGAAACCTTAAAGCCACTGGTTAAATCTAAAAATGTGTCTGAGACACTCAATAGTATGCTCAGCGTATAACATCAATATTCATAAATAACCGGATCGACCTGATCCGGTTTTTTATTTCCTGTTTATTTCAAACGCTGGCTTTAAATACAGTTGAATTTCTCTAAAGGCTTAGGTAAGTACTAAAGGGTGTTACAGTATGATTATACGGAAAAGAGTATTTGTTTATTAAGCTGTAAGCTAGGTAAAGGGATCTACAGATTCGCTTACTAGAGGTTGTCCAAGATATGTTAGTGAAAATTGAAGATGGTTTTTATTTAAATAGCCAGCATATTATTGCCGTACATGTCAGCAAGAATCCTGAAAATGGCTTACTTGAAATCTCCATTCAATATACGCCGCATTCCATTCAGCAGGTCGGAGAATACAAAAAAGTATTTCAAAGCCAGCTTGATGCTGAAATATTCTTAAGTGAGTTAAATCAAAAACTTCGCTAAAAGCCTGCATCATACAGGCTTTGATCAAGCATCTTATTGTCTGACGATGAGGACTGGAATAGAGGAAAGTGCCAGAACATTCTGAGCGACACTGCCCAGCATCAGTTTTTGCAGACCCTTACGACCATGTGAACCCATAATGATCATATCGGTCGGGGATTCATTTGCAGCCTGCATAATGCCTTCTGACGGCGCCATGCCATGCAGGATTTTTGTCGTCACCTGGATGCCATCACGAACAAAGTTCAGTTTCAGTTCATTTAAACGATCCAGCGCATTTTGTTCTGCATGCATAAAATAGTCTGTGACTGCAGGAGCAACTTTGTAAAAATCTACGCCCTTAAAGGGATCCACCGCAATCACACTGAGTAAAGTGACATGGCTATGAAATACTTTGGCCAGTTCCAGGGCATGATCTGCGGCAGCATAGGAAATCGAGGACTCATCGAGTGCTACGAGAAGATGATCATAGTTATTCATGGTGCTTCCTCATATTTATTATTGCAGTAAAGGGGGAGTGTGGTTTAAGCGAGTAAATCTCCACAGCATGTTTTGTTAGACTTCCAAATGTAAAAGTAGCAAGTACTGCGCATCTTGAAGATGCGCAGCATCAGGATTATTTTTTCACGATCAGTACGGGAATTTCACTCGCACCCAATACATCTTGTGCAAAGCTGCCCAGAATCATTTTCTGGAAGCCTTTACGGCCATGAGAACCCATGACGATCAGGTCGGCTTTCACCTCACCCGCGGTTTCAGCAATATGTTCTGCATTGACTAAACCTGTCACAATGCGGGATTGCGCTTCAATACCTTCACCGGCTGCGATGGCAGTGGCTTCTTTCAAGGCCTTTTTGGCATTGGCATGTGCCTCGATAAAATATTCCTTCATGATAGAGGAGCTGTAATAGAAATCAGCCTCGGTAAAAGGATCTTCTGCGATCAGGCTGATCAGGGAAAGCTGACTACCAAATGCCTTGGCAATTTTGGCAGCATGTCGTACTGCAGAAAAGGAAATTTCTGAACCGTCCACTGGGACTAAAATATGTTGATAGACCATGGCTTTTCTCCGCAGGTTGTCTGATTTTTAGGCTTGGTTTATTGATAGCACAGTGCTGTGGCGGGTGCAATTGCAAAAAAGCGGTAAAATTGAAAAAACTCATTAAATTACAAATATTTTTCATGTAAAAGTGATGAAAAAAACAGAGTAAAAAACTCGGAATTGCAGTTTTAGTGATCAAAAATAAGAGCATGAATAGTCCTTGTTTGCAGCAGGATAGTTTAAACTGCCGTAGCCTGTTTTTAGATCATGTATAGGGGACTGTTTTGAGGTTTTTTGCCATTCATCTTTTGCTCATAAGTTCAGTTATTCTTTCCGGCTGTCAGACCGCACAGAACAGTAAAGTCATTGCCGGTGCTTTTAACCTGACCACAGGCTTGCAGCAAAAAGTGATGGATCGTTATGCGCCTGGTGCGGTTATCGTCCAGCAAAATATTACCTATGCGCCGCAGCAGAAATTATCTCTGGATCTGTATCAGCCGCAGAATATTGCCAGTATTGGCCCACGACCGACCATTGTCTGGATTCATGGCGGCGGCTGGATTTCAGGTTCTAAAGAACATGCACGGGGTTATTTCAAGCTGCTGGCGGCACAGGGCTATAACGTGGTATCCGTGCAATATCAGTTTGCGCCACAAGTGACCTATCCAAGCCAGTTACACCAGATCAATCAGGCACTTGAATTTCTAGATACCTATGCAGACACCTACCAAATTGATGCCCAGAACTTATATCTGGCCGGAGATTCTGCCGGGGCGAATATAGCTAGCCATTACGCCGCGCTTTTGACCAATCCTGTATTTGCCAACCAATCCGGTATTCAGCCTCATCTGCAACCCGCGCAGCTTAAAGGTTTAATCTTGCATTGTGGAATTTATGACTTGGAAGCATTTGCCAGCACAGCGCCTGAAGAAATGAAAATTATTGAATGGGGTGTCTTTAACCTGATTCAGGCTTATACCGGCGATCGTAAATATGATGCCGAGTTTTTAAAGCAGATTTCTCCGATTCAGTATATTACGCCGTCTTATCCGCCCGTGTTCATCAGTGGCGGGAATAAGGACTTCCTGACCGATACTCAGTCGCTACCATTTGTAAAAGCTTTGAAGGAACAGCAGATTCCTGTGACTGAAATATTTTATCCAGAGTCTAAGGCCTGGCTCATTCATGAATATCAGTTTTTTATGGGCAAAAAGGAAAGTCAGCAAACTTTTGTCAAAACCCTGGATTTTTTACATCAGCTTTCCCCGTGAAGAGAAAACTGTGCAAAATGAATCTCTCAAGATTGATCGTGTCAGATCGTCCCGACAGCAATCATTGAAAAATAGTTTGGAGTTTAAAAAATGAATCCTGTGTCATGGGCATATTTATTGTTGGCATTGGCTATTATTGCCGAAGTGACTGGATCAACATTTCTGGTGAAGTCTGAAGGCTTTACCCGATTATGGCCATCTCTGGCAGTAGTCGTTTTATTCTGTATTGCGTTTTATTTGCTGTCTCAGGTGATTAAAGTAATCCCCTTAGGCATTGCATATGCAATCTGGGCGGGAGTAGGCATCGTTCTTACGGCAATCGCAGGCTATGTGATCTTTAAGCAGGCGCTAGATTTGCCCGCTTTTATCGGGATTGCACTTATCATTTCCGGTGTGGTGGTGATTAACCTGTTTTCCCAGACTGCAGGGCATTAAAAAGGCAGACAAGGTAGCTGCCTCATTTCTACAATAAGCTTATGCCACTTGCGGTTTAAGCTTAAACATTAAATAAACTATCAGACCAAGTAGCAGTCCCCAAAAAGCGGAGCCAATACCAAAAAACTGGATATTAGAGGCGCTAAACAGGAATGTCATCAGTGCTGCTTCACGGTCATGACTGTCCTGAAAAGCCAGCGCGATATTGTGGCCAATGGTGCCAAACAGGGCAATGCCTGCCAATACTGTAATCAGAATCCCCGGAAAAGCCATTAGTACACTGGTCAAGGTCGCAGCAAAAAAACCCATCAGGATATAAAACAGGCCGCAGCTCATACCGGCAATATAACGTTTGGCCGGATCAGGATGCGCTTGGACATCCAGGCTGACCGCCGCACTGATTGCGGCAAGATTGACACTAAAACAGCCAAAGGGCGCCAGCATCGTCTGTGTAATACCCGTCCAGCCTAGAATAGAATTTACTTTCGGCGGACAACCATAACTTTTGATGACGGCCAAGCCAGGCAGGTATTGCGATGCCAGATTAATCACCATTAAAGGTAAGGCTAATCCTAAAACAGCCTGCAGACTAAATTCAGGTGTAATCCATACCGGCTGGGCAATACTCCAGTTCAGTGCAGGAATAGTGAAATTAATAAAGAAAGGACAGAGAGCAATAGCCATTAACACGGTAATCACGATGCTATAGCGCGTACTCAATTTTTTAGAAACCAGATAAATCGCCAGTACACAAAGCACAAATTCCCAAGACTGTTGCAGACTGCCAAAGACCGAGATACCAAATTTCAGCAAGACACCTGCCAGCATGGCACTGGTCAAACTTTGTGGAATAAACTGGAAAATTCGCTCGAAAATTCCAAAAAATCCTAGACAAGCGATCAGAATGCCAGAAATCAGAAAAGCGCCAATTGCTTCCCCCAGACTATAATGACCGGCAGAAGCAATGACCAGCGCCAGACCGGCAGTCGACCAGGCGGTTGAAATCGGATAGCGATATTTCCAAGAAAGCAGAAACCCGGAAACTCCAATGCCGATACCCAGTGCCCACAACCAGGAGCTGATTTGCGCGGCATTGGCACCCAGGCTTTGCGCAGCTTCAATGACCAGTACGGCGGAAACACTGATACCAATCATGCAGGTAATAAAACCGGCCATGATGGCAGGAAAGGAGAGATCTTGTAAAAGTTTTGGCATCATCCATGACACTATTTTTAAATGCGTTTAAATCATACGCTTTTCACGTATCAACACAATGTTTTTAACAATTTTATCCAGAGGTCTGGTGGCTTGAAGCCGGTCAATACTAGAAAGTTGAAGTCGCCAGTTTAAGGCCAAAACCACAAAATAGAATCCCGACCGCCGCGACACAGCTGGCAGTCACTTTATAATTTTGATTGAAATAGGACGCCAGTTTTACACCAGAAAAAATCAGGATTGACAGATAGGTCATACTGATCAATTGCAGGATCAGAGCCAGTAGCGTGAACGTCAGGGCAGGATAAGGATAGGCAGGATCGACAAACTGCACAAAAAAAGACAGATAAAACAGAATCGCTTTGGGATTTAAGATGCTAATCGTAAGTGCGGTACGAAAGGGCTGAATTGATTCAGTAGTATCGGAAGATGTTTTTTTAATCTGGACGCGTTGTGATGACTTTTCCGGAAAGAAAGTCTGGTAGGCCGCAATGATTAGCTTGATACCCAAGTAACTGAGATAGATCGCTCCGATAATTTTCAGTGCAATAAACAGTACCGGGAAGGCATGTAGTAAAGAAGCTGCTCCCAATGCCGTACATATAATCAGGATCAGGTCGCCTGTATATACCCCCAATGCGCCCATATAGCCTGTTTTGATGCCAAAGCGTGAAGCAATCGACATGACATACAGGGAGTTCGGCCCAGGCAGTAACACAATCAACGTGGTTCCAATGATAAAGGTCGTTAGATCTGTGATACCAAACACGAAAAACTCGCATGAACAAAAAAGCCGATGCGGCATTATAGCAACATCGGCCTGGAGAAATTTGCTAAATTTTCTTTAAATTTCAGTGGTACTCAGGAAAGTTTCACGTAATAAAGCAGCCAGTTGCTCACGGGCTTTAATGAAACCGTCAATGCCGCCTTGCAATAATTCACTGGCCATCGGATCCTGTTTCAGTTGTGCTTCAAAATCGGCAGGGCTGATTGGGCTGAGTTCACCTTGAACTTTAATATCTTTGGCTGAGAGTTGGGCCTGCACTTCACGCTGATCATTTTCCAGTTCGGCCAGCAGGTTTGGTGCTACCGTGAGCAGGTCACAGCCGCTCAAGCCTAGAACCTGATCAATACTGCGGAAGCTGGCACCCATGATTTCAGTCTGAATACCATGCGCTTTATAAAATTCATAAATACGCTTAACCGAAAGTACACCCGGATCTTTTTCAATCGGGTAAGACTCAACGCCTTCAGCTTTTTTGTACCAGTCCAGAATACGGCCGACAAAAGGCGAGATTAATGTTACTTTGGCATCAGCACAGGCATGGGCCTGATGCTGACCAAACAATAAAGTCAGATTGGTATGAATGCCTTGTTCTTCCAGTGCTTTCGCTGCCTGAATGCCTTCCCAGGTAGACGCGATCTTGATCAGAATGCGGTCTGAGTCAATTCCATATTGCGCATAAAGTGCCAGTAACTCTTTGGCTTTGGCAATGGTAGCTTCAGTATTAAAGGACAGCGAAGCATCGACTTCCGTTGAAACACGACCTTCAATCAGTTTTAAGATTTCTACACCAAATTTGACCGTTAAAATATCAATAGTCCGTTCAATCAGAGCGTCATCTGCATAGCCTTCTTGCTGGGCTTGCTGAAAAGCAGCTTCAATCAAGGCCTGATTTTCAGGTTGTTTTGCTGCTGCAGTAATCAGCGATGGATTGGTGGTTGCATCAAGCGGACGAAATTTTTCAATGGCACTCAAATCACTGCTGTCTGCCACAATGGTCGTCAAGTTTTTTAATTGGTTTAATGCAGTTAATGTCATTACGATCTAGTTCTATGGTTATTGCTTATGCTTTCTTATATATCATAAATGGCCGGTTTACCAAGTAGACTGTCGTTGAATTTCTGTGATTAATGCCCGGTTTTACGTTGTTTGCGCAAGTGATTAATCAAAAAATGAGCAGCTGTGCCTAATCGGGTTTCTCTGCTCCAGACCAGATCAACAAAATATTCAAACTTTGGGGTGAAATCGAGCAGGTTGAGAACCTGTAACTGATCTTGCAAATGTGGCTGCTCATTCAGCATTTCGAGTGGCAGAACCCCCCAGCCCAGTCCTTGCTGAATCATGCTGCAAGCCGAGTGGTGGTTGTCGGTGCGCCAGTAATTTCGTGAAAAGAGTAGTTCCGGCTTGATGGTGCGATCCCGACTGGCCACCACAATCTGCCTGTTTTGCAAAATCTGTTCATAACTGACTTGATCGAACTGACTTAGGGGATGCTGTTTGGCGACTACAGCCACCAGTACCTCACGTTTCAATTCCACAAACTGTTCCCGTGTTTCCAGTTGTTCGCGTTCAAACATCAAGGCTAGCTGCGCTGAACCTTCAAACAGCATACGATGTGCATCTTCCTGAGGTGCACTGAATACATTGACTTGCAGTGCAGGAAATTCCTGTTCTAGCAACACAATATAATCGGTCCAGCGCGTATGCAGCAATTCTGAAACTACCACAATATTCAATTCAGATTCCAAGCCTGAACTTAGGGCTTGAGCATGCTGTTTCCACTGGTTCATTTCTACCAGTAGCTGCTGGGTTTTTTCATACAATACCTGCGCTTGTGCAGTTGGTTTCGGTTCACGACCTATACGCTGAAACAGTTCCAGATTCAGGTCAATTTCCAGATTGGCAATGGCCATGCTGACTGCTGAAGGTACTTTGCCCAGTTGACGTGCAGCCGCAGAGAAAGAACCGGTTTCCATCACGGTTTTAAACATCAGCAGCTGTTCTTGATTAACATTCATATCTTTAATCTTTCATTTTTATTGATAGATTCTAACTCGAATAATCAGATTTAAAGAAATAAAATTCTTGCATCATGTAATGAATTGAGCTGATTTAATATGTTAATTTCCAAAAGAAGACTGATTCATGCTGCCTTATATGAAGGCATTTTACTGGTCGTGATTGCTGTCCTTTTAAGTACACTGATGCATATGCCACTTGAAGTGACAGGTGCGCTCGGGATTGCTATGGCTGTGACTTCAGTATTTTGGAATATGCTGTTTAATCACTATTTTGAAAAGTTTGAAGCTAAACATCGTTTAAAAAGAAGCGTTAAAGTGCGGATTGCTCATGCAATTGGCTTTGAAGGCGGTTTGATGCTGGCGACCATTCCGATGGTGGCTTATGCCTTACACATGAGTCTGGCTCAGGCCTTTCTGCTAGACTTAGCTCTAACCCTTTGTATTCTCGTATATACCTTTATCTTTCAGTGGATTTATGATCATCTAGAAGCCAGACTAGGGCTCCAGCCGGATTATCGGAAAATCTCATCATAAAATATGCCATAAAAAATACCACACAGTTTAGACTCCCTTTTCAGAATGCGAAAGGTGAAATATTCAGCGATGAGGACTTGATCAAGTCCTCATTTTTTATGCTCGAACCCAACTGAAAATTAAGATATAAGACATTGATTTTTTATTTTAATTTTAAAATTTATTGGGGAATTCAATGCTATTTAGACGAGTGACCTTGTCAGTGTCCATCGTGTTGCTGATGTCTGGTTGTGGGGGTGGAGGAGGTGATAGCAGTACGCCACAGCAGACGCTTCCGGATTTCGTAATTTCACCAGGTTCGGGTGAGCAACTGAGCAAAATTGCGGAATTTAAGGTTCTGGATGTAGGTTCGGAATTAACAGCAGGGAATTTCGGTCTGAAAACCTGGAATCCCACCGCCATGGTGGTAAATGGCGATGTGCTTTATATTGCCAATAGTCAGGCCGAATCGAATATTCTACGTTATGACTTAAAACAAAAACGTGCACTCAGTGCGATTGATCCTATGAAAATTTCGGGTCTGGCCAAAAAATGGGACAGCCTGAATGATCTGGAAATTCATGCAGGGCGTTTGTATGTGGCCAATTATGGCTCGAACCGAATTGATATTCTAGATATTAGTGGTGAGCAGCCGAGCTTCATTATGGCACTCGGCATAGGTGTATGGTGGGGCGATGCGCTTAATTATGCGCTGGTACATAGCAATGCAGTGACTGCTGACGACCGTTATGTGTATGTACCTGATATTGAAGGCCGGATCAATGTCTAGCGTCAAAGTGATGTGACAGCGCAAAACCATTTAAAGGCCCGCAAATTTGCACGGCTCAGCTTGCCGGGCTGTGCACGCAACTGTAATGCACGTATGGAGGTCATGGGCGACTATCTGTATACCAGCCTGCTGGATGGTATGACTTATGTCCACGATATCAATCAGATTCAGGAAAATGGAAATAATATTACGCCCATTTTAATAGAAACCAATTTGTCGGCAGTCATGCATCGCCATAACGATGGCCTGGTCTATGTGTCACGGAATGATGGCACTGTAGAAAGTTACAAGGAAAAATCCTTTAACTTGGAGTCTATCTTACCCAATAAAAGTGTGGATACCTTCCGAGACTGTATTTTAAAAGGGCAAAACCAGAGCAGCCGAATAGCTAAAGCCAGCGATCTTTATATTTATGGTCAGAATCTATTACACATGGCCAATCAGAAAATTTATATTCTGCCAATGCTGACCCTGCAACAGAATAAATCCACCCAGCTAAACCAAGCTATGATTTTAACCGAATCTAAAGCACGCGAGAGAAGCCGTGTCTTGCAGGATGGTGAATCATGGGAAACCTTGACCAATAGCAGCCAGCGTCATGTCTATATGGACCATATTTTATCGGCAACCCTAAATGGCAATCGCCTGCATTTGCAAAGCTACAGTGCTGTGCCTGTACGTGATTTGCAGATTCGTGCCAAGATTAAAAACTCAGAAGACTGGGTGATTCTGGCAAAGCTGGATCAGTTGACGCCATTTTCGAATGCCAGCTTTGATCTCAAACTGACCGATCAATCCCGTTTCCCGTTGCTCGATGGCACAGGCTCGATCCAGCTAGCAGGTCTGAGTCAGACCACGCAAAATCCAAGCAATATTTTTGATCTGAAAATTAACTCTGAGACCGATGAGCACGTCAAAAAGCTGAACCAGATTAAAGCCAAATGGAAAATTTATTTTGGTACCTATGATGAACCGAATAAATGGTGTCGTATTACGCCGGTCTATGCCCGGGAATGGGTCATGATGATGACCAATCTGGCCTATATGCTCAGTACTCCAGAATTTGAAACCTTATGGTTTAACCATAAAGCGGTCATGGGACACGATTTTTTTGGCAATGATGGTCAGGTAGAAGGGCCGAATGGTTTCTTTCAGCCAGAAGATTATGTCCGGATCTATCGGGAAATTCTTAACCGCAATGAAATTAATCTTGGCATTACCAATATGGGTGGTGGTTTAGGTGGTGGAGCAGTATTAGGAGTAGATACTTGGTTATTCTATGGCCATTACAGATTATCTGGTTATCGAATTATTGCACATGAATTTGGTCATCATTGGGGCGGGCATAATAGTGCCTGGGCCATGTCGAATTATGGCTTTGAAGCTATCGTCGATTGGTTAAACTTCTATTTCCAGCGCCGTCCAGGCTCAATTCCTTATATGGATCCAAATGTAAATGCTTTTCATTTGACGCCGGACAATGCACTTTGTCAGGGTGTGAACCAGAATATGGTGAAAGGCGTGGCATCGACTGCACCGTGGAATAAAGTGGATGAATACTTCAAAAATAACCCACTGCCAAATCAATAAGTCATAAAAAAGCCCCTCATTTGAGGGGCTTTTTAATTAGATCGGTCAACGGATTATTTTTCAATAATCGCCGTTACACCTTGACCACCGGCTGCACAGATCGATACCAGTACGCGACCTGAACCTTTCTGGTTAATCAGTTTTGCTGCTGTCGCAATGATACGACCGCCAGTTGCTGCAAACGGGTGACCGGCAGCAAGTGAAGAGCCTTTTACGTTCAATTTTGCACGGTCAATTGAACCCAGTGGAGCGTCCAGACCTAAACGCTCTTTACAGAATTTCGGATCTTCCCAAGCTTTCAGCGTAGACAATACTTGAGATGCAAAAGCTTCATGAATTTCGTAATAGTCAAAGTCTTGCAGTTTCAGACCTGCACGTTCCAGCATACGCGGCACGGCATAAGCAGGCGCCATCAACAGGCCTTCTTTTTTCTCGACAAAATCAACTGCGGCAGTTTCCTGGAAAGTCAGGTAAGCCAATACTTCATGACCATTTGCCTTCGCCCATTCTTCAGAAGCCAAGAGCACGCAAGAAGCACCATCTGTTAGCGGCGTAGAGTTACCCGCAGTCATGGTACGGGCATCGCCCTTACCAAAGGCCGGCTTTAATTTCGCCAGTTTTTCAACACTTGAGTCCGCACGCAGGTTATTGTCACGCTTAAGACCCAAGAATGGTGTGATCAGGTCATCAAAGAAACCTTCTTCATACGCTGCAGCCATTTTCTGGTGTGAAGATGCAGCAAGTTCATCCTGTGCTTCACGGGAAATTCCCCATTCCAGTGTAGTAATCGCCTGATGATCACCCATAGACAGACCTGTACGCGGCTCACCATTTTTTGGTGCATCCATAAGGTCTTTCACATTGATTTTGGTCAGTGCTTTCAGACGGTCTTTTGCAGTTTTCGCAATGTTTAGCTCAAGTAATGCTTTACGTAAACCGTCACCAAAAGCAATCGGTGCATCAGAAGTCGTATCTACACCACCTGCAATGCCTACTTCGATTTGACCTAAAGCAATCTTGTTGGCAACAAGAAATGCCGCTTGCAAACCAGTACCACATGCCTGCTGGATGTCATAAGCAGGCGTTTCAGGTGCAAGGGCAGTATTTAGTACACATTCACGGGTCATATTGAAGTCACGGCTGTGTTTCAGTACTGCACCCGCAACCACTTCACCTAAGCGTTGACCTTGCAGATTAAAGCGTTCAACTAGGCCGTTCAGGGTTGCTGTAAACATGTCAGTATTGGATGCCGTAAAGTAAGCACCATTAGAACGTGCAAATGGAATGCGGTTACCACCGATAATCGCAACGCGGCGAACTGTATTTTGGCTCATGTTTGGTTCCTGTAGAACAGAAGTCTGTGTTGTAGAGATTAAATCTTTTTCAGATGAAGTCGTATTTTTGGCACGGGCAGGTGTGCTCCGTGTACGCGAGGTTTTAGTCGGACTTTTTTCTGTCCCAGTGGCTGTGTCAGTATTTTTAGTGCTACGCTTGGTGCGCGTTGATGGTTTTGACACAGTTTCTGTCGCAGAGTTCTCGACTGCTGGATTTTCTTGAGTTGTTTTGCTCATAAGGCTTTACCAGGCAAATAGATCGTCTTCTTGGCGCTTACATTAGCATAGAAGAGGATAGGCTGTATTGACTACAATGACATTACAGACTGCGCTCAGGTCAAGTCATCTGCCTATTATCTCAAGTATGATTGGGCGGAATCTGGCGGATCTATTGAAATATATGTGTCTGGCATCATATTGAAGTTTAAGGATAACTTTAGATCAACCAAAAATTAATTTGTATGAGAGATAATAAACATGACTGATCAGTACCAAACTTTTGCAAAATCTCCTATTGGTAAATTTGTCATTAAAAATTTGGGTCTGCCATCCCCAACTTCTTTAGACCGTTTTGAGTCTGCTACGCCAGTGGTAAAAGGCGCAGTATTATTGGGTGCAGCACCAGCAAGTCCATTGACGGGTGCTATTGCTCAGGTTCTGGCAAATATTTATGCCAACAGCTATGCAGGTAATAATGCTGAGTTGCAACAGGCGGCTGCAGCATCCGGGCTGAATCTGGGTGCATTTAACCCGGGCGATAAAGAATCAAAATTCAAGGTCGTTATTTTTGATGCTTCAGGGATCGAAAATTCAGAACAGTTAAAATCACTTTATGATTTCTTTAACCCGATTGCGCGTCAGATCCAGAGTTCTGGTCGTGTCGTGATTGTAGGGACTACGCCTGAAACTGCTAAATCAGTCAGTCAGTCAATCGCTCAACGTGCACTGGAAGGTTTTGTGAAATCAGTGGCTAAAGAATTCAAGAAAGGTATCGCAGCAAACCTGATCTATGTTGATGCAGGTGCTGAAGCGAATCTTGAGTCTGCATTACGTTTTGCGGTTTCTCCTCGTTCTGCCTATGTTTCTGGTCAGGTGATCCGTGTTTCACCAGCTGAAAAAGTAGACGTAGACTGGACCAAGCCATTAGCGGGTAAAACTGCGGTTGTGACAGGCGCAAGCCGTGGTATTGGTGAAGCGATTGCCCATGTATTGGCCCGTGATGGTGCACATGTCATCTGTCTGGATGTTCCACAACAGCAGGCTGACCTTGATCGTGTAGCTAGTGAGATCGGCGGTTCTACCTTGGCTATTGATATTACAGCTGCAGATGCAGGTGAGAAGATCAAGGCAGCGGCAGCAGAGCATGGCGGCTTAGACATCATTGTGCACAATGCCGGAATTACCCGTGACAAGACCTTGGCCAATATGAAGCCTGAACTGTGGGATCTGGTGATTAACATCAACCTGTCGGCGATTGAACGTGTAAATGACTATTTAATCTCCAACGATGGTCTAAATGCCAATGGTCGTATTATCTGTGTATCCTCAATTTCAGGCATTGCAGGTAACCTGGGTCAAACCAACTATGCAGCGTCTAAAGCGGGTGTGATTGGTGTGGTGAAATTCACAGCACCAACTTTAAAAAATGGTATAACCATTAATGCCGTTGCACCGGGCTTTATCGAAACACAAATGACGGCTGCGATTCCATTTGCGATCCGTGAAGCGGGCCGCCGTATGAATTCGATGAGTCAAGGCGGTCTACCTGTCGATGTTGCAGAAACGATTGCAATGTTTGCTGCTACTGCATCAACAGGTTTAAATGGCAACGTGGTACGTGTATGTGGTCAAAGTCTTTTAGGGGCTTAAAGCATCAAGTCCTTTCTTGCAGTTTAATTAAAGCTCAGGGAGAGGATTTAGGAGAGGGAGACTAGGGGCCTTTTTTTAGCCCTCTCTCTAACTCTCTCCCAAAGGGAGAGAGAACTCCACTCATATATAAATGAAAAGAATATTTTAAAGGTTCAGTATGAATACGCGCCATTTTAGTCAACTTCCAAAACCTTATTTAGCCTATCCAAAAGTGATTCAAGGCTTGATTTTTAAAAAGCCGAAAGCTGAAAAAGTTCTACCGCAAGTTGAATATGTGGTGGATTCATTCAAGGTCGATCAAAAACATCTGAAAGCCTATAATGAAGTCTGCGGTTTTAAAAATAATGGTTATATTCCAGCAATCTATCTGACGGTGCTTTCACAAAGTCTACAAATGCACATGATGACTTCAGAAGCATTTCCGTTTCCGATCTTGGGTCTGGTACATATCCGTAACCAAGTGAAGCAATACCGTAAAATCGGCGTCAATGAAACCTTGACCCTAGCATGCAAATTTGGCGAATTGCAGCCGCACGATAAAGGCGTGCAGTTTGATTTCATTACTACAGTCAAAGTGGGAGGCGAGGTCGTAGTTGAAGCATTGACGACTTATCTGTCACGTCAAAAGACCAATGCTAAAGCTGCTGCAAAACCTGCAGAAAGCCAAGCGCCAGAATATATACTCAATAATGAATGGAACATCTCGGAGAATACTGGTCGTCGTTATGCCATGACCTCAGGCGACTTTAACTTGATCCATATTCATGCAGTCACAGCGAAAGCTTTTGGTTTTAAACAGGCGATTGCACATGGTATGTGGAGCAAGGCCAAAGCACTGGCGAATCTGTCATTGCCAGATGCTTATGAAGCTGATGTCTGGTTCAAGTTGCCGATGTACTTGCCATCTAAAGTTGAGTTCCTGACGGCACAGGCAGCCAATGATACAGATTTTCTGATACGAAGCAGTAAAAATCAAAAACCACACGTCACCGGCCATATCAAAGCAATTTAAATCTGAATCAAAAGCCTAAACCCGATTTAGGCTTTTTCATTTTAAGGGATCAATATTCTATGGATAGAATGATGCAGCCAATTAAAGATTATCTGTTTGCTGATCAGCATAATTATCAGGGCAATGTCGATGAGCGTTTCAGTGACCTTGCCCGTCAGTTTAGCCGTTTGCAGGATGCACGTACCGAACAGGGTGGTGCCGCACTGGTGGTATATTTTGAGGGACAAAAGGTCGTCGATATTTATACCGGTAAAAAGTCTGTCACTGAAAACTGGCAACCGGATACCATGTCGCTGTGTTATTCCACAGGTAAAGGTGTGCTGGCGACTTTGGCGCATATTCTGGTCAGTCAAGGTTATCTGGATTATGATCGACCGGTTGCAGAATACTGGTCTGAATTTGCACAAAATGGTAAAGAAAATATTACTCTGGCACATATGCTCAGTCATCAAAGTGGCCTGTTTGATATCCGTAATATGATTGATGATGCCACTGAAATGGCCGACTGGTCGCATATGCTGGACCGGATTGCGGCGGCTGAACCACGATTTCAGGTTGCTACAGATGCCGCTTATCAACCGCTGACTTTTGGCTGGCAGGTGGGTGGAGCATTAGAAAAAGCGACTGGTAAAAAACTGGGTGAGCTGATGCAGGAATATCTGGTACAGCCACTACAGTTAAATGGTGCTTATTTTAGCGTACCGACGAATGAGTTAGCTCGGGTAGCGCTGCCCATTTTAAAGCCTAAAGCAGCCAAGTCTCAAACACAGACTGCGAAAAAAACTACACCAAGAAAGCCGAACCTGATGGAGCGAGCCTTGGTCTTTAGCGGGCAGGATCCTCAGGATTTTCAGGATGCCATGATTCCCAAAGGCATGAAGAAATTTAGTTTCTTTAGTGAACAGGGGCTACAAGCGATTATTCCCTCCGCCAATGGTGTCTTTACTGCAGAGAGTCTGGCAAAAATCTATACCATGCTGGCGAATCATGGTGAATGGCAAGGTCAGCAACTGATTTCGCCTGAGGTGTTCCAGCGACTTAGTCAGATGCAATACAAAACACGAGATCGGGTCATGCCTTTACCGATGCACTGGCGTTTGGGTTATCACCGTGTTCTCACTTTAGGAAAAGCCTCTAAAGGTTTTGGTCATATGGGGTTTAATGGCTCTGGTGCCTGGTGCGATCCTGAGCGGAATTTAAGTTTTGCCTATACCCATAATTTCCCGACAGGTTCATTAACCGGAGATTATCGTCTTTGGGGTTTAACTCAGGAAACCTTACGCTGTGCGGATGCGGTACTGACCGGGCGCAAAGGCTGGCGTTAGATCACCCTGATCCAGGATTTAATCTATCCTTTAAAATGTGCTATTTTGTGGCGAATTCCAGTTCTGTGAAATGAAAGCATGAAGAAAGTGATATTGATTCCTTTAGTGGTAACCGGTGCTTTATTTGGTTGTCAGGATCAAAATCAATCAGTTAAAAATACTGTCGCTGAAGCCAAGGTGCAGCTACCTGCATGGGTGGGAAATTATCAGGGCACAACGCCATGTATGGGATGCTTTTCAAGTTGTGAAGATTGTCCCGGCATGGCAGTGGCCTTAACTTTAAATGAAGATCAGACCTTTACTTTACAGCGTGAAAGTTTAAGTGGTCATAATGAAATTAAAACGATGAGCGGGCAGATTCGGTTTCAGGATGAATCACAACAAAAGATTGAACTGCTGAATGTCGATACCCGAAATCTGCTCTATGTCGATCTGAAAAAGCATGTTTTGGAAATTCGTGAAGATCAAACAGGCAAACGCTACCAAATGCAAAGTGACTTTATCCTGTTTGAATCGGTCTAATTTTAAAAAAGCATCTGTTTTATATCCCTTTTTCAATGATTTTGATCAAGGGATTTTTATTCTTTATAAACCGGCATTCATTTCACTATTTTATAAAAAAACAGTATGCTTAGACCTGTAAAAAGGAGCATACATGTATCAAGTACTTGCGCGAAAATACCGTCCTCGTAATTTCAATGAATTGGTGGGGCAAAACCATGTATCACGTGCTTTAACCAGCGCGCTCGAACGTGGCCGTTTGCATCATGCCTATTTGTTTACAGGAACGCGTGGTGTCGGAAAAACCACGATTGCACGTATTTTGGCGAAGTGCTTGAACTGTGAAACCGGTATTACCTCGACGCCTTGTGAAGTCTGTGCAACCTGTACCGCAGTCAATGAAGGTCGTTTTATTGACCTGATTGAAATTGATGCGGCGTCACGCACCAAGGTGGAAGATACACGTGAGTTGCTCGACAATGTGCCTTATGCACCGACTCAAGGTCGCTTTAAAGTCTACCTGATCGATGAAGTGCACATGCTCTCCACGCATTCTTTCAATGCGCTGTTAAAGACGCTGGAAGAACCGCCAGAACATGTCAAATTCCTATTTGCAACCACCGATCCGCAAAAACTACCCATTACCGTAATTTCTCGCTGTCTGCAATTTACTTTGCGTCCATTGGCAGTCGATGAAATTACTGAACATCTAGGCCATATTCTTAGCAAAGAAAGCATTCAGTCTGATCAGGATGCCATCTGGCAGATTGCTGAATCTGCGCAAGGTTCATTACGTGATGCCTTGTCGTTGACCGATCAGGCGATTGCCTATGGTCAGGGAGCGATTCAGCATCAGGATGTCAAAGATATGCTGGGACTGATTGACCGCACCATTATTTATGATCTGATTCTGGCGATTCACCAGAACCAGAAAGCGCAGGTCAGTCAGTTATTACTACAATTCCGTCAGCAAGCTCTGGATGTGTCACTGGTGCTAGACCAGCTAATTTCGACACTGCATGAACTGGCTTTATTGCAGTACCTGCCAGATCTGAGCCTGAAATATAGTGCCGAAATCAATCGAAAGATCATGCAGTTATCGGCTCTCATCTCAGCACAAGACCTGCAACTGTATTATCAGATTGCCTGTAAGGGTCGTGCCGATTTACAGCTTGCAGTTACGCAGGAACAAGGCTTTGAGATGACGGTGCTACGCTTACTGGCTTTCCGTCCATTACAACCAAGTGAAATTCCAGTGATGCAGGAGACTGTACCGCAACAGGCAACAACTCATACAACACGTCTACAGCAGCCCGTTCAGACACAACTTCAATCTGAATCAGTAGAAACACAATCATTGGAGGCAGAACCGATATTTGATGATTTTTCTCTGGACGATGAGACAGATGAGGAGATTGATGTCGCATCAGCGTCTGAACCTTCTTCGGATGATTTTTTGGATGAAGACGAGCCAACCAGCATCAATGCGCCTGAACCTGTCCAGCCTGTAGCAACTCAAACAGTGATTGAAGAAGTGCGGTCTAGTGATCAAATTGTTTTTGATCCAAATGATGACAAAGGCCTATTTGGTTTTGATGAAATCAAGAGTAAGCCAGAAGCACCTGCTACCAGCAACAGTTCGGATGATCTCCTGCTTGAAGAGTTTATTCCTGCAGATGCTGTCATCCCTACCGAGCCAGCACAAGACATCATGTCTGCTGATGAGGAATTTAGTCTTGCTGCACCGGAATTAGAACTTTCACAGGAATTGATTGCTCAGCCTGCTCTTGAAAATACAGCGCCGGTTCAGCCAGTCGCACAGACAGCTTTGCTGGAAGATATTTCTCAAGATGTAAATACGCAGAATCTGATGCCACAGGATATTCTGAAAATACCTGAACAAACCTTAGAAGGTGAGTGGAGCGTAGAAAAATGGGAATACTGG
Organism: Acinetobacter lwoffii; assembly: GCF_024129355.1. GTDB lineage: Bacteria > Pseudomonadota > Gammaproteobacteria > Pseudomonadales > Moraxellaceae > Acinetobacter > Acinetobacter lwoffii_I. Next base: position 44,265 of record NZ_JAMXXP010000007.1, on the reverse strand, counting down.
TTCCGTAATAGCCAGCTTTCTCCAGCGGTACAGGAACTGGCGCAGTATGGCATCATGACTGGTCAGATGAATGGCGAATCCGTTTTCCATATTCCTGAACAGTACCAGCAGTTGCTGACCCAGTTGCAACATCATCTGGAAGCTGCTTTGCAACAGCAATGGCCGCAAACCAATTTCCAGGTGAAATTTGAAAATGTGGACCAGTTAACGCCATATACCATGCAGCATCAGCGTAAGGCACGTGCCTTTAAACGTGCCGAAGAATTGTTACATGCTGAACCGGCAGTACGCAATCTGTTACAGCAGTTTGACGGTGAACTGCAAAATATTCAGCTGAAATAGGCTGGATGTTAAGTCACAACAAATCGAGATAAAGCATCCCGCATTTCAACTGGAATCGGGGTGCTTTTTCGTGTCTCACGATCGACAAATACATGGACAAAATTGCCTTGCGCAGCGGCTGTATCTGAGTTGCGTTTAAAAATAGCCAGATCATAGCTGAGTGATGAGCTTCCCATGCTTTCAATGGCCACGCCCACTTCAATAATTTCCGGATAAGACAGTTCCTGATTAAACTGACAGTTGGAGCTGACTACCAAGCCAATCATCGGGGAGTATTTAGGATCAAAATCAGCTTCCTGAATCAGCAGGGCATTGGCTGCGGTATCAAAATAACTATAATAAGTCACATTGTTGACATGGCCGTACAGATCATTGTCTGCCCAACGGGTTTGAATGGGCAGGAAAAAAGTATAGTGTTCGCGCTGTTTGATGGTGGCTTTCATCACTATTCAGTCCTCAGCTAGATAAGGCTTAAGTGGAAATTGATCTAGGCATAGATCGCCTGATAAATCTGATAAGCATCCTCCACCTTGAGTTCACGTGGATTATTCTGCAACAGCCGGCTTTGTTGCATCGCATCTTCTGCCATGACCTGCAGCATATCTTCCGGAATATTCAACTGATTCAGTTTTAGGGTCAAACCGCTTTGCATCAGATGATTATTAAAATGATCAATAAACAGATCAGTCAGGCCATCATGACAACCTTTACTGTAAGGATCCAGCCAGGTCATCAATTCCGCATAGAGCTGTTTGGCCGCTGGCGCATTAAACTTTAATACTTCAGTTAGAACCAGCGCATTGCTATGCCCATGCGATAGATGAAAATGTCCACCCAGTGGATAAGCCAGCGCATGTACGGCGGCGACTGGTGCATTGGCAAAGGCTTGTCCGGCCAGCATGGAACCGACCAGCATATTTTGACGCGCATCTAAATCATATCCGTCTTGTAGCACGCGCGGCAGATTGGCATTCAGTAATCTTAAAGCCTGTTTGGCCAGCATATCCGAATAAGGGTTTTTCTTGTGTTTTGAGGTATAGGCTTCAATGGCATGTACCATGGCATCAATGCCGGTGGCGGCAGTGATCTGTGCCGGAAGATTCTGGGTAAAGGTTGCATCCAGAATGGCAATATCAGCAAAAAGGATCGGTGCCACAATACCGGTTTTAGTGGTTTCACCTGTGGTGACAATCGAAATCGGCGTCACTTCTGAACCTGTTCCAGCCGTAGTTGGTACCAGAATTAAGGCTAAACGCGGTCCGGTGGCATTATCAACGCCATACAGATCAGACAATGTCTGATGCTGCTCGGGATGTGCCAGAATCGCGATCAGTTTGGCCACATCCATCGAGCTGCCACCACCAAAGCCCAGAACCACATCAATATTTTCCTGTTTTGCAAAAGCCACCGCTTCAAGCACCACTGTATCGGGCGGATCGGCCTGGACATCCGAGTAAATCACATACTCCAGTCCGGCAGATTCAATAATATCCAGAATCGGCAGATGTAATTGCTCCTTCAGCATACCCGGGTCAGTCACCAGCAGAAGACGGCGATAACGGCCATTTTTTAGAATTTTAAATAATTCCTGAATCGTGCCTAGTCCGGCAATGATATTGGGGACGGTTTGAAACTGAAAACGATTCATGGCGATATCCTTGATTTTTTTATTGCAAATACGAGATTATTCTATGGTTGTAAGATAGGAATCAGTATATAAATAACTTAACATAAGAATCCTTAAAATAAAGTAGCTCTGAGGTTGTTTATGTCATCCAGAACGCCATACAAGGTGTTATGTGTTTGTTTGGGAAATATTTGCCGCTCTCCCACGGCAGAAGTTGTACTCAGACATTATTGTGATGAACAGCAACTGAATATTGTGGTCGATTCTGCCGGAACCAGTAATTATCATCCGGGCAAGGCACCGGACTTGCGTAGCCAGAAGCATGCACTAAAACGTGGCTATGACCTTTCAGCACTTCGCGCACGTCAACTCATTCCACACGATTTTATTGATTATGATCTGATTCTGGCGATGGATCTGGAAAATTTATCCAATATTCAGAACATACAGCGTCTGGTAGAAACTCAGTTTGGTCATATACGTGCACGCGTGGCATTGATGAGTGAACATGATCAGATTTATCCGAAACAGGCGTTACCCGATCCTTATTATGGCGAAGCGGATGGCTTTGAACGGGTGCTTGATCAATGTGAGTCTAGCAGCCGGGCATGGATTGAGATTTTTAAACAGAATTTACACAAGGTTTAAGCGATGCAGATTCAAACCCAGGTTCAACTTAAACCTTTTAATACCTTAAATTTAGAAGCAGTTGCTTCATACTATGCCCAAATTCAGTCCACTGCTGATTTGCTGGCGGCACTGGATTTTGCTGAACAGCAGCAACTCAATGTACTGATCCTGTCAGGTGGCAGCAATATGTTGTTGCCGGAGCAGATTGATGCACTGGTTCTGCATATGGATATTCAGGGCATTGAAATGCTGGATGCTGATGATCAGTCGCAGCGCTTATGTGTAGGCGGTGGTCAAGGCTGGCATGACTTCGTGCTCTGGACCACGGCACAGGAGTTATATGGTCTACAGAATCTGGCTTTAATTCCGGGACGGGTCGGTGCATCGCCAGTACAGAATATTGGCGCTTATGGCGTTGAAGTTGGCGAGTTTATCGATTCCGTTGAGCTCTATGACCGTCAGCTGAAACAGTTTACTTCGATTCAGGCAGCAGATTGCCAGTTTGCCTATCGGCATAGTATTTTTAAAGATGATCCTAACCGTTATGTGATTACCCATGTGACTTTTAGATTACTTAAACAGCCAGATTTGAAACTGAATTATGGTGATCTGAAGACTGCGGTCGGCGATCAGCTCACAGCAGAAAACCTGCAGCAACAAGTCATTCAGATTCGTCAGAGTAAATTGCCTGATCCGCAGGAATTTCCCAACGTAGGCAGCTTCTTTAAAAATCCTGTAGTTGGTCAGGCGGTCTTTGACCGAATTGCTGCATCTTTCCCGAATTTACCCCATTACCAGCAAGCCAATGCTCAAGTTAAACTGGCAGCGGGCTGGCTGATTGATCAGGCTGGCTGGAAAGGCAAACAGTTGGGCCCTGTCGGTATGTTCCACAAACAGGCGCTGGTCTTGGTGAATTATGGTCAAGCCTCTCTCACCGATGTCCGTAAAACGTATCGTGCGGTACAGCAATCGGTTTGGGAAAAATTTAGTTTAATGCTGGAACCTGAACCTGTATTGTTTGATAAAAATGGTCTGATCCGCTCTCATCAGGAAGAGGAATAACATGAAAAACACCCATTGGATAGTACGTTTGCTACAAATTGTCACTGGACTGTTTGTGCTATGCGGCTGTCTATTGGTGTTGGTTTATACGCCTTTTTACTCAAAAATGATCGTCAAGGGCTTAAACCAGTTTGTCTCCTTAGAGCTAAATGAAGTCGCCGCCCAAAGCCAGAAAATGGCAGCGTTAAGCGAGCATGAAAATCTGGAACCTGGCTCTGATTTGTGGATTGCCCGTCAGGCTTATTTAAAGGTCATGGAACAGGATATCCAGCAAAATAACTCGGCTAACCTGATGCTGATTCAGGCACGTTATAAAGCGCTGCAGCAAGTAATTGAAGAATATCAACGCGAGCAGCAAGATCAAAAAGCAGAGCAAAGTCCACCTGCTCAGGTGCCGTTATTGTCCTCACAGGAAGATGCAGAACCAGTCGATCCGACAGCAAATGTCCGGGAATTGCTGGAGTGGGACAGTAGTGAAAACAAGGAACGCATTGAGCAATATATGGAGTTTCTGACGACGCATCCACTTGAGCAGGGTGAAGCCAGTTCGGTACAGGAAACCGATGGAGAGGAAATCCAGCAGGACTTGGCCTTACTACAAGAGCAACAGCAGGCTAAACCCGCGAATCGCTCTCAGCCTTATGCGATTGTGGTATTGGGTGGTGGCTTAACTCTGGATGAACAAAGCAAAGAAATTGTCGTCAATAACTATACGCGACTACGTCTGGAAACCACGCTGGCAGTAGAAAAACATTATCAGTTGCCGATTGTTCTGAGTGGGGTCGAAGCGCCGTATATGCAGCGCTGGTTAAAAAATCATGGTGTCGATGCCAAATTACTGGAAGATCGCAGCATGAACACCTGTGAAAATACCCGATTCAGTTCATTACTATTACAAAAGAAAGGTGGAGCGCCTACAGTGATTTTGATTACGGATCGTTATCATATGCCGCGTACCCGCCGTTTATTTGCTTTAAATGGCATACAAACCATTCCGGTAGAAGCGCCGATGCCAACGCCATTGACACGATGGCGTCCAAGTGCACAAAATTATGATCACAGTCGTCGTGCCAATTATGAAATGTTGGCGACCATGCGCGACATGTGGTTTGGATCCAGTGACTGTCGGGAGGTGCCATAATGTCTGATATCCCATTTTTAAATCCCACCATTCTGAAACAGCTGGATTTACCCATTCCGAGTCGGGATGTTACGCCTCAACTCTTGCCACCTTTAAACTTGAATCGTAGTGATGAACCGCCGATTGATCTGCAGTCCTATCGCAAGCTTTATGGTTTTGATTTGCTGGATTGCAAACACTGGCAGGGCTATGTACAGATGCCTTTATTCAGGTTGCATGTACAGGTGTTTGAACCGAATCTGGAAAATACCCGCTTTGACAAGATCCAGGGAACCGCTTTTTTGCTGCATGGTTATCTGGAACATAGCGGTATTTATCAGCCCATTGTCAAAGAGCTTTTGGAACAGGGTTTTAGTGTATTGACCTATGATCTGCCTGGACATGGTCTTAGTGATGGTTCACCTGCCAGCATTCAGAATTTTGATCATTATCAGCAGGTTTTACATGCCGTGCATCGTTATGTGCAGCACGCCTCACAACTACCGAAACCTTGGGTTGGCATCGGGCAGAGTACCGGCGGTGCGATCTGGATGCACCATTTACTGGAATTTGCGCAGCGTCGCGAAAATCCTTTTGTGGAACGAGTTCTGCTGTTATCACCATTGATTCGTCCCGCCAAAACTGCTTGGTGGCATAATTCGGTCGGATTGGGCATTATTAGCCGAATCAAACGTGAAGTTCCCCGACATTTCAGACGCAATAATCATAATCCGGAGTTTCTGCGTTTTATCCGGCTTAAAGATCCATTACAACCGCGAATGATGGGCATGGACTGGATTCTGGCGATGTCACGCTGGATGCTGGAAATGGAAGCGCGTCCGGCTTGTCGTATTCCAGTCTGGCTGGCACAGGGTGCACAGGATCAGACTGTTGACTGGCGTTATAATATCGAATTTATCCGGCGTAAATTCCGGCTCCAGACTTTGCTGATGCTGGAAGAAGGTTCACACCAATTGATCAATGAGCGAGCCGATATTCGTGCTGCATTGACGGGTTTGATTCCGGCCTTTCTGCATGCACATGGCAGCAAAACTTATTATTAATAGAGTGAAAATTGAGTATTTAAAAAGGCGTTTACGAAAACGCCTTTTTTTGGTTTTAATGTTATCGATTTAAAATTTTTCTAATTTGGCCAAGTTCCACATCCGGAAATAAAAGTTCTCCTCATCCTTATTTTCACAGGTCAATAATTCGCCTTCTTTGAGCCAGAAATGGATCTGCGCAAAGTTCTTTATTTCGTGATTATTAACACGTTGTGCCAGATGATGTGCCTTAATAGCGGAAGGGTGTTTTAGACCAGCGGAAGCAATCAGTTCAGACAGAGCATGTAAGGTGTTTTTATGAAAATGAAACACCCGTTCCGCCTTGGTCGGCACGTGTAAGGCTTTCTGGCGATCTTTGTCTTGGGTGGTGACTCCGACAGGGCACTGATTGGTATGACAACTTTGTGCCTGAATACAGCCCACTGCAAACATAAAACCACGGGCAGAGTTCACCCAATCCGCACCAATGGCAAGCGTACTGGCAATATCGAATGCACTAATTATTTTACCACTTGCACCAATTTTGATCTTATCTCTCAATCCTGCACCAACAAGGGTATTGTGTACAAACAGCAAACCTTCTCTTAAAGGGGCGCCAACATAGTCAATTAATTCAATGGGTGCAGCTCCCGTTCCACCTTCAGAGCCATCAACCACAATAAAATCTGGATAAATCTGGGTATGTAACATGGCTTTGACCATGCTCATAAACTGCCACGGTTGACCCAGACACAGCTTAAATCCGACCGGTTTTCCGTTGGAAAGTTCACGTAATTTTTGTATGAAATGCATCATTTCAATCGGTGTGCTAAATGCCGGATGACTCGAAGGTGAAACACAATCATGATCACGGCTGATGCCTCGAATTTGGGCAATTTCTTCCGAAATTTTACTTTTAGGTAAAATACCGCCATGGCCAGGTTTTGCGCCTTGCGAAAGCTTGATTTCAATCATCTTTACTTGGGGTAGTTTGGCTTGTGCAGCAAAACGTTCCGGATCGAATTGTCCATCTAAAGTACGGCAGCCAAAATAACCACTGCCAATTTCCCAGACCAGATCACCGCCATATTCCAGATGGTAGGGACTGATACTGCCTTCGCCTGTATCATGGAAAAAATCACCTTTTTGAGCGCCGAGATTAAGTGCACGTATCGCATTGGCACTCATGCTGCCAAAGCTCATGGCTGAAATATTTAAAATAGAAGCTGAAAAGGGCTGGGTACATTGCTCATTTCCAATCAGGATACGAAAAGTCTGCGGATCAGCAACTTTGCAGGGCGTGATGGAATGACTAACAAAGCGGTAATTATCTTCATAGACATTCAGAATCGAGCCGAAAGGTTTATCAGAATTTTCATTTTTTGCCCGCTGATACACCAGACTGCGCTGCATACGGGAAAAAGGCAGTGCGTCCCGGTCGGCTTCAATAAAATACTGACGAATCTCGGGACGGAATTCCTCAAAGATAAAGCGGAAATGTCCCATAATGGGATAATTTTTCAGAATGGAATGCTTATTTTGTAGTACATCATACAAACCCAGCAAACTCAGCAGAATGCTCAGGATCCATAGGGTATTCACTAACGTTTGCGGCATAAAATAATAGATATAACGCGGTGAATAACCGATATGAAATGTAGTAAAAATTACTGCAATCAGAATGCAGGCAAACCAGACCGAATGGCGGGAAAAGAAAGTATTAAGCAGCTTGTGACGTACTAATTGAGCAGGGTTAGCCATTGTAAAATTAAGTCCCTATTTCTACTTCTATAGGGCTTTATGATGTGCAGAGCGAGATATCTTATACAAGCAGAGAATTGTTATTCGATTTTATAAACTTGCCGAAAATAGTATTAAGCCAAGCAATGAATCAGCAGCGATTACAGATAAATTTTGCGGAAAAAGTACTATAGAAAAATTCTGCAAAAGACATGCATTCTATTTATTTCACAAGTAAGGCGGATGACTTTATAGTCGGTTTATTCACTATATAGGAGTCTTAAACCATGACCAAAAAATCCATTCGCTTTAATGATGCTGAGCTGGCTTGCTCATGTCTCAGTCATTTTTAAATATTGATGTTTCATTCAAGCTGCATTTCGGGGTGTCAAAGAAAAGCAGATTGGCACAGCGGCAGATCACCACAACAAGAACAAAAATATAAGCATAATTCTCCAGTCCCCAATTTGGGGATTTTTTTATTCTGGAATACCTAAAAGAGTCTGGATGAAGCCTGTGTAGTTAAGGGTTTTCCTCATCCAGTTGAGCGACTGCATTGGCCACAATACTCGGTTCAATATGTTTAATCTTTTTACCAAAGCTACGCAGCCACCAGACCAGTTGAGAGGTAAATGGCACGGTAGCAGTGATCAGCGACATGCCATCTTCCATTTTTTCAATTTTCTGGTCTTTACTGAGCTGGCTTTCCTCAAAGTAATGCGCATCCGACTCTGACATGCTGAGTTTAAGCGTGACATTTTCGGTGGGATGGTTGAAGTCCACCCGGAAGCCCAGTGCACCAGAATCAATATAATCATCAATATCGAAATTGACCGGATGCAAGGCACGTGAATTCAGCACGACGGCCGATTTAAAGCGGTGCAGTGCAAAGGTCTGGATATCCGATTTGTCATGACGGGTACACACCAGATAAATGATTGACCCTTTTTGTACCAATGCCAGAGGATTGAGAATATAGGTTTTTTCTTCGCTGTTATGACCACGGCCCTGATACACACATTCCAGTTGTTTGTCCTGTAACAGGCCTTCATACACCGCTTGCTGCGCGGCCTTATCTACCACAGGTGGAATCAGCGGTTGGGTGGCCGGAACAATGCGTACGCGGTTAATCCATTGCCGGACATTGTTCTGGGAAGAAAGACTGCGTCGTGCCAGATCAAACCACGGATTCATTTCCTCGATCAGGCTCGGTGGCAGCAGATGTTTTAAATGTTCTTCGACCATCATGAAAGTGACCGCTTGCGAGCTGGTCATATGCGGCAAACTTTGCAGCGGCGCATCTGAACGCCAACGCCAGCCTTGCGGCGTGGTTTTACTGCTTTCAATTGGAAAGCGTTGCGCAATCTGATTCAGGTCACGCTGAATGGTACGTAGACTGATATCAATGCCTTCGCGATTCAGGATTTCCTGTAATTCACGTGTTCCCATCCATTTGCCGGTAGAAAGACGCGACAAAATTTGCCATTGGCGATACAGACTGTTTGAAGTTTCTTTTTCTTGTGCTGACATAATTTATTTTGCTGGCAATAAAGAAGAGGGGATTTAGGCTTAGCTTAACACAATAAAAAAACTCTCATTTTTTCGCAAGTCCCTCTGTGCAACATTTGTCCTACAATTCTAAAACAACTTGGTCGAAAATAGCATTGAGTTCAAAGGGCATTTATTAGATTAATGGTAATTGAAATACAGATGTCATGGCATGGATATTGCTTTGATTTAATTATAATAGATGATAATACGGGGGTTTGTATGCTTAAAGGAAATCAGGATACAAATGTGATTGAAACAATTGATAAATTTAGTTCCCAGAATATTGGAAAAAATTTTATAGACACTAAAACTATAGCGGTATCTACTACAACAAATCCACAACTTTTATTGCAGCAGTTATCTTCGAAGTTCTTTAATGAAATGCAAGATGAGCATGTGCTGTCCAGTCAGGCAGGTCACAGACTGGAAGAATGGTTATCAAAACATACGCTGGATGAACTCAATGCACTGAATCAGGTAGCAAAAGAACATTTTTTACATCACGGTATTACCTTTACCGTTTATGGCGATGAAGAAGGTGTAGAGCGCACTATTCCTTACGATATCATTCCGCGAGTCATAGATCGGAAGCAGTGGAATATGGTGGCTTTGGGCTCGGCACAACGGGTACGGGCGCTAAATTTATTCTTACATGATATTTATCATCAACAGGACATTTTAAAAGCCAATATCATTCCTGAATTGCAGATTTTAACTCATGAGGCCTATCAGCCGCATATGTATCAACATAGCTTGAAAGGCGGAATTTATAGCCAGATTAGCGGAATCGATGTGATCCGTGATTCCAGGGGCGAGTTTTATGTCTTAGAAGATAATCTCAGAACGCCATCTGGCGTATCTTATATGCTGGAATGCCGCAAGATCAGTGAAAAACTCATGCCGAAAGTATTCGAGCAGTCCAAGATTGCCGGAATTGAGCAATATCCACAATTATTGAAAGAAATCCTGATCGAAAATGCCTACGTCGACAAGCCATTTGTCGTAGTATTGACCCCAGGACGTTTTAATAGCGCTTACTATGAACATGCCTTCCTTGCAAGGGAGATGGATGTGCCATTGGTAACATCACGTGATCTTTTTGTTGATGACTCGAAGGTTTATGTAAAAACCATACATGGTCGTCAACGAGTCGATGTTATTTATAGACGGGTCGATGATGCGTTTCTTGATCCATTGTGCTTTAAACCGGATAGCACTTTGGGTGTTGCTGGCTTGATGTCGGCTTATTTGCAAAATAATGTCGTGATTGCCAATGCGCCGGGAACCGGTGTGGCAGATGACAAATCGGTTTATCCATATGTCGACAAAATGATTCGTTTTTATTTGGGTGAGCAGCCAATTCTAAAAAATGTTCCGACTTATCAATGTCGTAATTCTGAAGAATTAGACTATGTCGTGGCTCATCTGGATCAACTGGTGGTGAAAGAAGCGCAGGGTTCGGGCGGTTATGGCATGCTCATTGGACCACAAGCGTCTAAACAGCAAATTGAAACTTTCAGGGAGAAAATTTTAGCTGCGCCGCATTTATATATTGCGCAGCCAACTTTGGACTTATCGGTTAGTCCGACTTTGACCAATTTTGGTATTGCTGAACGTCATATCGACTTACGCCCATTTGTACTGAGTTCACCTTATCGTACTGAAATCGTACAGGGTGGCTTGACCCGTGTGGCGATGCAGCCCGGCTCACTGGTGGTGAATTCATCACAAGGTGGCGGTATCAAAGATACCTGGGTAGTCGACAATTTACATTCATAAGATTCCAAAGAAGGAAAATGTCATGGTTTTGCTGAATAGCAATGCGCAACATATCTTTTGGTTAGGGCGTTATTTATCTCGCACTCATTTTTTATGTGCGCGCTTTCCATTTTTAGAAGACGAAGCGGCAGTGGCGTATGCCCATGCCTTTTGTTTACCTGCCTTTGATGCCAGTTCCCTAAATGAGCTAGTACTTGATCCTACGCAAGTGGCGTCTTTTAGCCAGCAGTTTAAAGTGGCCAAAGACAATATTCAGGAATTACGAGGGGTGCTGTCTGCTTCAGGCTATGCGGAACTGATGAAACTGATCAAAACCGCAGACAAAAATGCTGGTTATATCTGTGAAGTGGTGACGGAATGTGAAGATATTCTTGAAGCCGAATCCTCCGATATCTTTCTGTTTTTCAGTTTAGGGCAATGTGTCGAACAGCTCGATCACCAGTTACGTCTGGGTGAAGAAACCAGTACCACACTGTGCAAGATTGATTATGTGGTCAGAATTCTGGTAGAAATGGGCTGGAATGATCTAGAACAGTACTGGGAACAGTTGCGTACAGAACCGAACCGGATTCAGTTCTATCAGTTTAGCGACCATATCCATCAACTGTTTGAGGCAGATGTATGAAATTGATGGTGAATCACCAAACGCACTATATGTACACGGCCGAGGTGAGGAACAGTATTCAGTACATTAAAATGATGCCTTCGAGCAATGCGCATCAGCGGGTTCATTCTTGGGATATCAGTGTGCCGGGTAATAAAGAAATCCGGAAAGATGCATTTCATAATCTGTGGATGACCTGTAGCCAGCGGGAGCCTTATTATTCCCTGACTATCATGGCGCAAGGGATTGTTGAACTGAATCCTGCGCATCAGAGTGGACTGAATGATTCAATCAATCCCAATCTTTTTCTACAGCCGACCGAATCGACACAATGTAATGCAGCAATGAAAGACTTTGCACAACGTCATGTTCCTGCATTAACCCGTCAGCATTTGATTGGACTGGCACAGGCCTTGCTGGAGCATGTGCCTTATATTTCCAACAGTACTTCAGTGCAAGGCTCTGCAATAGATGCCTTTGAGTCCAGACAGGGCGTCTGTCAGGACCATAGTCATATTTTTATTGCCATGTGCAAATATCTAGGTTTGCCTGCACGCTATGTTTCTGGTTATTTATATGCACAAAATGCTTCGCATCTGGCCAGTCACGCTTGGGTAGAGGTGTTTGTAGACCAGACATGGTATTGTTTTGATGTCAGTAATCTGTTGTTTACTCCAAGTTCGCATGTTTATGTGGCGATTGGACGGGATTATTGGGATGTGGCGCCGGTACGCGGTGTCAGAGAAAAGGGCGGTGTGGAATCCATGCATTCCATCGTTCAAGTGCTAGGATGTTAATAAGGACGAATGAATGACGTATTGTTGTGCACTACGTTTAGAGCAAGGTATGCTTTTTATCAGTGATACCCGGACCAATGCCGGAGTAGATCACATTTCTGTATTTCGAAAGTTGTATACCTTTGGTATTCCTGGTGAACGTATGATCGTCATACAGGCATCCGGAAATCTGGCAACAACACAAGCCGTAATTGGGCATATCAAAAATCAGCTCGAACTGAAGCAGGAACCCAATATCTTGAGTCTGCACACCATGTTTGATGTCGCTGAGCTGGTGGGAAGTATGCTGAAAAAAGTGATTGCGAATGTTACAAGCGATATTTCGGAACAAAGTAATTATTATTGCAATCTGCTGGTCGGGGGGCAACTTAAAGATCAGGATATGCAGCTTTATCATGTCTATCCGCAAGGGAACTTTATCTGTGCCACACGCGATACGCCGTATTTTCAGATTGGCGAAAGTAAATATGGTAAGCCGATTCTAGATCGTGCGCTGACTTATGATATGCCGCTGGATGAAGCTTTGCGCTGTTCCCTGATTTCATTTGCATCGACCCTACGTTCCAATGTATCGGTCGGCATGCCGCTCGATGTGCTGGTCTATAAAAAAGACAGTCTGATCATGCCAAGAGGCAAGCGTATTGCCGAAGATGATGAGTATTTCACGTCAATCAGCCGGCAATGGTCAGAGACCTTGAAAAAAGGACTGGCAGAACTTCCGGTTCCCTCTAATGAGTATTTCTTATAATAAACCTATCCGGGTTCAGGTTTTTCGCGTACAGTGTTAACTTCTATGCAGTTCAGCATAATAAAAATAGAGGAGTTAGCGCATGTACCAATTTTGTTACGCCAGTAAAAGTACTTCTCCCAAACCTGACTTACTCGAAGATTTAGCGAATATCCTGAAAGAAGCTCGTGATTTTAATTACCAGCATCAAGTGACAGGTGTACTTTATTTCGCAGATGGTCATTTTTTTCAATGTCTCGAAGGTGAATGTCCCACTTTAAAAAGTCTGCTGGTGGAGCGACTGAATAAAGATCCTCGCCATCAGGACATTAAACTATTTGAAACCAAGGAAATTGAATATCCAAGTTTCCCGGACTGGTCCATGAAATATATTTCCAAACGCAGTCAGATCCAGCAATTCTGTCGGGAAATGGGATTTGATGACTTTAATCCTTTTGCTTTTCAGCAAAGCCATGTCGATGCATTATTAATGCAATTATGCATAGAACAGGGCGAAGAACAAAAGTCAGCCTAAAGAAAAAGCCCAACATCGGTTGGGCTTTTTTTATTTTGAGGACTAGATCAGACCATTTTGCGTAGTGGACGATTGCTGAGCCTGCATAATAGTTCATAACCAATCGTGCCATTCGCTTCAGCCACATCATCAACCAGACGGGTTTTACCCCAAAGTTCGACTTCGGTACCTAATTGCACATCTAGTCCTGTCACATCAATAGCAATCATATCCATGGCAACCCGGCCAATCACGCGAGTTTGCTGACCATTGATTGCGACATAGTTCTGTTTAGGGAAAGCACGTGGATAACCATCACCGTAGCCAATTGAAACAATGGCTAGCGTCATGTCTTGATTTGCGGTAAATGTCGAACCATAACCGACATGCTCACCTGCTTGAATATCATTCAAGGCAATAATTTCAGCTGTAAACGTCATGACCGGCTTTAAGTCCAGATCATGCACATCCCGGTCTGAAAAGGGCGTCGCACCGTAGAGCATGATCCCTGGACGCACATAGTCAAAATGCAATTCTGGATATTTATAGATTGCAGCCGAGTTACAGCAAGAGGCTAAAAGTGGGGCGCAGTCATTTTTAATTTCTAGGAATTGACGGATTTGTTCATCATTCAGTGGATGCTCGGCATCGGCATTAGCGAAGTGCATGGCAAGTACACAAGTAAAGCCTTCTGCTTTCAACTGATTGATCACGGTTTTAATCACATCAATCTTAAAACCTAGGCGGTTCATGCCGCTATTCAGTTTGACCCAGACTTTTAGACCTTTGGCGATATAGGCATCTTTATGTGCAATTAACCAGTCGACTTGAGCCTGTTGATGCACAATGACTTCAATATTTTGTTCGATTACGATTGGCATTTCATCTGCAGAAAAAACACCTTCGATAAGCGTGATTGGCTGTAGATAGCCCAATTCACGAATTTCCAAGGCTTCTTGCAGGCAGGCGACACCAAAGGCATCGGTTTCGCTTAAGGCTGCTAAGCAGTCTTTAACTCCATGTCCATAAGCATTGGCTTTCACCATGCTGACGATTTTCGCGGTTGGGGCAAGTTGTTTGACACGGTTTAAATTATATTGCAGCGCTGCGCTGTCAATATAAACTGTAGCTTGACGCACCCTAAATTACTCCTAGAGGGACGATGGGAATGTGATGATGAGAGCCTGATTACTCTTCGTCATCATACTGAGCATAGAATTCAGGCGAGAGATTACTAAAGCGGGTATATTGACCTTCGAATGCCAGACGCACGGTACCAATCGGGCCGTTACGTTGTTTACCGATAATAATTTCGGCAGTGCCAGCTTCTTTAGATTCCTTGTTATAAACTTCATCACGGTAAATAAACATGATCAAGTCGGCATCCTGCTCGATCGCACCGGATTCACGCAAATCCGACATCACCGGACGTTTGTTGGGACGGTTTTCCAGCGCACGGTTCAACTGCGACAGAGCAATCACAGGGCATTGCATTTCTTTGGCGAGGGCTTTTAAGCTTCGTGAAATTTCCGAGATCTCGCCCACACGGTTATCGCCCATGCCGGGTACTTTCATCAATTGAAGATAATCGACCATGATACAGCCAAGTTTACCGCCATGCATTTTGGCAATACGACGCGCACGCGAACGCAACTCTGTCGGTGGTAGGGCAGAAGAATCATCGATATACAGATTTTTTTCTTGTAAATGCACAATGGTACTGGTGACTTTTGACCATTCATCACTATCCATTTTACCAGAACGTAAATGTCCCTGATGCACGCGACCAAATGATGAAATCAAACGCATGGCGATCGAGTCGGCCGGCATCTCCATTGAATAGACCAGAGCAGGCAGATTGTTATTGAATAAAACGCTTTCGACCAGATTCATGGCAAAGGTGGTTTTACCCATGGAAGGACGCGCCGCGACAATAATCAAGTCACCGGATTGCATGCCGGAAGTTTTGTTATCCAGTTCCACAAAACCAGTAGTTAAACCGGTAATGCTACCTTCCATTTGTGACAGTTCATTTAATTTATCAAATACGTCTGCGACGACCGAGTTGATCGGCTTAGGCCCTTGTGCTTTGGCATTGTTATTATGTTGTTCGGCAATCGAGAAAATATTGGTCTCAGCCAGATCCAGAATTTCACTGACAGTGCGGCCTTTGGTGTCATAGGCATTTTGTAAAATTTCAGAGCTGACTTTAATCATACTACGCAGGGTAGAGAATTCTTTAATTTTGCCTGCATAAGTTTCCAGGTTATAGAAACTCGATGGCGAATCTGCCATTAACTGCATCAGATATTCTTCGCCACCAATTGCATCGAGTAAATTCTGTTTGATCAGCCAGTCATGCACCAGAACCGCATCATAAGGCGAGTTTTCTTTAGAGAGCTGCTCAATAGCACGGAAGATATATTTATGTCGGGTGGCATAAAAATCATTTTCGGTCAGCACATCACCGACCTGTTCAAAAGATTCAGCCACAGTCATAAGGGCAGCAAGTACAGCCTGTTCAATTGCTAAATTGTGTGGCGGAGTACGGAACTCCTTGAGATTGCTATTTTCAGTAACAATTTCCGGTTTAGCAGTAGCTACCTTTTTGCTGGCATTCGCCTGTGACATATAAATCCCTGATTTTAAATACAATGGTTAAATATCGTCGGAGATGAATAGCGTTTATTCACTACGAGATGAAATGATACGCGCTCTGATCAAAAATGCGAAGTGCAATTTTTTGTAAACACGAATAATAAAATGAATTTGACAGTGTTGGCTAGATTATATTTTTTAGAGATAAAAAAAGAGCATGCTTTCGCATGCTCTTTTTGAGGCGAGAAATTACTCAGCTACGATAGTAACTAGAACTTCTGCAGTAACATCATGGTGCAATTGGATTGCGATGTTAAATTCGCCAGTATGACGAAGCGCGCCATTTGGAAGACGTACTTCAGCACGGTCTACTTCTAGACCAGCATTTGTCAACGCGTCAGCGATGTCACGAGTACCGATAGAACCGAATAGTTTACCTTCGTCACCAGCTTTCGCAGTGATAACGATGTTCACTTCGTTCAATTGGTCAGCACGTGCTTGAGCAGCAGCTAAAACATCAGCTTCAGCTTTCTCAAGTTCAGCACGACGAGCTTCAAAAGCAGCAGTATTTGATTCTGTTGCAGCAACTGCCATACCTTGTGGGATAAGGAAGTTACGGCCGTAACCAGCTTTAACTGAAACTTTATCGCCTAGTTTACCTAGGTTTTTAATGCGTTGTAATAAGATAATATCCACAGCTCAACCTCACTTATGATTGTCAGTGTAAGGGATCAAAGACAAGTAGCGAGCTTGTTTGATAGCTAACGCTAATTGACGTTGGTAACGAGCTTTAGTACCTGTAATACGGCTAGGAACAATCTTGCCGTTTTCAGTGATGTACTGTTTTAAAGTGTCGATATCTTTGTAGTCGATGTACGTAACGTTCTCAGCTGTAAAGCGGCAGAACTTGCGACGACGGTAAAAACGTGCCATGTTATGTTCTCCTTAAGCTTCAGCAGAGTCTTGAGCGTGTTGTGCTTCTTCACGTTGAGCTTTACGCGCACGTTTTTCTTCAGCACTCTTCGCCAATAGTGACTCTTCAGTGATAGCGTTTTCACGACGAATGATAAGGCTACGAATGATTGCGTCGTTATAACGGAACAATTCTTCAAGCTCATCAAGAGTAGTTTGACCACACTCAACATTCATAAGAATGTAGTGAGCTTTGTGGATCTTGTTGATTGGGTAAGCCAATTGACGACGGCCCCAGTCTTCAAGACGGTGAATTTGACCTTCAGCTTCTTTGATGTGAGTTAGGTAGCGTTCTACCATACCAACTACTTGATCGCTTTGATCAGGGTGTACTAAAAGTACGATTTCGTAATGACGCATTGTCAGCTCCTTACGGTTTGGACAGCCCCAATTTAAGTAAATTGAAGCAAGGAGTCACAACCAAAGTTGTGTCGCAGTGTTTGCGAAGGGGGAATTGTAGTGATCTTTAGGGATAATTTCAACCAAATAAGACATTTTTGCGAAATTATATCTATAGTCAGATCTTTTAATAGAAAACCACATTAACTTTAAAACAGCAGGGTTCGACTGCTTAAATTCAGCAAATGTACTATTGAGAATATCAAGTGGCTTTCTCTAACTTAAAATCTGCATACACATTATCAATGTCAGGCTAAAACCAAAAAACGGTAAATTTATCAGAGATAAGAAAAGAGAGGGAGGTTCTAAAGCAGAGATTTTGATTCTGCTCTACAGATACTTGGAATGGGGGCTAGGAAAAATCAAAATAAAAAAAGATAGAGACTAACTCTATCTTTTTAAAAAAACACAATCTGTGTAGATGGTGCAGTTGAGGTAAAACTAAAGATAATACTGATGACAGTAATCAGGATCACCGAGAACAAGAAATATTTCTTTGCCCAAAGTTGATCATTTTCAGCTTTAAAGCCAATGACACCGATATACAACCAGTAAATGCACAGTAAGTTTAAAATCACTGCATAGAACCAGTTGGCATAACCAAAGACAAATAACGCATTCATGGTTAGTGTGAATAACACCACATAAACCAGTGATTCAATCTTGGTACGATGAATCGAACGCGCTACAGGCAAAATCGGAATGCCTGCATTTTTGTAATCATCAAAGCGGTAAATCGCAATCGCCCATGAGTGAGGCATTTGCCATAGCGCATAACCTAAAAAGATCAGTAACGCACCGAGGTCAAATTGATTGGCTACTGCGGTATAACCAATGACAGGCGGAGCTGCACCAGAAATACTGCCTACAACAGTTTGATGAATTGTGGTTCGTTTTGTCCATAGGCTGTAAAAACCAACATATACGACAAAACCAATCACCGCGAATAAGAAAGCGTACGCATTTACCCAGAACCATAAAAGACTAAAACCAACGATGCCTAATACCAGAGCAAAGGCCAGGGCAACAGGTTCGGAAATGGTTTTGGTGACCAGTGCACGGTTTTGAGTGCGCTGCATTTTTTGGTCGATGTCCTGGTCAATCACGTTGTTGACCACACATCCTGATGCTACGACAAGCGTAGTACCGAGAAGGGTAATAAGCAGGAGAAGGAAATCTACAGAACCTTGGGTGGCTACGAAGTAGCCACCCAAAGTGGTAACAAAGTTACCGAAGAGAATTCCTGGCTTAGTCAGGAATAAATACTTTTTCAGCATGACGACCAGTTTAGATCATCATGTTGTAGTGTAGGTAATTCATGATCCATACAGAACCCACTAAAAGAATAGCGATAGTTAAGATGGTATACACGAATGCAATCACGTTCCAGCGTTGCTCTGAAGAAGAGTTCATATGCAGGAAGTAAATTAACTGCACAAGAATCTGAGCAACCGCAGTAATCGCGATGACAGTAATCAAGATACCACGGCCAAAACCGCCTGCCATCACCATACCGAATGGAATTACGGTAAGGATGACAGAAAGGATGAAGCCAACGGTATATTGCTTAACGTTACCGTGTGATTCGCCAGCAGCGTTATGATCGTGACTCATTACAGAACTCCCATCAAGTAAACTACGCTGAATACACAGATCCAAACGATGTCAAGGAAGTGCCAGAACAAGCTTAGGCAAGCTAGACGACGCGTGTTTGCAAGAGTCAAACCATATTTCTTGATTTGAACCATAAGCACGATCATCCAGACCAGACCAGAAGTTACGTGAATACCGTGCGTACCTACCAAAGTAAAGAACGCAGATAAGAACGCACTTGTGCTTGGACCGTGACCAGCATGAACTAAGTGATTGAACTCATATAGTTCCATGCCGATGAAGATAGCACCGAATACCCAAGTAATCGCTAACCAAGTCAGTACTTTTGCAACGTCTTTTTTGTATGCAGCAAGAACCGCAAAACCAAAGGTTACAGAAGAGATCAAGAGGGCGAAGGTTTCAGTAAGAACGAAACCTAAAGAGTCGCCAAACAGGTCTCTCGCACTTGGAGTACCCACAGGAATGTGGCTACTCAAAACAGCGAACGCAATGAAGAGTGTACCGAACAGGACAAGGTCACTCATCAAGTAAGTCCAGAAACCAAAGACGGTGATGTCAGTATCATCGTGATGATGATGCTCATCGTGTCCGTGGTTATCGTGATGAAGTACTTCAGCCATTGTCTTAGTCCTTCTTCAAGTGTTTTTCAAGAATCGCATAGCGTTCGTTTTCAATACGTTCAACTTCAGCAGCTGGAACATAGTAATCCACTTTCTTGGTGAAAGAAGACACGATGAAGCTAATGATAGAAGCAATGAACGTAACAACTACTAACCACCAGATGTGCCAGATTAAACCGAAGCCCATAACAGTGATGAACATCGCGATAACGAAACCGGCAGCACGGTTAGTCGGCATGTGGATATCTTCGTACTTCGTTGGTTTTGCATACGCAACACCATTTTCTTTCTCGATCCAGAAAGTATCAATACCATTGATCTTTGGAAGATGAGCAAAGTTATAGAACGGAGCAGGAGAAGATGTCGCCCATTCAAGGGTACGACCATCCCATGGATCGCCAGTCAAATCCAGACGTTGGTCACGTTGTAAGAAACCAACCACGATTTGCAGAACGAAACATACGATACCAAGCGCAATCAGAACTGCACCGAACATCGCGATATTTACATACGGGTCCCATTCTGGGTTGTCAAATGTATTCAAACGACGTGTCATACCCATGAAACCAAGGATATAAAGTGGCATGAACGCAAAGTAGAAACCGAAGAACCAGAACCAGAACGCTGCTTTACCCCAAGTCTCATTCAGTCTCCAACCGAACATTTTCGGCCAGTAGAAGATGATACCTGCGAACATCGCAAATACTACACCACCAATAATTACGTTATGGAAGTGAGCAATCAGGAATAAAGAGTTATGTACCAGGAAGTCCGCTGGTGGAACCGCCATCAATACACCTGTTAAACCACCGATACCGAAAGTTACCAGGAAGCCTAGTGTCCACAGCATTGGAGTAGTGTAAACAATACGACCCTTGTACATGGTGAATAACCAAGAGAAGATTTTCACACCAGTCGGAATCGCAATAATCATGGTCATGATACCGAAGAACGCGTTAACGTTGGCACCTGCACCCATGGTAAAGAAGTGGTGAACCCATACAACGAATGACAATACTGTGATTGCTACTGTTGCATACACCATTGATTTGTAACCGAACAATGCTTTGCGCGAGAAAGTCGCAACAACTTCTGAGTAAATACCAAATGCTGGTAATACCAAGATATATACTTCCGGGTGACCCCAAGTCCAAATCAAGTTCACGTACAACATCGGGCTACCACCCAAGTCGTTAGTAAAGAAGTGGAAACCGAAGTAACGGTCAAGCGTTAACATTGCAATTGTTGCAGTCAACACTGGGAAAGCCGCAATAATCAATACTGCTGTACATAAAGATGTCCAGGTAAAGATTGGCATTTCCATAAGTTTCATGCCAGGCGCACGCATTTTGATGATGGTAACGAAGAAGTTAACACCCGTTAATAGCGTACCCAGACCTGAAATTTGCAGTGCCCAGATATAGTAGTCCATACCTACGCCTGGAGAGTATTCAATGCCAGACAGTGGAGGGTATGCCATCCAGCCTGTTGCAGCGAACTCACCTAACGCGAGTGACACCATCATTAGACCCGCAGCACCGGCGAATAACCAGAAGCTGAGTGAGTTTAATAATGGAAATGCAACGTCACGTGCACCGATTTGAAGCGGTACAGAGATGTTCATCAAACCAACAACAAGACCCATTGCCACGAAGAAGATCATGATCACGCCATGCGCGGTAAAGATCTGATCGTAATGCTCAGGGTGTAAATAACCTTCGCCGCCACCTTTTGCAAGGAACTGCTGAAGACGCATCATGATCGCATCGGCGAAACCACGCACCAGCATGATGATCGATACGAACAGGTACATGATACCAATTTTTTTATGGTCTACAGATGTGAACCATTCGTTCCACAGGTAGCCCCATTTTTTGAAGTAGGTAATACCGGCAACAACTGCGATACCACCCAAGATCATCATTGCAACAGTTGCCAATACGATTGGATCGTAAGGAATTGCATCCGGACCTAACTTACCTAAGAAGCTCATGTCTTATTCTCCTTGAGAAGCAGTCGCATGTTCACCAGCTACATGAGCTTCAGAAGCAGACGCTTCATGAGCAACAGCATCAGTCGCTGCAGCTTCTACAGGAGCTGAATGGTCAGCACCGTGGTAGTTACTCATATACTTGTGAATCACAGATTCAAACAAACCTTGCTCTACAGAAGAGTAGTAAGTCACAGGATGTGGCTTAGTAGGGTAAGGCTTCATTGCTTCAGCAGCAGCCTTCTCTTCAGGAGTCTTAGCTCTTGCAATAATCGCTTCGATCTGGTGAACACCGCGGTTACCGTCACGTAAGCTTGCAAATTCAGCTTGGTCTAGAACAGTTTTTTGTACTGCATTAGGGTTAACTGAAGTACCGTTTCCTGCCTGAATAGCAGAAACCCATTCGGCAAACTGGGCATCAGTCACAGAATGTGCACGGAAGCGCATTTGTGAGAAGCCGTAACCTGAATAGTTTGAAGAGAAACCACGGTAGCCTTCAGCTGGGCTAGTTTCATCAGCTAATAGGTTGAGGTGAGTTTGCATACCTGCCATTGCATAAATCTGACCACTTAACGCCGGGATGAAGAACGAGTTCATCGTGAAGTTAGAGGTTAAACGAAGGCTTACCGGAGTTTTCTCTGGGAAACGCAATTCGTTAACAGTTGCAATGCCTTGCTCAGGATAGATGAAGATCCATTTAAATTGCTCAGCAATAACTTGAACAGTTAATGGCGCTTTATCTGCTTCAATTGGACGGTATGGGTCATACTTGTGGGAGCCCCACCAAGTTAACCAAGCTAAAATACCAATAATAATGACAGGGATACCCCATACTACAATTTCAATCGCAGTAGAGTGTGTCCATGTAGGTTTATAGTCTGCGTCTTTATTCGATGCACGATATTTCCAACCGAACCATAATGCCATGATGATTGATGGAATAACCACCAAAAGCATTAAGTAAATCGCAGTCATCATCAGGTTACTTTGACCTGCTGCAACTGGACCTTTAGAGTTCAGAAGTACCATATCACCACCACACCCGGTCAAGAGTGCAGTCATCGCAGATAAAGACAATACAGCTAAAATCGTTTGTCTCATTTTACAACCTCGGTGAAGAGTCCCATTCCCTAATTTAATATGGGATAGCGATTAAAGTGCATATGACAAAAAAGGCTGAATTTTACAAAACATCCTATTAATCACAATACACCGCTACGTTGTAGGGCATTATGCCTGAGATTCACGAACTAAGCTATATCTAGGGCGCTTTAAATGCCTGTAATAAAAACCGATTTTGCTGGTCTGGATTGGGGAGGATTTATGGGAATTTTATTTCAATTTCAAAGTTCTGTAATCAAAATGGGATGATATTCATCCCATTTTGTGTATTCCTGCGCTATTGTTTCACAACTTTCGTTTTTGCTAGTTTATCGTGCAAGGTTTGACGTTTTTTGCCCAATCCGAAGGCCCAGTCAATAATTAAACTCAGTGGCATAAATACAATATTTAAAAATATGAAGAATACGCTACGAATAGTAAAAGCGCGCAACAGGCTGGGCTTTTCACCTGATTCTGCATCTACAATTTTGATTTTTGTCAGCTTTTTACCAATACTTTGGCCTGATTTGGCAATCAGAAAGGCTTGAATGGCCAGCATGATAATCAAATAGACCGCTGTGGCAAGCCACGCCTGCTGAGAAAACATCTCAAACATTTGAGTCTGTAATTGCTGAGCCATTGCAGGATCTGCATCGCTACTCAGCACAACATTCATGAATTCTTCATTCAGTTGAGCAAACCGGGTTTCCTGTTCAGGCGTAAAAAAAGCAGTCAAAATGAAGGTTGCTGGTAGCCACAGTAATACGTCTACAATTTTGGCCAGGATACGGCTTGGAATACTGGCAAGTTCATTTTTTTGAGTTGCTGTTTGAGTATGAGGCTGTGAGTAGGCCGAAGTCGTTGGTTGGCTATTCTGGAATACCGGCGTTTCAGGTGTGACTGCTGGAGCGACATAACCTTCGGGTTGATATACCGATTTTCCTTGGGTAAGTTCACCTAAGGCTTTCCACTCGGTCATGCCTTGATGCCATGCCAGGTCAGTCAGCATGACTTGTTGATTCGCCAGCATCTGATTCAATTGCTCGAGCGTATATGGACCAGCTTGTTGATTGTTTCGTGCCAAGTAAATCTGCATATAGACTGAATCTCAATATATAAATGTGAACTGATAATAGCTTTGAACAAGATTGTATTGAATTCTGTTTTGAAAACAAACATCCTCTCATCGTAAGATATAGATTAATTAAGGATTTTCAATCATATTTCTTATTAAAAATGCGCCCATACAAAATTGCAAGGATCACCATTCTTAAAAATATCTTCCCGAACATCCAATGGTTATTCATTATTATTGCCATTTTGATATGACTTTACTGTTGGTATTTGTTTGTCATTACAGTTTTCATGTGTTGATAAGCTTTTTTTAATTATTTTTATAAATTCAATGGTTTAGCTTTAGATTGGGACTTTATTTATTAATTTTCAAACAATAAATCATAATAGCTGTCTCATAAAAAAGACCCTATCAAAGGGTCTTTTTTATTCAAAATTGCTTATGCTTTTTGCACTTTTTCTTCAGCCAAGAAGAACCAAGTTTCAAGTACCGAGTCTGGGTTTAAAGATACAGAGTCGATACCTTGTTCCATTAACCATTGTGCAAGATCTGGGTGATCAGAAGGACCTTGACCACAAATACCTACATATTTGCCAGCTTTACGACATGCTTGAATTGCAAGAGAAAGCAACGCTTTAACCGCAGGATCGCGCTCATCAAATAGGTGAGAGACAATACCAGAGTCACGGTCAAGACCAAGCGTTAATTGTGTCAAGTCGTTTGACCCAATAGAGAAACCATCGAAATGTTCAAGGAACTGATCTGCCAATAAAGCATTGGTTGGAAGTTCACACATCATGATCACTTTAAGGCCGTTTTCACCGCGCTTAAGGCCATTTAATGCAAGAAGTTCAATCACACGTTTCGCTTCAGCAACAGTACGAACAAATGGAATCATGATCTGGATATTGGTTAAACCCATTTCATCACGTGCCTTTTTCAATGCACGACATTCAAGTTCGAAACAATCACGGAAGTTATCAGAAACGTAGCGACTTGCACCACGGAAACCTAACATTGGGTTTTCTTCTTCTGGCTCGTATAACTTACCACCGATCAAGTTTGCATATTCGTTAGACTTAAAGTCTGACATACGAACAATGACTGGCTTGTCTGCAAATGCAGCAGCAAGTGTCGAGATACCTTCAACCAGTTTCTCTACATAGAATTCGATTGGAGATGCATAACCTGCAGTACGTGCCATGACTGCTGCACGTGTTTCACGTGGAAGGCTGTCAATATTGATCAATGCTTTCGGGTGAACACCAATCATACGGTTAATAATGAATTCAAGACGCGCCAGACCAATACCTGCGTTTGGAATTTGAGCAAAGTCAAATGCACGGTCAGGGTTACCCACGTTCATCATTACTTTAAATGGAAGAGCAGGCATAGACTCAATTGAATTCTTTTGAATTTCAAAATCTAGTGCGCCTTCATAGATAAAGCCAGTATCACCTTCAGCACAAGACACAGTCACTTCCTGACCGTCTACAAGGACTTCAGTTGCATTACCACAACCCACGATTGCAGGAACACCAAGCTCACGTGCAATAATTGCTGCGTGACAAGTACGACCACCACGGTTTGTTACAATCGCAGCTGCACGTTTCATGACTGGTTCCCAATCCGGGTCAGTCATGTCAGATACAAGAACATCACCGTCTTGCACTTTGTCCATTTCTTTAATCGACGTCACAATGCGGACTTTACCAGAACCGATGCGTTGACCGATTGAACGACCTTCACATACCACAGTACCTTTTTGTTTCAAAAGGTAGCGTTCCATGGTGCCGACATTTTCACGGCTTTTTACAGTTTCAGGACGCGCCTGAACGATGTAAATCTTGCCATCATCGCCATCTTTTGCCCACTCGATGTCCATTGGTGCACCGTAGTGGTTTTCAATGATCAGCGCTTGTTTAGCAAGTTCTTGTAATTCCTGGTCGTTTAAAGCGAACTGTTGGCGTTCAGCTTTTTCCACATCCACGACAACGACAGATTTACCTGCAGATGCTTCTTCACCATAAATCATTTTCTGGTGCTTAGAACCCAGGTTGCGACGAAGGATCGCGTGTCGGCCTGCATTTAAAAGCGGTTTAGAAATATAGAATTCATCAGGGTTGACGGCACCTTGAACAACCATTTCACCCAAACCATAAGATGCGGTAATGAATACTGCATCACGGAAGCCTGATTCAGTATCTAGCGTAAACATTACACCGGCAGCACCAGTTTCTGAACGAACCATGCGTTGTACACCAGCGGACAGGGCAACTACATCATGGGCAAAGTTTTGGTGTACACGGTAAGAGATTGCGCGGTCGTTGTACAAAGATGCAAATACTTCTTTGATCGCGATCAGAACGTTATCGATACCACGAATGTTCAGGAAAGTTTCTTGCTGGCCGGCAAAAGAAGCATCCGGCAAATCTTCTGCAGTTGCAGAAGAACGAACGGCAACCGCGATGTCAGGATTGCCGTTAGAAAGTTCTGCAAATGCTGTACGAACTTCTTGTTCTAATGCAGGCGTAAGTGGAGTATCCACAATCCATTGACGAATTTTTGCGCCAGTTTCAGCAAGTGCATTTACATCATCAACATTGAGTGCAGCAAGCTCTGCATTGATTTTAGCGTTTAGGCCACTTTGCTCGAGAAATTCACGGTAGGCATCGGCAGTCGTTGCGAAACCACCTGGCACAGATACACCAGCATTTGATAAGTGGCTGATCATTTCGCCTAGTGATGAGTTTTTCCCACCGACCAGCTCAACGTCGTGCTTCCCTAATTTTTCCAGACCAATTACGCGCGCTTCCAAAGTTGTTACTCCACTTTTGCAGTATTAATCACTATCTCGGCATGAGAGTATAGCAAATCATCTAGGTTTTTGATTTTACTAAGCGACAGTCATGTAAGATCGGTTTACTATAAAGATTATATAGCACTAAGACAAATGTTGGAGGAGAATTTTAATGTCGGAAGGTAAACAAATTCAGCGTAGTGTTTTCTTTATTTCAGATGGTACCGCCATCACCGCTGAAACCCTTGGACACTCGCTGTTAGCGCAGTTTCCGCATGTGAAATTTGACATTCATATTATCCCTTACATTAGTTCCGAAGAAGCGGCCACAAACGTGGTGGCAGAGATCAATGCAAGAGCTCAAATCGACGGTGAAAAACCGCTGGTATTTGATACCCTGGTTGATCCCTATGTGCGCGACATTATTAATACCGCAAATGCAGTAAATCTTGATGTATTTGAAGGGCTTATTAGTAAGTTGGCTGATGAATTAGGCACGATTCCTACAACTTTAGTCGGGCAGACCCACGCGGTGACCGACTCTGAGTCTTATAAGGCCCGTATTGATGCTGTTCATTTTGCTTTAGATAACGACGACGGCGCACGTACCCGTCATTATGATAAAGCTGACCTGATCCTGATTGGTGTATCGCGTTCAGGTAAAACCCCGACCTCTATTTATCTGTCTTTGCAGTTCGGTATTCGCGTGGCGAACTATCCACTGACTGAAGAAGATTTGGATGATAACCGACTGCCAGCCGTGCTGCGACCGCATAAAAACAAGCTGTTTGGCCTGATGATTGATGCGGAACGCCTTGTGGCCATTCGTTCTGAGCGTAAGGCCAATAGCCGTTATGCCAGCTTTAGTCAGTGTCAGATGGAGTTGCGTGCGATTGAAGGAATTTATATTTCGGAAGGCATCAAGTACCTGAATGTGTCTGAAATGTCGATTGAAGAAATCTCAACACGTGTGTTGCAAATGACCGGTTTAAAACGTCGAATCGGTTAAGAAACCAGCCAGAGCCAAACTGCGGTTTGGCTTTGATTTATAGCTAAAAATTACAAGTAAGCATTGATTAATCGAAATAATGTATGAATTTTATAATTCTAAGAAAATACCAACTATCATATTCTGAAATATAAAAGAGTCTTCTTTGCTCATTTTGTTGAATAAATCATCATGTCGGTTCTTGATACGTAAATAAAAATCTCATTATCAGCTTACCAATTTTTCATTTTTACTCGCCAGCGTGAGTTATTTTTCTGCTAAATAAGTATGAATAATGATATCGACCGGATGCTGTTCACCATTAATACAATGAATTGTATTTTCCGAAATTTTCAGAATCGGCCAGGTAATCAGGTGGCAATTTTCACGTTGTAGGGCAGCATAATAATGATCTGATTTCAGATAAATTTTACGGGAAGATGCAAGATTTGGCATTAACTGGCGTCTTAGCCACAAATTCTGCACCTGATTTTCTAAAAACCGCAGAGAAAGCAAGCTTTTAATGCGGTTGTTAAATAAGCGGCGATTTTTACCAATCAATGGGTGATTAATAATTCGTTGCAGAATTCGGTCGGAACCGGGCAGTACAAAAGCAGGATTAATCTGGAAAACTTTTACCGAACGGGCATGTTGACTGATTTTATCCAGCTGGCTCACGGTAAACTGATCTGTGCCAATAATAGCAATATCTTTATCTGCATAATCCAATTCTAACAGTTCGGAAGAGGGCACTTTAATTCCATTAAACTGCTGAAAATGTTCGGGGCGATTTTCAAAAATACCAGCGTGTGGATCCTGCTTGGTAGACATTAGAATTCCTTGAATTTATTTAATAATTAATTTTCTTTGTATGAGATATAAACAAAAACTCAAGCCAGGGTAAAGTGAAAAATTTAACTTAGACAGTCATCTATTTGACCAAAATATAAAATCTGATTTTGTTGAGGCTGAATGGGTTTACAGGCGATCCAAAAAGAATGAATTTTAACTTGCTGAGATGGATGAAAGAAATGAAGTGTTCGTTCAAAGAAGAGGCTGTTTAATGGAGGAGGTCGATAGAAATGATTTTACTGGGATGTTTCTTTTAGTCATTTATCTTTAAAGGTGAAAAAACATCTACCCATTGCTGAGAATAGGTAGATGCAGCTTTCATTTACAGACCGTTTTTAATTTGCATCAACAGCTCAAAGTTGTGCAGGCGCTTGTCAGTGTCATAGATGTCACAAGTAAAGATAAACTCATCCACATCATATTTGGCTAAAAGCGATTCTAGCCCAGCTTTAACGGTTTCTTTGGAACCGACCTGAGCCATGGCAAAGAAATTATCGACTGACATTTTTTCCGGCGGCGACCACAGACCTTCCATGGAGTCAATTGGTGCTTTAAGTTTCAGGCTTTGCCCACGAATCAGTGATAAAACCCGCTGATAGGCACTAGTCGCTAGATATTCTGCTTCTTCATTGGTATCTGCGACACAGATCGGTACGCCCATGGAAACATAGGGACGATCGAGATATTCAGACGGTTCGAAATTGTCACGATACAGCTGAATGGCCTGACCCAGCATACGCGGGGCAAAATGCGAAGCAAAGGAATAAGGTAGACCAAGTTTTGCCGCCAGTTGTGCACTAAACAGGCTGGAACCTAAAAGCCATATGGGTACATGCGTGCTTTGACCTGGCGTTGCTACAATACGCTGTCCTGGAATTGGATCTTTAAAATATTGCAGAATTTCCAGAACATCCTGCGGGAATTGGTCTTCGGTTTCCTGACGGCCACGACGCAGGGCACGCATGGTCATTTGGTCGGTACCGGGAGCACGGCCCAGACCCAGTTCAATCCGGTCCGGATAGAGCGTTGCCAAGGTGCCGAACTGTTCTGCCACTACTAGTGGAGCATGATTCGGCAGCATGATTCCGCCAGAGCCTAAAGTTAAGGTTTTGGTATTCGCCAGTAAATAGCCTAAGAGAACTGCGGTTGCTGAACTGGCAATGCCATCCATATTATGATGTTCTGCCAGCCACATCCGGCGATAACCCAATTTTTCTGCTGTTTGGGCAAGTTCCAGCGCATGGTTCAGCGCGAATTGAATGCTCTTGTCGTCACGAACAGGAACCAGTTCGAGTATAGAGAACTGGGTATCGTTAAGCGTACGCATAGTATTACTCTTAAATAGACATCTCTAAAAGCATACGACTTTAGAAGGCGTTTGTATATCGAAAAAAATCGATATAAGTGTAAACCAAAAGATAAAGATAAAAAATAAAGGCAAAAAAATAAGCATCCGAAGATGCTTATAAAGGAGGAAAGAATAAGGGGAGAGAATCTTAACGACGACGGTTGTTATAGCGATAATCGTTATAACGGTAGTTACGAGAAGAGTTATAGCGACGTTCGCTGCGGTCATCATAACGACGGTCTTCGCTGACTTTCTTACCTAAAGCTGAGCCACCTGCTGAACCCAGTGCCGCACCGATATAACCACCGTTGGTGCCTGCCATGTTTCGGCCAACTGCATAACCTGCACCGCCACCTAAAGCACCACCGATAATCGCACCATTACGGTCACGTTTATTTGCTGCTACTGCGGCACCCGCACCACCACCAATCGCTGAACCGATTGTTGCACCAGTAGTACCGCCCATTTTATTGCCTACTGCGGCACCAACGACACCACCCAAAGCAGAAGCTAAAGCTGTATTGGTTGTATTGCCTGCATTGGCAGCTGTCATACCCATGGCTGAGGTTGCTACGACAGCGATCATTAGAGATTTATAGTTCATGAGGACACCTTTTATATATCTAGCTATATTTTGTTGATGAGATAAATTTAATCTAGCAAGCGCCAAACAGCATGGAGGCAATGTTGGCGAATTGTGATTTTTATCTCCTTAATTGATTCATGATGTGGACAGGATAATTCCATGTATTACTTGAAATTTCATGTTATGAAACAGTAATAAAAAAAAGCACCAAAAGGTGCTTTTCATGTTAAATGTAGTGTCTGGTCTAAACTGCCTGAGCGCAAATTAACGGTGACGTTTTTTCCAGTGTTTAGAGCGTTTTTCCACTGCTTTATCTTTGGCAATCTTGTTACCCAGTGCCGCACCACCGGCAGCACCTAAGGCTGAACCGATATAACCACCGTTAGTACCGCCCATATTTTTACCTACGGTATAACCGGCACCGCCACCTAGGGCACCACCAATGGCAGATTCAGTACGGTTTTTCTTGCTGCTTGCAACTGCTGCACCGCCAGCACCACCTAAAGCAGCACCAATGGTTGCGCCGGTGTTACCGCCCATGTTTTTACCTAATGCTGTACCTGCAACACTACCTAAAGCACTTGCTGCTGCAACACGCGCTGTACTGTCGGCATGTGCGTTTACGGTCATCATTGAACCAGCAGCTAAAACTGTACTCATTAAAAGTGCGTTGAGTTTCATGTCATCACTCCGTGTCCATCAACAGGACTGTAATTATTTCGATGCGGAAAATGTAACAAATCATGCCCAAAACAATATGAAGATGTTTCTTCATAATTCCCTGCTTTATTTGGCGAATTGTAAAATCGGCAAGAAATAAGAATAAGATCGACTATAAAAAAGGCAATTCCACTGTTTTTAATCATATTTGTTAACAAATGCTGTAGAGCACGAATGATAGCAACGCGGACTTACTCAATAATGATGTTCATTAGAAGCCAGAGTCGTTAAACTAGGCGCAATTTTTTGATTTCGCTGTGCTAAATCGGTTTTTAGTCCCAGCCTATGTTTGAGATTTTTTAGAAAATGAAAGAATCGTTACGTTTACGATTAGACCAACTCTCTGACCGCCATGAAGAATTGACCGCATTACTGGCTGATGTAGAAGTCATTTCTGATAATAAGCGCTTCCGTCAATTGTCACGTGAGCATAATGACTTAACAGAAATCACTAATGTCTGGACCAAGTACAGACAGGCGGAAGAAGACATTGAAACGGCTCAGGCCATGCTGTCAGATCCGGACTTTAAGGAAATGGCGCAGGAAGAGATTAAAGAGAATAAAGCTTTAATTGAATCGCTTGAAGCTGATCTGAACATCTTGATGATTCCGAAAGATCCGAATGATGCCAACTCGGCTTATCTTGAGATTCGTGCCGGAACCGGTGGCGATGAAGCTGCGATTTTCTCAGGCGATTTATTCCGTATGTATAGTAAATATGCGGAAAACCAAGGCTGGCGTATTGAAATCCTCTCTGAAAATGAAGGCGAACATGGCGGCTATAAAGAAGTCATCTGCCTGATTAATGGTGACGGTGTTTACGGTCGTCTAAAATTTGAAAGTGGTGCGCATCGTGTACAGCGTGTACCAGCGACCGAATCACAAGGCCGTGTGCATACCTCAGCATGTACCGTTGCGATTCTTCCTGAAATTGATGTTGATACCTCGGTCGAAATCAACTCATCTGATTTGCGCATTGATACCTATCGTGCTTCAGGTGCAGGCGGTCAGCACGTTAACAAAACCGATTCTGCAGTACGTATTACCCACATTCCAACTGGCACCGTAGTGGAATGTCAGGAAGAGCGTTCACAGCATAAGAACAAAGCCAAAGCGATGGCACTGCTGGTATCACGTTTGGAAAATGCCAAACGTGCAGCAGCAGATGCAGCAACCTCGGAAATGCGTCGTGACCTGGTGGGATCGGGTGATCGTTCGGAACGTATCCGTACCTATAACTATCCGCAAGGTCGTATGACAGATCACCGCATTAACCTGACTTTATACAAGCTGGATGCCGTGATGGAAGGTGATTTGACTGAATTGCTGGACAGCCTGCATCGCGAATATCAGGCGGATCAATTGGCCATGCTTGCACAGCAGAATGGTGGATAATGAATATTTTACAAGCCTTGGCTTTACGCGGCGAAGCTGAAAGTTACGAACGTCAGGAAAATGCCTGGTTACTGGAACACATCACCAAGATTGATTCATTTGATCTGCTGATGAAAAAGGATCAGGAGTTAACGCCGGAACAGGAACAAGCGTATAAAGACGGGTTGGCGCGTATTGCTGCCGGTGAGCCTTTGGCTTATGTCACTGGTTCACAGCCATTCTGGACTTTGGACCTCAAAGTGACCAAAGATACCTTGGTGCCACGTCCGGATACTGAAGTACTGGTTGAGACGGTATTGAAGTTAGACCTGCCTGAAGATGCCCGTGTAGTAGATTTGGGTACAGGTACTGGCGCAATTGCCTTATCACTGGCATCTGAACGTTCTAACTGGACAGTAACGGCTTCCGATATCTACGAGCCTACGCTTGAGGTGGCGAAATATAATGCGGAACAACATGATATTGAGAATGTAGAATTCGTTCTAGGTTCATGGTTGAAACCATTTGGCCGTCAATTCTTTGATGCCATTGTATCGAATCCACCCTATATCGACCCTGATGATGTGCATATGCAGAATCTGGCGACTGAACCGGAACGTGCGCTGGTGGCAGATAAAAAGGGGCTGGCCGATATTGAAATGATTATTCTGCAAGCCAAGAAGCATTTGACCGTGAATGGTTGGGTGGTGCTTGAGCATGGTTATAATCAGGCAGACGCCGTACAACATCTATTTAAACAGGCGGGTTATAAGCAAGTCCGCACGGTTAAAGATTATGGCGGGAATGATCGCGTAACTTTGGGTCAATGGCCACATTAATCTGTCATCTATCTTTATAAAAAAGCGACCGATGTGGTCGCTTTTTTATTGGATTTTTTCTTTATAAATTCCTGACTGCATCTGAAACCTTAAGTATTTTGAATGACATGACGCCAACGCAGTATAACTAAAAACAAAAAAGCGATGCCAGAGCACCGCTTTCGAGGAATTTTTAAAAATAATTACATTGGATAGTCTTGTAGACAGTCATAGACTTCTACCTGATCCAGACTACCAGTTTCCATTGCCAGACAAAGTGCCACAACTTTCAAAGTATCTGCCAGATATTTTTCATCTTTCAAGGCGATACCTTGTTGTAATTCATTGATACGCTCTGCCGGAATTTCAAGGGCCTGAGCCGCTTCCACAGCGTCCACCTGGTTAAAGAAGTGCAGAATTGCATCTTTCAGTTCTGCATCCGATGCATTTAAAATCCCTTGATTCAACTGTTCTGTGATGAGATCAGTCGAAGAAAATAAAGCTTTAGAGAAGTTTTGGACAAGATTTTGCCCAAGCACATCAGTCATCTTTAACATGGAGATACCTTCAACTAGAAAGGAAAATGGAGAGTACAGCCAATAGCAAAAGTGCTATAAATTGAATGAAAAATAATCTATTATCGGGTAAATTGCAAAGCTTTTCGGGTGACTATGTAGTCCTGCTAATATATTTTTCAGGGCTTGAAATATATAATCATAATAAAAATAAATGCTTAGAATGTAAGTATTTTTGAATGATATTTTTAAAGTCTAAATTTATATAAATTATCTAATATTATTTTGCCGATACGCACCTGGACTGACGCCAGTCCACTTTTTGAATGCACGATGAAATGCACTGGATTCCTGAAAGTTAAGCTGATCGCTGATCTCTTGTAAACTTTGTTCAGTACGGGTCAGTAATTCAATTGCGGTATCCCGGCGTATCTCATTTTTTAATTGCTGATAGCTGACACCTTCACTTTTTAAACGCCGTTGCATGGTGGCTTCAGACATATTCATTTTTAAGGCTAGTTCATTCAGTTCCAGCCATTCTGCCGGCGAAACCTGTAGCAATTTTCGGCGAATCTGGGTGCTCAAGGCATAGGGGTTTTTAAAACGCACCAATAAATTTTGTGGTGTTTGCTGAATAAACTGATACCAGGACTGAGTATCCTGTTTAATCGGCAGTTGCAGATAGCTGGCATCAAATTGCACGTAATTTTCGCTGGCCTGATATTCAATCTGTTCACAGAACCGAACTTTATAGTCGAAATCATCCAGGGGAGCTGCACATTTGAGTTGAATCTGATTAAGTAAAATCCGTTGTCCACTTAACCAGCAGATCAGGGTATGAATCAGCATCAGATAAGTCGCATAACTAAACATGCGTTTGGTTGCTTTTAAATCATAAATCACGATATAGGCATAGTGTTCCTCAACCATGAGCGTGCTTTGCAGGTCGTCCAAAACCATGTTGAGAAATTGCAGAATGTGTTGCAGCGCTTTTTCCAGTGTATCTGCCTGCATGACCATTTTCGAAAGCAATTTAAAACTGCCACGACGCATGGCATGGCTGTCCATGCCAAAAAATTCGTCATTCATGCTGTCTGCAAGCACAGTCCATAATTGGGCGAATTGGCTAACGGATACACGTGCCTTGGGAGCATTCAATACTTCTGCTGGGATATTGGCTTTTTTCAGAATGGCAGGGATATCAAATTGCAGCCGTTTGGCATCCAGCAATGCTTCGTTCACCAGGTCAATCGAGATGGTGCCTTTGCTATATTCCAGTGCAGGCTTATGCATATTCAGTCTGACATCCTTGTTTTCATTGTCCAAATACATCATGCAAGATGCAATATTTGGAAATTGTACAGAATAAAAACTCTGTTTACTCTGCATATTAAGTCGTATCTGAAATAGAAAAATCGCTAGGAAATAAACATGAACATTCAGGGAAAAGTTATTGTGATCACCGGTGGTGCCTCAGGTTTGGGTGCGGCTACGGCGACGCATCTGGTTGAACACGGTGCTAAAGTGATTCTGGTCGATATGAATCAGGAGCAGGGTCAGGCATTACAGCAGCAACTGGGCTCACAGTCTGAATTTGTACAGCTCGATGTGACCGATGAACAGACAGTTGAAGCTTTCTTCGCTCATGTTGAAAGCACATATGGCCAACTGAATGGTTTGATCAACTGTGCCGGGATTGCGCCATCCGCCAAAGTATTGGGTCGTAACGGCATCCATGAATTGGCAATGTTCCAAAAAGTGCTGAATATTAATGTAAACGGTACTTTTAATATGTTGCGTCATGCGGCGGCTTTAATTGCAAAATATGAGCTGCAAGCTGGTGAAGAAGAACGTGGCGTGATTGTGAACACCGCTTCGGTTGCCGCTTATGACGGCCAAATTGGTCAGACTGCCTATGCGGCTTCTAAAGGTGCAGTCGTCGCAATGACTTTACCTCTGGCACGTGAACTGGCCCGTGAAGCGATCCGTGTCATGACCATCGCGCCGGGCATTATGGAAACTCCGATGCTAAAAGGCATGCCACAAAATGTCCAGGATGCTTTAGGACAAATGGTGCCGTTTCCACCACGTCTGGCAAAACCACAGGAATTTGCCCATCTGGTGGGACATATTTTTGAAAATAGTTATTTGAATGGTGAGGTCATTCGTTTGGATGGCGCAATCCGTATGCAGCCTAAATAAGTTTTCGATTTATATAGGACATGATGATTTGCACAGCTACCAATTTCTCATTGAATTTAAATGAATTTGCTTAAGCATGCATTTTCTTTTGAAGGATCAAAAGAAACAAAAATCCTTTGCGAAACTGAAGATACATCCCTGTATCTCAGTTTCGCAGGCGACATCCATGCCGCCTTATCCGACGTGCCAACGATCTCAATAGTAAAAAGCTTGAAGTA
The DNA here is from genome assembly GCF_024129355.1 of Acinetobacter lwoffii. Taxonomy (GTDB): domain Bacteria; phylum Pseudomonadota; class Gammaproteobacteria; order Pseudomonadales; family Moraxellaceae; genus Acinetobacter; species Acinetobacter lwoffii_I. The sequence continues at coordinate 7,939 of NZ_JAMXXP010000007.1, read as the reverse complement.
AATAAATAGATATAGAAAGGGAAGTTCAATGATTTTAAATGATGAACAAAAAATGATTCAGGACATGATGCGAAATTATTCGCAGCAGAAACTGAAACCGACAGCGGCCTTACGCGACAAAACGGCACAATTTCCAGCACAAGAACTTAAAGAGCTTGGTGAGCTTGGTGCATTGGGTATGACAGTGGCTGAAGAATGGGGTGGTGCAGGTCTGGATTATGTATCATTGGTTTTGGCGCTAGAGGAAATTGCCGCAGGAGATGGTGCAATCTCGACGATTATCAGTGTGCAGAATTCTTTGCCTTGCGGCATTACCCAGCGTTATGGCACTGAAGCACAAAAACAGCAGTATTTAACTAAGCTGGCGACAGGTGAATGGCTTGGCTGTTTCTGTTTGACAGAACCTCAGGCCGGTTCGGATGCCAGTTCGCTGGAGTGTAAAGCCGAACGTGATGGTGATGAATGGGTGCTAAATGGCACCAAGCAGTTTATCACGACAGGTAAACACGCACAGATTGCACTAGTCTTTGCTGTGACTGATAAATCTGCAGGGAAAAAGGGTATTTCATGCTTTCTGGTGCCGACCGATGCACCGGGTTATATCGTGTCACGCCTAGAAGAGAAAATGGGTCAGCATTGTTCCGATACCGCGACCATCGTTCTGGATAACTGCCGGATTCCTGCTGCCAACTTGTTGGGGCAGGAAGGAGAAGGCTATAAGATTGCCTTGTCGAACCTTGAATCGGGGCGGATCGGCATTGCAGCACAATCTGTCGGTATGGCCCGGGCTGCGCTAGATGCTGCAGTGGAATATGCCAATGATCGCAAAGCCTTTGGCGTAGAAATTGTGCAGCATCAGGCTGTGGCATTCAGGCTTGCAGATATGGCGACACAAATTGAAGCCGCACGTCAGCTCGTCTTGCATGCTGCAACCTTAAAAGATGCTGGCCAGCCATGCTTAAAAGAAGCTTCTATGGCCAAATTGTTTGCTTCAACTATCGCAGAGCGAGTCTGTTCAGATGCGATTCAGATTCATGGTGGCTATGGCTATGTGTCGGATTTTCCGGTTGAACGTATCTATCGTGATGTACGAGTGAGCCAGATTTATGAAGGTGCATCGGATATTCAACGTCTGGTGATTGCACGTGAAGTATGTCAGCGCTGATTTTTAATTTAAAAAACAGACTTTGATTGATGTTCAAATCTGGCACTTACGTTGATGGATATGGAAATTGCAGGATTCAACTGAACATGATGATCTAAAGACATACAGTACGAATAATCGAAAAATAAGCCTTATTCATGTTCTAGCCCTAGGGCATGAATGCAGATTTGAGAAAGTATGCTGAGGGAATCAGCAGGAACAACAAATACAAATGGATAAACTCAGGCAAGGTCGCCTGAAAACTACAACAGGAAAGAGGTTGTCGTCATGAAGACACTAGAGCAGGCATATGCTGATTTTAATTTTGAAAATATGGTTCAGGAACATCTGGTTGGAAGCGCAGAGAACATCAATGCGTATACCGAATGCTGTGGTCGATACCTGGGTCAAAACCGAACTGCACTGATCTGGGAAGGTAAAAATGGAGATGCAGAGCAGTGGACCTTTGAACAGCTGGCAACAGCTTCAGGACAGCTGGCCAATTATATGCATTCTCTGGGTTTAAAGGCCGGTGACTGTATTGCAGGATTGCTGCCAAGAACGCCAGCACTCTTAATTACCATATTGGCCACCTGGCGGATCGGTGCCATATACCAACCTTTATTTACTGCCTTTGAAAGCAAAGCCATTGAACATCGCATCAGTACCGCTGGCACCCAGTTGATTGTTACTGATGAAGAGCAGCGACTGAAACTTCATGATCTCAATGTCCCTAATATTCTGACTGTGCATCAAACAGCGGCAGATGATTATCAAGATGCTGATTTCTGGACAGCCTTACAGCAGCAACCGGAAGAGTTTGAACCGGTAAATTGCCAGTTTAATGATATTTTCCTGATGATGTTTACTTCAGGTACGACAGGCTTGGCAAAATCGGTTCCTGTGCCTTTAAAAGCCTTGTTGGCCTTTAAAGGCTATATGCTGCACGCGGTAGATCTGCGAGATGAAGATTCCTTCTGGAATCTGGCAGATCCGGGCTGGGCGTATGGACTGTATTATGGTATTGCAGGGCCGCTCAGTTTAGGGCACAGCATCATCATGGATGAACGTGGCTTTAGTGTCGATAATGCCGTACAAATCATTCAAAAATATCAGGTCAGTAACTTGACCGGTTCGCCAACCGCATTTCGCATGTTCTTTGGCTTTAAAGAAAAATTTGATGCAGGCATCAGTTCGCATTTACGCGTGGTAAGTAGTGCGGGTGAGCCGCTCACGCCTGAAGTGATTCAGTGGTTCAATCATGATTTAAATGTGAATATTTACGATCAATATGGACAGACTGAACTGGGTATGGTGATCGCCAATCATCATGGCCTGGAGCATTATAAAAAAGTTGGTTCAGCCGGTTTTGCTATTCCTGGGCATCGTTTTGCTGTATTGGACAAAGAACATCAGGAAGTAGAAAAAGGCGGTATTGGAACACTTGCTATCGACTGTTCAGCTTCACCTTTGATGTGGTTTGAAGGCTATGCAGGGCATAACCGCAAGTCATTTGTCGGGCAGTATTATCTCACTGGTGATACCGTGAAGCTGAATGAATATGGCGGTATTGATTTTATTGGGCGTGCAGACGATGTCATTACAACCTCGGGCTATCGGGTTGGGCCTTTTGATGTAGAAAGTACCTTGCTTGAATGTGAGGAAGTGCTTGAATCCGCAGTCGTTGGAAAGCCAGATCCAGAACGAACAGAAATTGTGAAAGCCTTTGTAGTGCTTAAATCGGCTTATCCGGCTACTGAAGATTTGATGTTGAAACTGCAAAGTTATGTACGTTCACGCTTATCCAAACATGCCTATCCGAAAGAGATTGAGTTTGTGGCATCTTTGCCTAAAACATCGAGTGGCAAGATTCAGCGAAATTTACTCAAACAGCAGGAAGTTGCCAAACTTCAAGAGATGAAGCGAGTCAGCTAATTTTTCAAATTAATTGTTCGATTGAATGCTAAAAGGCTGCCATAGCAGCCTTTTGGTTTTTTAAGAAATAAATCTGCTACTTAAATTTTAATCAGATATTGAGCTGATTTTCCCGAACTTATATTTTTAAGAGAGCAGATTAAGGCAAGCAAAAATTATAATTTTTTATGTCATTACAGTAAAATTACATTAATATTTAAAATTGAATATATCAAAAATTTAGCCTCTTAAGATAAAGAGGCTAAATCTCATTCATTACCAGATATTACTTTGTAGATTCACTTTTTGATGTTCTGCATGCGGTTCGCCCGCTTCGCCGGTAACACCGCCTTTTAAGGCTTTAAAAAGCTGGGTGACTTTGTTGTCTGTCACATTCCAATATTCTGCGCTGACTGCTTCAGCAATCAATACCCGTACGGTAGGATCATCTTTGCCTTCAAACCAGTTTTCAGCCCACGGATTCCACAACTGTTCAATCAGAATGCGGTCAGTACTGATCTGGGCATGTGCACTAATCGACACGTAAATACCATCTGATGGTTTTGCAAAAGACAGACCAATCTGACCACGGCCTGTTTCTGCTGCTTTGACCAGATCATTGGTGTTACGCAGGATGAAATATAAGTTTTGACGTTCATTCATCTGCTCGGAGTTCAGCATGGTCATCGGCTGGGAGTGTATTTCATGTGTGTCGGTTAAATGGCTGATCATGGTGTAACGAACATCCTTGATCAATTCCCATAATTTTTCACGATTATCATGTTGAGTATTGTTATGCTCGGTCATGTATGTTCTCCATACGATTTTATGAAAGCTGAAAAGATTGCTTGGTATTTTCAGATTAATCATATTTAGAGACAGATGCCTTAGGTCTCACTGAACTCATACATTTTCATACTCAAATACAGGCAGAGACTACAGAATTGCTAAACAAGGCAGTTCTATTTACAGGGTAATTCAATAGCAAAGATTTTAAAAACTTCAGGTTTGACACCTTTTATAAATTAGAAGGAACAGTTTACCGGAACCGTTTAATTGAGGTGATTCAAAAAATCTTGCCAAGCCATAGCGGCTGCATCTTGATACCGAACGTTTAGCTGATATGCTATTTGCCTCAACGATTGCCGAACCATTTATTGATGTGCTGTGAATTGAATGTGAGATTGATATTCCAGAGATTTATCAGCCTTTAGAAACTTCAGTAAAGCTAATTTTACGATCATTGTTAAAAATTTTCGAAACAAGGAAAGACGTTGTCTACATTTAACATGGATACCATATCCCCAGAATTCGAACTCACCGATGCTGAACTGCATCTGTATAGCCGTCAGATTCTTCTGGATGGCTGGGATATTGACGCTCAAGAACGGTTAAAATTTTCTAATGTCTGCATTATTGGTTGTGGCGGGATAGGCTGTGCACTGGCAGAACTTCTGGCACGTGCAGGTGTGGGAAAAATTACCCTGATCGATCCGGATACCATCGAGATGAGTAATTTACAGCGACAACTGGCATTTATACCGCAGGATATTGGATTTTATAAGGCAGAAACGCTGGCCAAAAGACTGAGTCAGGTTAATCCGAACCTACAAGTTGAATATGTGAATCAGGCCTTAACGGCTGAAAATGCAGTAAGTGTGATTGAGCATCAGGATCTGGTATTGGATGGCTGTGATCAGTTTGCCACACGTTATCTGGTCAATCAGATTTGCGTGGAGCTGAATGTGCCCTTATTGAGTGCTTCTGCGATTGGCTTGCAAGGTCAGCTATTTATGGTCGAAGGGGATTCCGCCTGTTATGCTTGCCTGTTCCCGCCAGAAAATCAGGCCGATGAAAGTCTGCGCTGTGCAGACTCCGGTGTACTGGCCACCACACCGAATGTGATGGCCAGCTTACAGGCACATCATGCCTTGTTATATCTGGGATTAGGTCAGATACCACTTCGACAAAAGCTGTTGTTGTGGGATGGGCTGAGCTTTAAACAGCGGATTCTTGCTTTCGAAAAAGATACAGATTGCCCAATCTGTCAGGCAAGATAAGCCTGCAAAGTGAATTTTTTTGCTACACTGCGTTTAATTAATTTTTCCTAAGACATTATGAAAAACAATATCTGGTTAGATGGAATACGTTCAGTTGCCCGTATGGGAGAAACAGCGGTCGTTGCGGCCAAGGCGGGCATTAAATATGCCACTGAAAAGCCAAGCAATGCCAAGCTCATGCGTGAAACTTTCGAATCTTTGGGTTCGACCTATATCAAGCTGGGGCAGTTTATTGCCAGTACGCCGTCGCTGTTTCCACGTGAATATGTAGAAGAATTTCAGGGTTGTCTGGATCAGACTCCACGCTTGCCGTTTAGCTATATCCAGCAAGTGTTGGCTTCTGAATTTGCAGGGCGCAATCTGGATGAAATCTTTGCATCGATTGATGAAACACCGTTAGCCTCTGCATCTATTGCACAGGTGCATGCGGCCAAACTGGTGTCTGGCGAAGATGTCGTGATTAAGGTACAAAAACCGGGCGTAGAGACCATTTTGTACACTGACTTGAACGTCCTACATTGGGCAACCAAGTTACTGGAAAAAGCAGTCCCGAAAGTTAAGTTTGCTTCACTGGCTGACATTGTCGAAGAAATCAAAACCCGTATGGTGCGTGAAGTCGATTTTATCGAAGAAGCACAGAATCTGGATGATTTCGTTAATTACCTGAATATCACCAACAATCAGGCAGCCACTGCACCTAAGGTTTATCATCAATATTCGACCCGTCGTGTGCTCACCATGCAGCGTTTATACGGTGTGCCTTTGACAGATTTTGAAGTGGTCAAAAAAGTATCCAAAGATCCATCTCAAGTACTTATCACTGCGATGAATACCTGGTTTGGTAGCTTGATGATGTGTAACAGCTTCCATGCCGATTTACATGCAGGCAACCTGATGCTGCTCGAAGATGGACGTGTCGGTTTTATTGATTTCGGTATTGTCGGTCAGCTTAAACCTGAGGTATGGACGGCATGTATGGCATTTATGGATTCATTGCAACATACCAATTATGAGCTGATGGCACAAAACATGCTGAAAATGGGCATGACTGCTGTGCAGATTGACACCAAAGTCTTGGCTGCTGATCTGGAACGCTTATTTAGCGGTGTATTGATGGCGGATCCGCAGGAATTATTAACGTCCAATCCTGCTGACCTGAACGATATCATGATGGATATGGTGGCTGTGGGTGAACGTCACGGGATCCGGTTCCCGCGTGACTTTGCCTTGCTATTCAAGCAAATGCTGTATTTCGATCGTTTCATGCGAATTCTGGCGCCGTATACCGATATCTATGCCGATCAGCGTTTGCAAATGGTGCAAAGCATGGATCCGAACCTGCTGTTAAAGCATTAAAACCCTATCTAGACTTGGAAAAATCCCCCTAAATCCCCCTTTTAAAAGGGGGACTTTAAAAGCTCCTCCTTTTGTAAAGGGGCTTGAGAGGGATTTGGTTAGTACTAAATTCTCGAGCAATCCAATGGACGCCATTATTATTGAAGGTTTAAAGGTTGAGACAGTCGTGGGCTGCTTTAACTGGGAGCGTCAAATTATTCAGCCTCTAATGCTGGATTTGACCATTCAAACCGATTTAGAACAGGCATCAAACTCAGATGCACTTGCAGATACGCTGAATTATGCAGAAATTTGTGAGATTTCCAGCAAAGTCATTCAAGACGCCAAGCCTGAATTGATTGAACATGCAGCAAAGTTAGTGCTGAATGCACTTTTTACTACCTTTACAGCAATTGAATCGATTAATATTACGATCCGTAAGCCTGCCATTATCGCGCAAGCCAATTCTGTAGGAATACGTCTTGAACGACACCGAAACGATTTTCGCCCTAGCATTAGCGAGTAATTGTCATCCTCAGCAACATTTTCAAGCTGCACAGCAACGTATTTCTGAATGGGGAGAAGTTCAGTTTTCTCCCATTTATATGATTCCTTGCCGCGATGGCATCGGCGCAGATTACTGGAATGCAGCGTGTTTATTGCGAAGTTCGGTATCTAGTGAAGGCCTGATTGAGCTGCTCAAACAGCTGGAACAGGCATCAGGGCGAGTACGTCCATCTCATCAGATTACTTTGGATGTTGATTTGATTGCCTGGGGATTAGATCTTCAACATATGCAGTTTAATGAAAAAAAGTTGCCCTTGGCTCTGGATGTGAAAGTGCCTATGTTTGATATCTGGCATGATGCCATGTTCGAACATGGATCACATAGCTTCCCAACAGTTGAACAGCTGATTTAAATCAAATCACCTAATTTTTTGCTAATACATTTTATCCAGTAAGAATAATTAACCCGCCTGATCAAGCCAGATCAGGCTTTTTTATGCTTCAGTTTTTTGTTTTAGATGAAAAGAAAAATTCAGATAAGATGGCTCAGGCGGAGTTTAGGAATCCTTTAAAAATGAAAATATTAGAAATCTTGGTTTCGGTGATTTTAATTCTTGGGATTCTTTATGTCATCCAATGGGGGGTTCATAGTTTTCCAACAGGCAATTAATGTTTGATTGATTTAAGGCTCTGGAATTTATTTTAAGTTCGATAAAAATCCTCAAAGCAGTAAAAATGCCTCATCGCTCTTTCACTTTTTCTTGTTATAAAAAATGATCAGCAATACGATAATGATCGCCAAGATGGCAAGAATGATCGTAGTTTCCATAACAATACCTCTCAGACATAGATCTTAGGTTTTAAACATCTAAATTAAAACCGAACATATATTAGGGTCTGTTGACATTTACTGTTCATAATTAACCCTATAAAGGTAGCCATAAAAATATACAGGCTAAAGCAACAGAACTTTGATAAT